>NZ_JBFBAG010000037.1:0-120493 GCF_040682155.1 Amycolatopsis sp. NPDC051371
GGATCGCGCCCTGGCGCCGCGAGTTGCCGCGTAACAGTGTTCTAACACTGTTACGCACTCACGACCCCCAGGTGACCCAGGCCGCCGTGCGAGACCCTGACCTCGCACGGCGGCCTTTCCGCGCGCGGACGAAGGCTGTTGTCGGAAAGTACAAACCAGGGCCCGAAATTCACCCTTCTTTCAGGGGTTTAGCCGTGGTCGCGGCCACACCCCAGCGTGTGTACTTCTTCACGAAGCAGCCCCGAAAGGACGTCCACAGTGGAATTCCTCCGACCCGCCACGCTGGCCGACGCGCTCGCCGCGAAGGCCGCGAGCCCCGGTGCGGTCCCGATCGCCGGCGGCACGGACGTGATGGTCGAGCTCAACTTCGACCACCGCCGCCCCGGCGCCCTGCTCGACCTCGGCCGTGTCGCCGAGCTGCACGAGCACGGCACCGAGGGCGGCCGGATCCGGCTCGGCGCGGCCGTGCCCTACACCCGGATCATCGCCGAGTTGGGCCCGAAGCTGCCCGGCCTCGCGATGGCCGCGCGGACCGTCGGGTCCCCGCAGATCCGCAACCGCGGTTCCGTGGGTGGCAATCTCGGCGCGGCTTCGCCGGCGGGCGACGCGCACCCAGCGCTGCTGGCCGCCGACGCCGAGGTCGAAATCGCCTCGGTGCGCGGCACCCGGATCGTCGGGGCGAAGGATTTTTACGTGGGGGTCAAGAAGAACGTCCTGGAGCCGGACGAGCTGATCACGTCCGTGCTGCTGGCCCCGGCCACCGGGCCCCAGCAGTTCAGCAAGATCGGCACCCGCAACGCCATGGTCATCGCGGTCGCCGCCTTCGGGCTGGCGCTGCACCCGGAGCAACGGCGCGTCGGCACCGGCGTCGGCTCGGCCGCGCCCACCCCGCGCCGGGCCCTCGAAGCCGAGGAGTTCCTGGCCGGCGAGCTGAACTGGGACGCGCCGAGGGCACTCAACGACTCGGTGAAACGCCGCTTCGGCGACCTGGTCGCCGGGGCAGCGTCGCCGATCGACGACGTCCGGGGGAGTGCGGCCTACCGGCGCCACGCCCTGGGCGTGATGGCTCGACGCACCCTGACCTGGGCCTGGGGCGAATACTGCGAAGGGAGCGCGAAGTGCGCGTGAACGTCACCGTCAACGGCGAGCATCGCCGGGCGGACAACGTCTGGGAAGGCGAAAGCCTGCTCTACGTGCTGCGCGAGCGGCTCGGTCTGCCGGGCTCGAAGAACGCCTGTGAGCAGGGTGAGTGCGGCTCGTGCACGGTCTACCTCGACGGCGTTCCGGCGTGCGCGTGCCTGGTCGCGGCCGGGCAGGCCGAGGGCCGCGACGTCGTCACCGTCGAAGGGCTCGCAGACGGCGACGCGCTCGACCCGGTTCAGGAGTCGTTCGTCGAACAGGGCGCCGTCCAGTGCGGGTTCTGCACGCCCGGCCTGCTCGTGGCCGCGCACGACCTGATCGAGCGAGTCCCGGACCCCAGCGACGTCGAGATCCGCGAGGCCCTCGCGGGGAACCTCTGCCGCTGCACCGGGTACGAGAAGATCCTCGACGCCGTCCGCGACGCGGCCGCGAAGAAGGCGGTCCGATGAGCGCGCCGGCCCGCTCCCCGCAGGAGCTGCACGACACGATCGCCGGCGGCATCGGCGAGAGCCCGCTGCGCCCGGACGGCACACTCAAGGTGCGCGGCGAGTTCGCCTACTCCTCGGACCTGTGGCACGAGGACATGCTGTGGGGCGCCACCCTGCGCAGCCCGCACCCGCACGCCCGGATCGTCCGCCTCGACGTCTCCCGTGCGCTCGCCCAGCCCGGCGTGCACGCGGTCCTCACGCACGAGGACGTACCCGGTGAGAACGTCTACGGCCTCAAGTACCAGGACACCCCGGCCCTGGCCGCGGACCTGGTCCGTTACCAGGGCGAGCCGATCGCCATCCTGGCCGCCGACCACCCGGAGATCGCGCGGCAGGCGCTCAAGGAGATCGTCGTCGAGTACGACGTCCTCGAGCCGATCACCGACCCCGAGCGCGCGGCCCACGACGACACCGTGCCGAAGCTGCACCCGGACGGGAACCTGGTCCGCCACCAGCGGATCGTCAAGGGCGACCCGACCGCGACCGCCGACGTCGTCGTCTCCGGTGTCTACGAGATCGGCATGCAGGACCAGGCGTTCCTCGGGCCGGAGTCCGGGCTCGCGGTGCCGGCCGAGGACGGCGGCGTCGACCTCTACCTGGCCACCCAATGGCTGCACGTGGACCAGCGCCAGACGGCGAAGGCCCTGGGGCTGCCCCTGGAGAAGGTGCGGCTGACGCTGTCCGGTGTCGGCGGCGCGTTCGGCGGCCGCGAGGACCTGTCCATGCAGATCCACTCGTGCATGCTCGCGCTGCGCACCGGGCGTCCGGTCAAGATGAGCTACAACCGCCTCGAGTCGTTCTTCGGGCACGTCCACCGGCATCCGGCGAAGATGTACTACGAGCACGGCGCCACCCGCGACGGCAAGATCGTCTACGTCCGGGCGAAGATGTACTTCGACGGCGGTGCGTACGCGTCCAAGACTCCGGTCGTGGTCGGCAACGGCACCACGCTCAGCGTCGGCCCGTACGACGTGCCGAACGCGCACATCGAGGGCTGGGGCGTCTACACGAACAACCCGACCTGCGGGGCGATGCGCGGCCTGGGCGCGGTCCAGCCGACGTACGCGTACGAGTCCCAAATGGACAAGCTCGCGTCCGCATTGGACATGGACCCCGCGGACCTGCGGATCCTGAACGCCTTGAGCGAAGGGTCCACTGTGGTCACCGGCCAGGTGGTCGACTTCCCGGCGCCGGTCGCGGAGCTGGTCCAGCGCGTCCGGGACCTGCCGCTGCCGCCCGAGCCGACCGGTGAACGCGACATCCGCGAGCTGCCCGGCGGCGCGTCCAACACCACGCACGGCGAAGGCGTCGTCCGCGGGATCGGCTACGGCGTCACCATCAAGAACATCTCTTACGCCGAAGGGCTCGACGACTACTCGACCGCCCGCGTCCGGCTGGAGGTGCTCGGCGGCGAGGCGGTGGCGATGGTGCACACCGCCGCGGCCGAGGTCGGCCAGGGCCTGGTGACGCTGCAGCAGCAGATCGCCCGCACCGAGCTGGGCCTGACGCGGGTGAGCGTGCACCCGGCCGACACGAGCGTCGGCGACGCGGGTTCCAGCTCGGCGTCACGCCAGACCTACGTCACCGGTGGCGCGGTCCGCAACGCCTGTCGCGCGGTCGCCGAGGCCGTCTACGCCCGGCTCGGGGTGCCTTCGGAAGGCATGTCGCTCACGGGCGGGAAGGTCGTCGCGGCCGACGGCGAAGTCGTCGCGGACCTGGCCGAGCTGCTGGGGGAGACCGCGATCGAGGAGACCCGCGAGTTCCACCACCGGCCGACCTACCCGCTCGACCCGGAGACCGGCCAGGGTGACGCCCACGTGCAGTACGGCTTCTCGGCCCACCGCGCGATCGTCGACGTCGACCTGGACCTCGGCCTGGTCAAGGTCGTCCAGCTCGACTGCGCCCAGGACGTCGGCAAGGCGATGAACCCCGACGCCGTCGTCGCCCAGATCCAGGGCGGCTCGGCGCAAGGCCTCGGCCTCGCCGTGATGGAGGAGATCCTGGTCAAGGACGGCAAGGTGCGGAACCCGTCGTTCACCGACTACCTCATCCCGACCGTCCTGGACATGCCGCCGATGCGCGTCGACGTCCTCGAGCGGCCCGACCCGCACGCGCCCTACGGCGTCCGCGGCGTCGGCGAACCACCCACGATCTCCGCGACCCCGGCGATCGCCAACGCCATCCGCGCGGCCACCGGCCTCGAGCTGCCGCGCGTCCCCATCCGCCCCGAACACATCACAGGAGTTTGAGATGACCACGTCGATTTCCGCCGAGACCGAATGGCTCGACGAAGCCGTCCGCATCGCGGAGACCAACGTCGCGAACGGCGGCGGCCCGTTCGGCGCGCTGATCGTGAAGGACGGCGAGATCGTCTCTACCGGCGTCAACCGCGTCACCGCAAACCTCGACCCGACCGCGCACGCCGAAGTCGTCGCGATCCGCGCGGCCTGCCAGGCGCTCGGCACGTTCAAGCTCGACGGCTGCGTGCTCGTCTCCAGCTGCGAACCGTGCCCGATGTGCCTGTCCTCGGCGCTGTGGGCACGCGTCGACAAGGTCCTCTTCGCCGCCGACCGCGACGACGCGGCCAGGGCCGGCTTCGACGACCGCGCCTTCTACGAACTCTTCGACCGTCCGCGCGACACCTGGACGGTCCCCGTCACGCGACTGTCCGCAAAGGACGGATTCGCGCCCTTCGCGGCCTGGCTCGACAAGAGCGACCGCACCGACTACTGACCTCACCGCTTACTGACCCACAAGGCCAGCTGACCGGAGCACAACCGAATCGAACGTCCCGCTCGCCCAGGCACGGTGCTGTGCCTCGGCCTGGCCGAGCACACCCACCGGCAAGGGCAGGACGCATGACCCAGGTAGAGATCCACGAGCCCGACCTCGACGAAGTACCCGAACCAGCCCGCCGCACGCTCCTGGACCGCGTGTTCGAGCTGCGGGCCCGGCAGAGCACGGTCGGCCGCGAAGTCCGCGGCGGCGTCACGACGTTCGTCGCGATGGCCTACATCGTGCTGCTCAACCCGCTCATCCTCGGCGCCTCCGCCGACATCACCGGCGCTCGGCTCTCGGCCGCGCAGGTGACCACGGCGACCGCGCTGGCCGCCGCCGTGATGACCATCCTGATGGGGGTCGTCGGCAACGCGCCCCTCGCGCTGGCCGCCGGCCTCGGCATCAACGGCATCGTCGCCTTCCAGATGGCACCCTCGATGACGTGGGCGCAGGCGTTCGGGCTGGTCGTGCTCGAAGGCGTGTGCATCGTGCTGATGGCGGTCAGCGGCGTCCGCGAACGGATCATGAACGCCATCCCGCGGCCGCTCAAGATGGCGATCACCGTCGGGATCGGGCTCTACATCGCCCTGGTCGGGCTGGTCAGCGCCGGGTTCGTGACCCGGATGCCGGACGCGGCGGAGACCACGGTCCCGGTGCGGCTGGGGGCGAGCGGGCACCTGCACGGCTGGCCGATCGTCGTGTTCTGCTTCGGCCTGCTGCTGATGATCGTGCTGATGGCCCGCAAGGTCCCGGGCGCGGTGCTGATCAGCATCGGGGTCTCCACCGTGTTCGCCGTGGTGTTGCACCAGGTGTTCGGCGTCGGCGGCTGGGGCCTCACCACTCCCGCCTTGCCCGACCACGTCGTCGCGGCGCCGGACTTCGGGCTCTTCGGCCACATCGATCTGTTCGGCGGGTTCGCTTCCGCGGGGGCGCTCGCGGCCACGGTCTTCCTGTTCACGCTGGTGCTGTCCGGGTTCTTCGACGCGATGGGCACGATCACCAGCGTCTCGGACGAAGCCGGGCTGTCGAAGAACGGCAAGGTCCCGCGGATGGGCCGGATCCTGCTGGTCGACGGCGCGGGCGCGATCGCCGGCGGGGTGACCGGTTCGTCGCCGAACACGGTGTTCCTGGAGTCTGCGGCAGGTGTTGGCGAAGGCGCCCGGACGGGTCTCGCGAGCGTCGTCACCGGGCTGTTGTTCGCCGGGACGCTGCTGTTCACGCCACTCGCCGGGGTCGTTCCGGCCCAGGCCGCCGCACCCGCGCTGGTCGTCATCGGCGGCATGATGGTCGCGCAGTGCCGCAACATCCCGTGGCACGACCCGGACTACACGATCCCGGTGTTCTTGACCGCCGCGTTGATCCCGTTCACCTACTCGATCACCAACGGCGTCGGCGCCGGCCTGATCGCGTTCGTGCTGATCAAGATCGGTCGCGGCAAGTGGCGCGAGGCCGGTTGGCTGCTTTCCCTGCTGGCGCTGGTGTTCGCGGTGTACTTCGCCGTCGACGGCGTCGAAGCCCTCTTCCGCTAAGGAGTTCCGGTGACCCTGATGTTCTTCAACGGCGGCGCCATGCGCGGCGAACCGCTGCACCACCTGCTCGACGGTTCCCCGTTCGTTTCGACGGCGAAGACCGCGCCGAAGTACCGGTTCTACGCCGTCGGCGAGCAGTGCCCGGCGCTGTACCCGGTGTCGCACGGCGGCGCGGAGGTGGTCGGTGAGGTGTACGACGTCTCGCTGGACGACCTGCGGGACAAGGTGCTCCCGTCCGAACCCCACGAGCTGGAGCTGGGTGTGGTGGAGCTGGCCGACGGCAGTTCGGCGTTCGCCATGCTGCTGCGGCGGCCCTACACCTCGCACGTCGCGCTGAGGGACATCACCGAAGTCGGCGACTGGCGGGCGTACAAGGCGAGCGTGTGAAGGTCCTCGTCGCACCGGACAAGTTCAAGGGGTCGCTGACCGCGGCCGAGGTGGCGTCGGCGGTGGCTTCCGGCCTCGCCGACGTCCACCCGTCCCTCACGGTGCACGAACTTCCGGTGGCCGACGGCGGCGACGGCACGGTGGACGCCGCCGTCGCCGCCGGGTTCCGTCGCGTGCGGGTCCCGGCGCGCGGCCCGACCGGCGTGCCGGTGACGGCGTCCTACGCGGTCCGTGGGGACACGGCTGTGGTCGAGTTGGCGGAGGCGTCCGGGCTGCACCGGCTGCCCGGGGCGCCGGCGCCGCTGACCGCGACGAGCGCCGGCACCGGCGACGTGCTCGCGGCGGCGGTGCGGGCGGGGTGCCGCCGGATCGTGCTCGGCGTCGGCGGCAGCGCCGGCACGGACGGCGGCGCCGGGATGCTGGCCGCATTGGGGGCCCGGCTGCTGGACGGCGCGGATCGTGAGCTTCCCTTCGGCGGCGAGGCGTTGTCCCGGCTCGCTTCGGTGGATCTGTCCCGGTTGGACTTGTCCGGAGTGGACATCGAACTGGCTAGCGACGTCGACAACCCGCTCTACGGGCCGCGTGGTGCCGCGTGCGTCTACGGCCCGCAGAAAGGCGCGTCCCCAGATGACGTCGAGACGCTGGACGCGGCGTTGCGGCACTGGGCGTCTCAGATCGGGCCGGAGTTCGCCTCGAAGCCCGGCGCGGGGGCCGCCGGGGGAGTGGGCTTCGCCGCGATGGCTGTGCTGGGCGCCCGGATGCGCCCGGGAATCGAGCTGCTGCTCGACCTGCTCGGCTTCGACGCCGCGTTGTCCGGAGCCTCGCTGGTAGTCACCGGGGAAGGCTCGCTGGACACGCAGACGTTGTCCGGCAAGGCCCCGGCCGGGGTCGCTCGAGCCGCGGCGGCCAAGGGCATTCCGTGCGTCGCGGTATCCGGACGCTGCCAATTGTCCACAGTGGAGCTGGCCGAAGCGGGCATCTCGGCCGCGTACGCGCTGACCGACCTCGAACCGGACCCGGCGCGGTGCATGGCGGAGGCGGCGCCGTTGCTGCGCCGCCTCGCCCACCGCGTCGCGATCGATTACTTCTCGCTGTCCAAGTGATCGAGCTGGGCGGCGGCGTAGCGGTCGCCGGACGCGGCGCCGGCCGGGACGGCGGCCTCGATTTCCGCCAGGTCGTCGGGCGTGAGGTCGAGGTCGGCGCCCAGGGACTCGGCCAGCCGGGCGCGGGTGCGGGCGCCCACCAGCGGAACGATGTCCTCGCCCTGCGCGGCGACCCACCCGATGGCGAGCTGCGCGGTCGTGACGCCCTTGCCCGCGGCGAGCTTGCCCAACGCGTCGGTCAGCGCCAGGTTGCGGTCGAGGTTCTCGCCCTGGAACCGCGGGCTGTAGCCGCGGAAGTCACCGGCGGTCAGTTCGCGCGACGGCGTCCAGTGCCCGCTGAGCAGGCCGCGGGACAGGACGCCGTACGCGGTGACGCCGATGCCCAGCTCGCGTGCGGCCGGCAGGATGTCCGCCTCGATCCCGCGGGAGAGCAGCGAGTACTCGATCTGCAGGTCGGAGATCGGGTGCACGGCGGCGGCGCGGCGCAGGGTCTCCGCGCCGACTTCGGACAGGCCGATGTGGCGGATGTAGCCCGCCCGGACCAGGTCGGCCAGCGCACCGACCTGGTCTTCGATCGGCACGGCCGGGTCGAGCCGCGCCGGGCGGTAGACGTCGATGTGGTCGGTGCCGAGGCGGCGCAGGCTGTAGGCGAGGAAGTTCTTGACGGCCTCCGGGCGGCTGTCGTTGCCCAGCCAGGCGCCGTCCGGGCCGCGCAGCGCGCCGAACTTGACGCTGATCACCGCCTGGTCGCGGTTGCGGCCGCGCAGCGCGTCGCGCAGCAGCATTTCGTTGTGGCCCATGCCGTAGAAGTCGCCGGTGTCGAGCAGGGTGACGCCGGCGTCGAGGGCGGCGTGGATCGTCGCGACCGACTCGGTCTCGTCGGCCGGGCCGTAGAGGTCGGACATGCCCATCAGGCCGAGACCGAGGGCGCTGACGGCCGGACCGGTCCGGCCGAGGGTGCGGGTGTGCATGGGTTCTCCCTGTTTCCGTTGATACTTGACACAACGTATCACCGATACCGAACGACTGCTACTCGGGATTTGTTATCATTGGAACCATGGTGACGAAGACGGCGGTGGACACCCGCGAGCGGATCCTCGAAGCGGCAGCCGCGCTGCTGGTGGCGGAGGGGCGCGACGGCCTCTCGACGCGCGCGGTGAGCGCGGCGGCGGGCGTCCAGCCGCCGGCCCTCTACCGCCTCTTCGGCGACAAGGACGGCCTGCTGGACGCGGTCGCCGCGTACGGGTTCGACGAGTACCTGACGAGCAAGCGCGAGCTGGGCTCCACCGGCGACGCGGTCGAGGACCTCCGCCGCGGCTGGGACTTGCACGTCGAGTTCGGGCTGTCGCGCCCGGAGTTCTACGTGCTCATGTACGGCGACGCACGCCCAGGCCGCACGTCGCCGGCCGCCCGGGAGGCCGAGGCGATGCTGCGGAGCATCGTCGAGCGCGTCGCGCAGGCGGGCCGGCTCCGCGTGAGTGTCGAACGCGCGGCCCGGCTGGTGCACGCGACGGGCATGGGCGTGGTGCTGAACCTGATCGCAACGCCGGAGGCGGAGCGCGACGCCGAGTTGTCGGAGACGGCCCGGGAGACAGTGCTGAGCCGAATCCTCGCCGGCAACGAGGAGCCGACGGGATCCGACCTGCCGGAGCGCGCGATCGCGTTGCGCGCCGGCCTCGACGGCACGGCGGTGCTGACCGACGCGGAGCGCGTGCTGTTGGCGGAGTGGCTGGACCGCATCGCCGACGCCTAAGCCCGGCCCTCGGAACCCAGGCCCCCCGCAACCCCGATCCGAAGCCAGAACACGGCCGGCGGCACCGGGTCAAGGCACGCTTTCCCGCCTTGACGCGGCGCTGCCGGCCGTAGTCACAATCAGGCGCCGGGGTGGCGGAGAACCAGAACGTCGCCTTACCCCGTCCAGCCCAGAGCTGGATCGATCCAGCCCGATCGGACATTGCCTGTCACCGGGACGTAGCCCAATATGTTGCCGCTCGCAACATATTGACGACAACGCCGTCGGAGGGTCTCGATGATCAGGTGGAAAGCAGTCCTGGCCTGCGCCGGAGCAGGACTCCTACTGGCCGGCACACTGCCCGGCACAGCCCAGGCAAGCGGCACCGCAACGGACTGCTGCGGCGGCGGCGCCTCCTGGGCAACGGGCAACAAATCCGCCATCGGGACCTCGACGACAACCGCGAGTCCCGTGTGGTTCACCGTCGCCGACGGCGTCACTTCCGAAGTCTTCTACCCGCGCGCCGACGTCCCCAACATGCAAGACATGCAGTTCGTCGTCACCGACGGCAGCACCTTCGTCGACCTGGAGCGTGACGCCACGAACCACGTCGTGAGCATGCCCGACGAGAAAGCCCTGCAGTACACCGTCACCAACACCGCCAAGAGCGGCAAGTACCGCATCACCACGGACTACGTCACGGACCCGACCCGCGCGACTCTCATGAGAAACACGCGCTTCCAATCCCTGGACGGCGGAAGCTACAAGCTGTACCTCCTGGCCAACCCGTCCATGGTCGGCGGCGGCGCCAACGACAACGCCTGGTGGGACGGCAACGGCCTGCTGGCCAGCGGCACCGAGACGCTGTTCGGCGGCACGGCCACCACCGTCATCTCCGCGCTGCGCGTCTCGACCGGCTTCACCGCGCATGACAATGGCTACAGCGGCGCGGGCAGCGACTGCCTGGTCGACCTGCGCGCCGACAAGACCCTGAACAACCAGTTCGACGCCATCTCCGGCACCGGCAACGTCGTCCAGTGTGGACAGATCCCGGTCGGCACGGACACCACGTTCACCGTCGCGCTCGGCTACGGCGGCACCGCCGCGGCCGCCACGTCCAACGCGACCGGCTCGCTGAGCAGTGGGTTCACCGCCCTTTCAAGCTCCTACCGCAGTGGCTGGAACTCCTACGTGGGCGGGCTGAAACCCGCGCCCGCGAGCGTTTCCGGTGACACGCAACGGCGTCGCGCCTACTACGTCGCGGCGATGGCGCTCAAGACCGCCGAGGACAAGCAGCACCCCGGCGCGAGCGTCGCGGGCCTCGCGACGCCGTGGGGCAACTTCACCAACGGCGACCAGCTCAACGACGGCTACCACCGCGTCTGGGGCCGCGACCTCTACCAGCAGGCGACCGGCCTGCTCGCCGCCGGCGACAGCGCGCAGGCCAAGCGGATGGCCCAGTTCCTCTGGAACTCCCAGTGGATCGGCAGCCCGACCGCGGGTGACGGCATGACGTACCCGGCGGGCTCATTCCCGCGCTACAGCCCGGTTTCCGGCGTCGCCGGCGCCAGTGCCCAGCAGCTCGGCTGCTGCGAGCAGCTCGACCAGGACGCCGACGCGATCCTGCTGGCCTGGCTGACCGGCCTCACCGACGCCTCGACCTACGCCAAGGTCAAGACGACGGCGAACCACATCGTCGCGGCCGGCCCGGACACCACCGAGCGGTGGGAGGAGCAGTACGGCAAGTCGCCGTCGTCGGTGGCCGCCGAGATCGCCGGGCTGATCGCCGCGGGCGCCCTCGCCCGGGCCAACGGCGACACCGCGAGCGCGACGTCGTGGGAGTCCACCGCGGACTCGTGGCGCAACTCCCTGGCCGGCTGGACCGTCACGACGTCCGGTTACTGGGGCGGGCACACCTACTACGAACGCCTCGACCGCGCCGGGAACCCCAACGACGGCGCGTCGCTCTGCTTCGACGAAGGCTGCTTCTACGAACACGACGTCACCGACTTCGGCTTCCTCGACCTGGTGCGGCTCGGCATCCGCCCGGCCGGCGACGCGACGATCGCGAACTCGGTCGCGCCGACCGCGGCGGCGGCCGACGGCAACTCGTCGATGCAGGTGACGCTGCCCAACGGCGACGTCTACTTCCACCGCTACCCGCACGACAACTACGGCGAGAGCACCTCGACGTGCAACGGCTGGCCCGCGGGCGGCAGCCAGCGGTTCGGGCGGCTGTGGCCGGTCCTGTCGGGGGAGCGCGGGCAGTACGAACTGGCCAACGGCCGGTCGGCGGCGGTGTACCTGAAGTCCATGGCGGACTCGGCCAACGACGGCTACTTCGTGCCCGAGCAGGTCTGGGATCGCGGTGACGTCGGCTGCTTCGGCCTGGGCCGCCCGACCAGCAGCGCGGGTCCGCTGATGTGGGCCGAGGGCCAGTACCTGCGGCTCGCGCAGAGCATGGACGCGGGCCACAACCTCGACACGCCGTCGATCGTGCAGGCCCGCTACCCCTTCTGAGTGCTCAGCTTCCGGGCCCGGGTCAGCAGCTTCTCGACCCGGGCCCGCAGCTCCGGGGTTTCGTGGCCGAGGTCCGGCAGCAGCTTGGTGTAGTCCGTCACGAGACTCCGGTACCCCTGGGCGAACTTGCTCCGGCTCTTCTGCCGGGCGTACCGCTGGTCCAGGTCGATGATCCGCTGGGCCAGCACGGCCGCGGCCGCCGCCAGCTCGGTCCGCTCGTCGGCTTCGGCCTCGCGGCGTTCTTTTCGCGCCACCGCGACCCGCCCGGCCCGGCGCGCGGCGAGGTAGAGCCCCAACGACCCCAGGGCCACCGCCGCGACCGCGGCCGTGGCGATCAGGTACCGCGGCAGCGACGGGCTGACCGTGCGGCCGCCGTCGGGAATCGCGCCGGAGCGCACCAGGAGGTCGTAGTTGACGACCAGCACCTTCAGCGCGTCCACCGGCCGGTCGGCGAAGCCGTCGATGCCGTTGCCGATCATCGACTCCGCGACGAACGCCTTGCCGAAGTTCTCGTCGTCACGGCCGGGCAGCCGGGAACAGCCGTACTTCTCGTAGTCGTCGCCGTCGCGGCTGAGCATCACGGCGAGGGTGCCGTCGGCCGCGCCGCCGAGGCTGTCGCACGCGTCGCTCAGGTCCGCGCCCGGTTCGAGGAAGGCCACCACGAGCCGCCGGTTGCCGATCACGCGTTCCGCGGCCGGCTGGTCGAGCGTGACCCCGGGCGCGACGTACACCGACGCCGACCGCAGCTGCCGGGCGACGGGGCCGTCGAACACTCCCGCCGACCACACCGCCCAGCCCGCCAGAACCAGGCAGCCGAGCAGCGCGACCCCGAACGCAGAGCCGAAGAACCGCTTCACGTGAGCCTCCCGCGCAGGTACTCGGCCGGCCGGTACTCCGGGCGGCGCAGCAAATCGGCCGTGGTGCCGAGATCCGCCTCGGCCGAGTCGAGCAAGCCGTGGACGTGGCTGTCGGGGAGCTTCCCGGTGAACGCCTCCCTGGCCGCCGTCAGCTGGGTGATCCCGCGGGTCAGCGCCGCGGCCGAAGCGCCGTCGGTGAGCCCCGAGACCTCGACGGCGAGCGCGGTCAGGCCGGCCAAGCGGGTCGGCACGCCGGCACCGGAGGGGTGGTCCGGCCGGACCACTCGGCGGGCCGAAAGCACGAGGAACCCGACCGCGCAGGCGGCGAACAGCCACGGCAGCACGGGCAGCGCGACGCGGAGCGGGTCGAACGGGGTGTAGGGGAGCGGGCGGTCGAACAGCCCGGCGTAGCGGATGGCCGTGACGCGGTCGAGCCACGCGCCCAGGACGTTGCGCTGCGGGTAGGCGTACGTGCTGAGCCGGTCGGCGAACTGGCCGTAGAAGCTCGCCGTCACGACCTCGGAGAAGGCGGCGGCCGACGGGCCGTCGTACTCCACCCATTGGCCGTACAGCACCACGATCGGCCGGCCGGGGAACTCCTTCGCCAGCGCCGGTCCGAAGTGGACGAGCGGCTGCCCGGCCGGCTGCTGCGGCAGGGCCACGTACAGCGGCTGGGCGCCAGGGAACGCGGCGGTGGTCGCGGGCGCGTCCTTGAGCGTCGCGCCCGGAGCGATGTACCGGCCGGTCCCGCGCAGCTGTGCCGTGACCTCGGCCAGTTCGGCGGCGGTCGGGTCGCGGCGGGCGAGTGCGGGCTGATCCGGGGCGTCCGGCTGGTGGTTGAGGTGCGCGGCCAGGGTGGTCAGCGACTCCGTGACGTCGCCGGTGGCGAACTCGTGCATCCACTCGGACGCGCGGTCGGGCGAGGCCTGCAGCGCCCCGCCGGTGACCTCGGTGCCGATCACCTGGACGGTCGCGTCCTCGACGTTCTTCACCCGGTCGCGGGCGTCTTCGGGGAGCCCGGGCGGAGCCACGATCACGCGGACCCCGGCGCGGCCGGCCGCGGCCTGCACGGCCTGGTCGTCCCAGGTCGCGATCGCACCCGGCAGCCGCACGACGGGCGCGGCTTTCACCATCGCCGTCAGCTGCTCGGCCGACGGGACGGTCGCACCGCTCAGCTCGCCCGCCGAGCCCTCCGGGATCGGATCCGCGGCCGTGGGCGCCTGGCCGTAGCTCACGTCGGTGCTCTGCTTCTGCACGAGGAGGAACGTCACCAGTACGGCGACGGCCGCGGCCAGCAGAGCCCAGCGCAGCCGATCGATCCGGTCAACCACGGGCAGCCGCCTGCCAGAGCGCGTCGGCGCGGCGCGCGTGTTCCTCGGCCGCCCGGGCCGCTCGCTCGCCGCCGTGGTCGGCCACGATGGTCTCTGCCCGCGTCAGCAGCTGCTCGGCTTCGAGCAGGGGAGCGGCGGCCGCGTCCCGGCTCACCGCCGCGCTGTCGATCGCGGCCCGCGCGGCTGACCAGGCGGTCCGCCGGCGCAAATCCCGGTCTCGCCACCAGGGCACGGCGACGACCCCGGCCCCGGCGGCGGCGATCACCACCGCGCCGAGCACCCACACAAGCCACGTCATCCGGCCACCTTCGCACCTCGATCTTCGGCGAGGAGGTCATTCTGGCGGCCGAAGCCCGGGAATGTGACAACGTTGCCGCATTGTGTCCCAGTCGATCACCGGACCAAGTGGACAGTCTTCGCAGCCGGGACGAACGTCGCCGTCTGACCGCGGGTGAGGGCGACCTTGTCGGCTTCGAGGCCGTCGCCGAACGCGACCAGGCGGTCGGATTCGACCTCGACGGTCAGCGGCGACGACGTCAGATCCCCTTCCGTGCACGTGGTTCCGGTCGTCGGCGACGGCCACGCCTCCCGCACGAACCAGACCAGCCGGGCCTCGCCGGGCGCGGGCAGCCGGAGTCCGCTCCCGCGCTCGCGCCACACCGATCCGCACCAGCCGGTCGCGCCGGTGCCCGTCCCGACCAGGATCCCCGACGACGCCTGCCTTTCCGCCGGCCCGCCACCGACCCCCAGCCGGTAGCGGGCCGTCTGGTGCCCGGCGTGGCCCAGGTAGATCTCGTTGAGCGCCAGCAGCCGCTGGCCGTCGTCCGCGGTGAGCTCGGCCATCGTCCGGTGCTCGACGTCGCCGGTGGACCGCACCAGGTCCGCGACGGCGGCGGGCGGGTGCTTGACGAGGACGCCGGGCGCGCCGGGCGTCACGCCGATCACCGGTTGGCCATCGAGGTACTTGGCGACGTTGGCGATCAGCCCGTCCTGGCCGACCACGACGACGACGTCCTCCGGGGTGAACAGGAACCGGTCGAGGTCCGCCCGTTCGACCTCGCCGCGGCGCCAGTCGAGCGGGATCGCCGCCGACGCCGTGGCGAGCGCCGCGCGCACGGCGGCGTCCGCCTCGGTCACCTCGGCCAGGTCACGGCCGCGCGTGCGCAGGAAGAACTCCGCCTGCCCGCGCGTGCCGTGCCGGGCGAGCAGTTCGGCCAGCTCGGTGCGCCGGTGCACCAGCACGACGCGCGGGGCGAGGCTCACGACCGCACGCCCAGCTTCGTCAGCAAGGGCGTGAGCAGATCCGGCGTGAGGACCAGGCTGTCGATCTGGGGCAGGTTGCCGGCCAGCTCTTTCAGCGCCAGCCCGGTCAGCACGCCCTCGGGCAGGTCGCGGTAGGCCGCGAGCCGCGCGGCTTCACCGGCCGCTTCCGCTTCGCCCAGCGCCCGCTTGCCTTCGGCTTCCACGAGCGTCAGCCGTTCCTTGCGCGACGCCTGCGCCTCGGTCTCGATCCGGCTCGCCGCCGCGGCCTCTTCGGCCTGCCGCCGGGCGTTCGCGCCGCGCTGGGTGACCAGCTGCTCTTCACGGCGGGCCAGCTCGATCTGGTTCTGCAGCTCGTTTTCCCCGATCGCGCGTTCGCGTTCGACGGCCAGCGCGCGCCGCTCGAAGGTCGCCCGGTCGGCCTCCTGCTGCACCTTCTCCCGCGCGGTCGTCTGCAGCGCCTTCTCGACCTCCGGCTCGGCCCGGATGGCGACGACGCGGACGTCGAGCACGGCCGAGCCGGTCTGCGCGAGCCGCGTGTCCTCCTCGGCGAGCCCGGCGCGGATCCGGTCGCGGACCGCCCGGACGCCGTCGACGAGCGCGGACTCCAGGGGAGTGCGGGTCAGGACTTCGACGGCGTACTGCTGGACGTTCTCGGTGAGCAGCCCGCTGATCTGGGCGAGGGGGTCGCTTCTCCAGCGCCCGGTGTCCGGGTCGATCGAAAAGTCGATCCGCTGCGCGGCCAGTGCCGGGTCCTGGATCCGGAAGGTCAGCGCGAGCTGCACGGTGACGTCCTGGTAGTCGGCCGTGCGGGCGTGGAACAGCAGCGGCAGCTCGCGGTCGTCGACCGGGACCTCCGAGACGACCGCGGTGAGCGGCCGGTACCAGAACGACAGCCCCACGCCGTCGTGCGCGAGCTTGCCGCGGCGGTAGTGGCGGATGTGCACGGTGGGTGCGCCGCGCAGGTGCCGGAACCCGAAACGGCGGTCGATGTCGGCCATGAGCCCTCCTCTTATCGTCGGGGTGACGATATGCGGACGACGCCCTAATCGTCAAGCTGACGATTAACGGGTAGGGTGGTGGCATGGGTCACCCGCCGTTCGCCGTCACCGTCGACCTCGTCGTGCTCACCCTGACCGGGGAGGAGCTGTGCGCCCTGGTCGTGCGCCGGGGAATCGAGCCTTACCGGGGGGAGTGGGCGCTGCCCGGCGGGTTCGTCCGGGAAGACGAGGACCTCTCGGACGCGGCGCGGCGAGAACTGGCGGAGGAGACGGGACTGGCACCCGGGACCGTCCACATCGAACAGCTCGCCGCCTACGGCGCGCCGGACCGGGACCCGCGGATGCGGGTGGTGACGGTCGCCTACCTGGCGCTGGCCCCGGACCTGCCGGTGCCGCGCGCGGGCACGGACGCGGCGGACGCCCGCTGGATCCCGGTGCGATCCCGCGAGCACCTGGCCTTCGACCATGACCGGATCCTCGCCGACGGCCTCGAGCGGGCCCGCGCGAAACTCGAGTATTCGCCGCTGGCGACGGCGTTCTGCGCGCCGGAGTTCACCGTCGCGGAGCTGCGGCGGGTGTACGAGCTGGTCTGGGACACGCGGCTGGACCCGCGGAACTTCCACCGCAAGGTGACCGGCGCCGAGGGACTGCTGGAGCCCACCGGTCGCACGACCACCCGGGACGGCGGCCGCCCCGCCCAGCTGTACCGGCGGGGCAAGGCGGAACTGCTCTACCCGCCGATGTTGCGAAGCTGACCGAAGTCCCCGGCTCGCGGGCCGGGCGAACACGCCGGCTCGCCGGGTAAGCGTGGCTCGCCGGGCGGGCACGTCGGCCCGGAACGCCGGCTCGCCACGTTCGCCGGGTGGGCACGGTTCGCCGGCCCAGCGCGGCTCACCGGCTCGGCTCAGCCGGTCGGCAGCGGCGGGTTCCACCGGCGCGGTTCAGGCCGTGGAGGGGCCCCGATTCGCAAGGCCGGACCCTTGGGGGGCTCGTCCCGGTTCAAGCGGCTCGGGCGGGCACCAGCCGCCGCGCGGCCGTGACCAGCGGCAGCAGCCGCGTGCCGAAGTTGCGGGCCGCGAGCCCTCCCCGCGTCGCCGGGATCAGCAGGGCCGCGGCCGTGGAGACGTTGCGCTGCTTCGGTTCCACCAGCTTCCGGTGTGCGCTCTCGTACCGGCGGAACGCCGACGCCGCGTCACCCGGTGTCCGGCCCAGCTCCTCGGCGAGGGTGTACGCGCCCGCCATGGCGAGCGTCGAGCCGTCGCCGAACAGGGACACGCACGACGCCGCGTCGCCCGCCAACGCAATGCGGCCCGTCGACCACGAGTCCATCCGCACCCGGCTCACCGAGTCCAGGTACAGGTCGTCCGCGTCACGCACGCGCTCCAGCAGCTCCGGCACGCGCCAGCCGGCGCCGTCGTAGGCATCGGCCAGCATGCGCTTGTGCAGTGCGGAGTCGCGGTAGTCGAATCCGGGCACGGCGTCGCCGCGGAACATGAACGCCGCGATGCCGTTGCCGCGCGCCGGGTGCACGGCGACCGCGCGGCCGGGCGAGTTGTACATCACCAGCTCCGTGCGGTCGGCCGGCGGCTCGGCCAGCGGCAGCGTCGCGATGTACACGCCCATGTGCTCGACGAACGCGTGTTCCGGCCCGAACGTCAGCCGTCGCACGGCCGAGTGCAGGCCGTCCGCGCCGATCACCAGGTCGAAGCGCCGCGGAGCGCCCCGCTCGAACGTGACGTCGACGCCGCCGTCGTCCTGGTGGAGCTCGGTGATCGAGTCGTGGAAGACGAACTCGGTGTCCGCGCGGGCGGCTCGGTGCAGGATCGCGGCGAGGTCGGTGCGGGGCAGCTCGATGCCGCCGTCACCGCCCATCGCGACGCGCCCGGTGCGCCGGCCCGCGTCGTCGACGAACTTCAGCGACGTCACGGAGGTGCTCGCTTCGCGCAGCTCGGCGGTGATGCCCATCCGATCGGCGACGTGCGCGGCCGGCCCGCGGACGTCGACCGGGCTGCCGCTCGAACGCAGCCCGGCGGCGCGCTCGACCACGGTCGGCCGGAAGCCCGCGCGGGCCAGCCAGTACGCCAGCGTCGGCCCGGCGACGCCCGCGCCGGAGATCAGTACGGTCTGCTCGGTCATGGTGTACCCCCATCAAGGTCCTGACCATCGGTCAGTACCGACCGTACGCTCCTGTCCAACGGTCAGGCAAGCGGTTAGGCTCGGGAGATGACCGACGACACCCGCGCCCGGATCCTGCGCGCCGCGCTCGAGGAGTTCTCCGAGCGCGGCTTCCACGCGACGTCGGTCCGGGAGCTGGCCGAGCGCGTCGGAGTCACCAAAACCGCGGTGCTGTACCACTTCCCGGGCAAGGCGGACATCGTGACGGCGCTGGCCGAACCGCTCCTGGACGACCTCGAAACGGCCATGACCAAGGCTGCGGACGCCGCCGACTCGCGCGCGGCGGCGATCGAAGGCCTCCTCGACGTGTGGCTCGGTCACCGCTACCTGCTGCGGATGAACCTCCGCGACCTCGGGCTGACCGCGTCGAAGACGGTGTTCGAGCGCTTCCGCGACGGCATGCTGAAGGCGAACCACCTGGTGGCGGGCGCGGACGCGGACCTGGCCGGCCGGGTTCGCGCGGCCCAGGCGATCGCGATGCTCAGCGACCCGGTGGTGCTGTTCGCCGACGAGCCGGTGGACGAGCTGCGCGCCGCGGTCCTCGACGGCGTCGACCGGCTGTTCGCCACCGCGGATCCCGAGGTCAGGCCGCGCTCCCGACGTGGCAGGCCGACGGTGATGAGCCCGGAGACGATCGAGGCGGCCCGCCGCCTCTACGACGCGGGCCACGCCCCGGCCGACATCGCGACCGCGCTGGGCGTCTCCCGGGCGACGATCTACCGGCACCTCCCCGGCGTCGAATAATGAGACGCATTAATGAGACTTACTGAGACTCTGCGGTGACCTCGATGGTCGGCAGAGCGGACAGCTGTGCCGACGTCATCCGCGAAGCCGCTTCGAAGACCTTCGCTTGGTGCTCCTTGATGCGCTCGTCCACGAGGCGGCTCAGCTCGAAGGCCAGCCGGCCGGTCTGGCGGACCGTGACGTCGTCCACCAGCGGTCGCACGGCCGAGGTGATGACGATGCCCTCGGCCGCTCCGGCCTCGGATTGTGAGACGCCCACCGCGTAGGTCTCGCGCGGGTTGACCGATCCGTCGATCAAGAAGTCCCGGATCCGGCCGAGCAGCGCGTGCCACTCGGCGATCTCCCCCGGCACCTCCGTGGCCTTGACGTCCTCGACGGTCAGGCCCATGCCCCGGTCGCCGGTGCGGAAACAACGCGCGTACGAGTTGAGCGCCGACACCCACAGCGCTTCGACGAGCACCGCGTCCACCCGCGGGTGGGCCAGCTCCGCCACCAGCCGTTCGCAGCACTTGAGCGTGAACTGGAGGTCGTCGAAGATCGCGACGAGGTCCACCAGGCCCAGCGCGCCGGGGGTCGCCAGCTGCCGGGCGCTCGAAGGGGTCTTCGTCGATGGGGTCATCCGGGATGCTCCTGTCCTGCGGCCGTGTGGACCTCCACGACACCGCATCCGGGGGCCTCAGGAGGTCTCAATTTGCGACACCACCTGCCACAGGCCGCAGCGAAAGGGTGAAAGACGTCTTCTGCGGCACCAGCCGGTACTGCGGCAGCACGCCGGGCCCGCAGGCCGCCGTCCCCAGCCCGTGCTGGGCCGCGTCCAGCGTCAGGTGCACCAGCGAACCGGACTCCAGCTCGTCCGTGTGCCGCGCCGCCTCCAGGGCCGCCGCCGTCCAGCGGCGGGCCGTGAAGTCGAATGTCGGGTCGCCGTCGACGCGGAGGCCCGTGCCATCGGGGTCCGTCAGGGCGGCCCAGCGCACCGCCGTGCGGTTGCCGTTCTCCTGGGGGAAGACGTACGGCGTCTGCAGGCCGTCGACGCTGCTCGAGAACCGCCCGATCCGCACCGCCTGGCAGCTGTCCGGGTACGCCTCGCCGGGGCCGCCGCCGAACCACTCCGCCGAGCCGAACGTGCCCGGGACGGCCATCGCCAGGCCGAGCCGGGGGAGCGTGCCGGGGAACTCGCCGTCGGGGGTGACGTCCACGCGCAGCCGCAGGCCGCCGTCGAAGGCCGTCCATGTGTAGTCCGCTAACAGGCCGAACGGCTGGGCCGGCGGCGCGACGCGGGTGCGTACGACAAGCTCGTCCCCGTCGGCGTCGACGGTGATCACGCGGTGCTGCATCCGGTGCAACCCCGCTTCGAGCCATTGCGAAGCCTCGGACCGCCCGGGCGACGAGCCGCGGTCGTTGTCGGTGGTCGCGCGCCAGACGTCGAGCCGTGGGCCGAGGACCGCGTGTCCGCCGAGCGACGTCAGCGTGCCCGTCACGGCGTCGAACTCGCCGGTACCGAGAATGAGCTGCCCGGACGTGCGGAACACCGGCCCGCGCGTCGGCGGCAACGGGCGGGAAGGCGCCGCCGACACCGATAGCTGTCCCCAGCCGACCACGTGCCCGGCGGGCGCCCACGGGGCCGGGGAGATCAGCGACGCCGAAACGGTCAACCACGATTCGCCGCTGGTGGGCGGCAACGACGGCAGTGGCACCGACGCGCTCTGTCCGGCGTGGACGGCCGGGACGTCGAGGACACCGTGGGCGACGGCGGTTCCCTCGTCCTCGAGCACCCACGTGAACCTCAGGTGCCCGGTGTCGACGAAGTCGTAGTGGTTCTCGATCCGCACACCGGACGGGTCGGCGGAGATCCGGACGGGCTCGATGATCTTCGCGAACTCCGTCAGCCCCGGCGACGGCGTCCGGTCCGGGAAGAGCAGCCCGTCGATGACGAAGTTGCCGTCGTGGATCGTTTCGCCGAAGTCGCCGCCGTAGGCGTAATGGCCCGGAACGGCCAGGCCGTGGTCGATCCACTCCCAGATGAACCCGCCCTGGCAGTTCGGGTACCGCTCGAACAGCTCGCGGTACTCCAGCAGCCCGCCCGGCCCGTTGCCCATCGCGTGCGCGTACTCGCAGAGCACGAACGGCAGGTCCCGGCGTCGTTCGTTCGTGTCCTCCCGGAGGCCGATCCGCTCCACTTCGGACGGCGTCGCGTACATGCGACTGTGGACGTCCACATAGGAGCAGTCGTGGTCGCCCTCGTAGTGCACCGGCCGCGTCGGGTCGCGGTGGCGCACCCACTCCGCCATCCGCGCGAGGTTGTCCCCGGTGTGGCTCTCGTTGCCCAGCGACCAGAGGATCACGCTGGGCCGGTTCTTGTCCCGCTCGACCGTGCGCCGCATCCGGTCCAGGTAGGCGTCCGTCCACATCGGCTCGGAGCTCGGGCTGCGGTCCCAGCCGAGCGGTCCGAAGCCGTGGGTCTCCAGGTCGCACTCGTCGACCACCCACAGGCCGTACTCGTCGCACAGCTCGAGGAACGCCGGGTCCGGCGGGTAGTGGCTGGTCCGGACGGCGTTGACGTTGTGCCGCTTCATGAGCAGGACGTCGGCCAGCGCGGTTTCCCGCGAGAGGACGCGTCCGGTGTGCGGGTCGTGCTCGTGCCGGTTCACCCCGCGCAGCAGCAGGCGCCGCCCGTTGACCTTGAGCTGACCGTCCTCGATGGACACGGTCCGGAAGCCGATCCGCACCGGCACCCGTTCGGCCACAGTGGACAGCGTCCCGTCGTACAAGCGCGGCGTCTCGGCGCTCCACGGCTCGACCGGCAGCTCCAGCGCGTCCCCGGCCGGATGCCCGGCGACGCCCAGCGACGGGATGTCCAGCACGACGTCCGCGCCGGTCTCGACCCGGACCGTGCCCAGCCCGGTCGTGTGGTCGTAGTCCGCGCGGAGCCAGTAGTCGCCGATGCCGCCGGACGGCCGCGCCAGCAGTGTCACCGCCCGGAAGATCCCGGACAGCCACCACATGTCCTGGTCCTCGAGGTAGCTGCCCGCCGACCACTGGTGCACGCGGACCACGAGGACGTTGTCTCGCGGCTTCAGCAGCGGCCCGACCTCGAACTCCGACGGCAGCCGGCTGCCCTTCGTCACGCCGAGTTCCGTGCCGTTGAGCCAGATCCGGCCGCACGAGTCGATCCCGTCGAAGCGCAGCAACGCCGACCCGGACGGCCAGCCGCCGGGCAGGTCGAACCGCAGCCGATGGTCGCCGGTCGGGTTCTCCGACGGCACGTGCGGCGGGTCGACCGGGAACGGGTAG
The DNA here is from genome assembly GCF_040682155.1 of Amycolatopsis sp. NPDC051371. NCBI lineage: Bacteria > Bacillati > Actinomycetota > Actinomycetes > Pseudonocardiales > Pseudonocardiaceae > Amycolatopsis > Amycolatopsis sp. NPDC051371. The sequence continues at coordinate 22,337 of NZ_JBFBAG010000037.1, forward strand.
TGCACGTTCGTGTAGGCGGGCTCGCCGTGGCCGTGCAGCTGCCACAGCGACGGCACCGGCAGCTCGTCCCACCCGGAGTCGTCGGCTTCGAGCGGGTCCGGGGCGGCCGCGAGGCTCGGCGAGAGCCGGAACCGCCAGGTGCCGTTCAGCGACAGCGACGGGGCGTCGGAGATGAAGGCCGCGCGCGGGGGCACCGATCCGTGGCCGGGGCTCGGGTCTTCGACGTACGACATGGAGTCCTCTCAGCCCTTGAGGGCACCGGCGGCGATGTTGCGGACGAAGTGGCGGCCCCCGAAGGCGAAGACGACGAGCAGCGGCACGATCGCCACGAGCGTGCCCGCCATGACGACGCTGTAGTCCTTGACGTACAGGCCGTTCAGTTGCGAGAGCGCGACCTGGAGCGTCACGTGGTTCGAGTCGATCAGCACGACCAGCGGCCAGAGGTAGTCGTTCCAGGCGTTGACGAACGTGAAGATGCCGAGGAACGCCAGCGCCGGGCGCAGTACCGGCAGGGCAATGGACAGATAGGTGCGGAAGAAGCCGCAGCCGTCGATCCGGGCGGCTTCGAGGAGTTCGTCCGGGATCGCGGTCTGCGCGTACTGCCGCATCCAGAAGATGCCGAACGCGTTCGCCGCGGCCGGCACGATCAGCGCCTTGAGGTCGCCGACCCAGCCGAGGTGCGCCATGGTCGTGAACTGCGGGATCGCCGAGAGCTGCGTCGGGACGACGAATGTCGCGAGCACGATGCCGAACAGGAGCGAGCTGCCGGGGAACCGGTACTTGGCGAAGGTGAACGCGGCGAGGGAGTCGAAGAACAGCACCAGCAGCGTCGTCACGACCGCGACGAGCAGTGTGTTGAGCAGCGAGCCGAAGAAATCGATCTTCGCGAACACCTGGCCGATGTTGTGGAAGAACTCGCCGCCGAACGTCCACGTCGGCGGCGACGAGTAGATGTCCGCGGTCGTGTTGGACGCCATCACGACGAGCCAGTAGTACGGGAAGAGCGTGACCAGGGCCCCGATCGTCAACGCCGTGTAGGTGAGGACCCGGCCGGCTCGTGTCGTGGTCATCGGCCCGCCCTCAGGAAGCCGGGGCGCTGGACGATCCGCCAGTTCAGGATCGCGAACAGCACCACGACGACGAAGATGCCCCACGCGATCGCGGCGCCGTAGCCGAAGTCGCTGTTCACGAAGGCGTTGTTGTAGAAGTAGAGGACCATCGTCATGCCCGCCTCGTCGGGCCCGCCGCGGTTGCCGAGCAGGATCTGCGACTCGGTGAAGATCTGCAGCCCGCTGATCGCCGACATCACCACGGAGAACAGCAGGACCGGGCGCAGCAGCGGGAGCGTGATGCGGAAGAACGTCCGCACCGGTCCGGCGCCGTCGACGCGCGCGGCCTCGTACACGTCGGACGGCAGCGCCTGCAGGCCGGCCAGGAAGATGATCGCGTTGTAGCCGGCCCAGCGCCAGACGATCATGATCGAGATCGCGCCGCGGATCGCCCACGGGTCGGTCAGCCACGGCACCGGATCGATGCCGAGCAGGCCGAGGAACCAGTTGAGGATGCCGAACTCGCTGCTGAAGATCGAGCCGAAGACCAGTGACATCGCCACGATCGAGGTGACGTTCGGCAGGAAGTAGGCGATCCGGAACGCGCCCTTGAACCGGATCGACGAGTGCAGTCCGACCGCGATCAGCAGCGCCAGCACGGTCATCGGGACGGTCGACATGACCCAGATGACCAGCGTGTTGCCGATCGAGTCCCAGAACACCGGATCGGTCACCAGGAACTGGAAGTTGCCGAGACCGACGAACTTCACCGGCCCGACACCGTCCCAGCGCTGCAGCGCGAGATACAGCGAGTACAGGACGGGGTAGAGGCCGAAGACGGCGAAGAGGACGAAGAACGGTGAGATCGCGAGGTACTGGGGGAGGTACCGCCAGCGTTTCGAGCGCGGAGGAGTCTGGACACGCGTCGGCGCCTCGGGACGGGTGAGCGTCGCCATCAGAGCACCCCCTGCCGGGTCAGCAGCCGTTCGACGCTCCGGCGGGCGTCGTCCCACGCCTGGCCGGGATCCTTCCCGGCGAGTTCGACGTTGGTGAGCTCGTCGGTGTAGGTGTCGCTGATCGCGATGTCCCACGGGCTGAAGTACGCGGGCTCGACCTCACGGGCCGCCTTGCCGAGCACGGTCATCGTGGCCTGCCCGCCGAAGAACGGCTCGGGTTCCAGGAGCCGCGGGTCGGTGAACGCCGCCGGGCTGGTCGGGAAGAGGCCCGCTTCGAGGTAGGAGCGCGGCTGGTTCTCCGGGGAGAGCAGCCAGCGGACGACCTCGAACGCCTGGTCCGGTCGCGGGCAGTACTTCGTGATGGCCAGGAACGACCCGCCCTGGTTGCCGGCGCCGCCGGGGGCGCGGCAGACCCGCCACTTCCCGGCGGTGCCCGGCGCGGACTTCTTGAGCTCGCCGACGATCCACGACGCGTTGACGAAGCTCAGTTCCTTGCCGGAGTTCCAGGCGGCGTGCCGCTCGACGGAAGTGCCGGGGTCCTGCGAACCGGCGTAGCCCGCGGTCAGCCGGGACCGGAACGCGGTGAGCGCGCGGTCCCAGGCGCGGCGGACCTGCGGCGCGTCGCCGAGGTAGGTGTTGCCGCGCGTGAAGTACTTCTGCGGCTCCTGCGCCATAGAATACGTGTAGACGGTCTTCGTGTCGGTGATCAGGTGCCGGCCGGGCAGCTTCTCCTGCAGGCGGCGGCCGAAGTCGAAGTACGCGTCCCAGGTCGGCACGGCGGCGGCGACGTCGTCCGGTTCGCTGGGGAAGCCGGCCTGCGCGAACAGGTCGTGCCGGTAGTAGAGGGCGGCCGGGCCGATGTCGATCGGGAAGCCGAGCTGGAAGCCGTCCGGGCTGGTGCCGGCCTGCCACTTCCACGGCAGGTACCGGTCTTTCAGCGCGTCCGCGCCGAGGGACCGGAGATCGGTGAAGTGGGCGGTGTCGGCGAAGTAGGACGCGATGTCGTCGCCGAGCATCGTGATGTCCGGCAGGTACGCCTCGCCGGCGAGCGCGGCCAGCAGCCGCTGCTTGAGCTGGCCGCTGACTTGGGACGGGTACAGCTCGCGGAACCGCTTCTGAGCGTCGGCGACGACGGAGTCCGCGAGGCCGCCGCTGGTGTACCAGAGCGTGAGCTTGCCGGGGTTGGCAGTCGTCGGGCTGGTGCAGGAAGCGGCGCAGCCGAGCGCGGCCACGCCCAGCCCCGCCGCGGTCAGGAAGCTGCGTCGAGTCAGCGTCATCGAGGACCCTCCGAGCGCGTGCCGTGAACGCTCCCGTGAACGTTCACGGATTGCCGGAAGTGTGCTTCGCGACGGGCCGGGGTGTCAAGGGATCAGGCGGATTCGCGCAGGTGGAGCGCGGCGCGGACGATCAGCTCGGCCGGTTCGAGGGGTGCGGCACCGGTCACGAGCCGCGCCGCCTGGTCGACGGCCAGCGTGCCGAGCGCGCGGGTGTCGATGGCGACGCTGGAGAGCTCCGGGTCGACCAGGGTGCCCAGCGCCAGCCCGTCGAAGCCGATCACGGCGAGGTCGGCGGGCACGCGCAGGCCGAACCGGCGGGCTTCGCGCAGGGCGCCGATGGCGATGACGTCGTTGAAGGCGAACACGGCGGTGACGTCGGGGTGGGCGGCGAGCAGGGTGGCCAGCGCCGCGCCACCGCCGTCGACGGTCTGGGCGGCGCGCGCGATCCACCCGGGCGCGACGGCGATGCCGTGCTCGGCGGCGGCCCGGAGGAACCAGGTCTGCCGGATGCTGGGCTCGGGCCGGCGGTCGTGGTCGAGCATCCCGATCCGCCGGTGGCCGCGGTCGACGAGGTGGGCGACGGCCTCGCGGACGCCGTCCTCGCCGTCGATCGAGATGCCGCTGAACCGCGGGGTGCGGGGTTCGCGGCCGATCAGGACCACGGGGATGCCGGAGGTGAAGCGGTCGAGGTCCTCGTCGGACCGGCTGAAGTACCCGACCACGGCGTCGACCTGGGTGCCGATGACGCGGAGGATGGCGAGCTCCTGCTCGACGTCGTCGGCGGTGTCGTAGACGACGACGTGCCAGCCGCGGGCCCGGGCCGCCTGCAGCGCGCCGGAGGCGACCTCGGTGAAGAAGGGGTTGAGCAGGTCCGGCACGACGAGCCCGATGGTGTTGGTGTCCTGCCGGACCAGGCCGCGCGCGAACCGGCTCGGCCGGTACCCGAGCTCCCGCGCGGCGTCGAGGACGCGCTGCTTGGTGGAGCCGTCGATCTCGGCCTTGTCGTTCAGCGCGCGCGACACGGTCTGCCGCGAGACCCCGGCCGAGCGGGCGACGTCGTGGATCGTCACCCGCCGGGGTTCCGTGCTCGAGGACACCGCCCACCTCCTGGAGCACGAGTATGCCCGGCTGGGGCATCGGCGCTACCGGAGCGGGTGCCTCAGAAGATCGACCAGCCGGTCAACGTCGTGAAGCGGTCCAGCGCCGACACACCCGCGACCGAGTTCCCGCGCGCGTCCAGACCCGGGCTCCACACGCACACCGCGCACCGGCCCGGGACCACCGCGACGATCCCGCCGCCGACGCCGCTCTTGCCCGGCAGGCCGACCCGGTAGGCGAACTCGCCCGCCGCGTCGTAGGTGCCGCACGTCAGCATCACCGCGTTGATCCGCTTCGCCGCGCTCAGCTCCAACAGGCGGGAACCGTCGTTGCGGATGCCGTGGCGGGCCAGGAACAACGCCGACCGGGCGACGTCCGCGCAGCTCATCGCGATCGAGCACTGGCGGACGTACTGGTCGAGCACCGACGGCACCGGGTGGCGCATGTTGCCGTAGGAGGCCATGAAGTACGCGAGCGCGCGGTTGCGGTCGGCGTGGCCCGCTTCCGACGCGGCCACCTCGGGGTCGACGTCGATGTCCGGCCGGCCGGACTCCTCGCGCAGGAACGCCAGCAGCGCCTCGACCGCGTCGCCGTGGCGGGCCAGCTCGTCGGTCACCACCAGCGCACCCGCGTTGATGAACGGGTTGCGCGGGATGCCGTCCTCGTGTTCCAGCTGCACCAGCGAGTTGAACGGGTCGCCGGACGGCTCGCGCCCGACGCGGGTCCACACGCCGTCGCCGCGGGAGAGCACCAGTGCAAGGGTGAACACTTTGGACATGCTCTGCACCGAGAACGGCCGATCCCAGTCGCCGACGCCGTGCAGCCCACCGTCCACTTCGGCCACCGCCATGCCGAACCGGCGCGGCTCGATCCGGGCCAGGGCGGGGATGTAGTCCGCGACGGCGCCGCGGCCGACCTCGGGCGCGACGTCGTCGGCGATCCGGTCCAGCAGCGCCGCGAGGTCCACGGCCGTAGCCTAGAAGCTACGCCCGGCCGGACGCACGGCACCCCTGTCAAATCGAAACGGGGCGATACCAGCAAAAAGGCTCCGGTGATCTCCGGCACACCTTAAGTCTTCCTTAGTCCGCTTGGTGACCTGCCGCACACGGCTCTACCGTCCGGAAACCATGGATTCCTCGCTGCTCACCGAAAAAGGTGAAAGCTACTCAAAAGCACTGGGCAACCGCCAGGTGCAGATGATCGCCATCGGCGGCGCGATCGGCGTCGGGCTGTTCCTCGGCGCCGGCGGCAAGCTCCACCAGGTCGGCCCGTCGCTGGTCCTCTCCTACGCGATCTGCGGGGTGGCCGCCTATTTCGTGATGCGCGCGCTCGGCGAACTCGTCCTGCACGAGCCGAGCTCCGGCAGCTTTGTCACCTACGCGCGGAAGTTCATCGGCCCGTGGGCCGGCTTCGCTTCGGGGTGGATGTACTGGGTGAACTGGGCGATGACCGGGATCGCGGAGATCACCGCGGTCGCGATCTACGTCCACAAGTGGCTGCCGGACGTCCCCCAGTGGATCACCGCGCTGGTCGCCCTCGGCGTGCTGATCGCGGTGAACCTGCTGAGCGTCAAGCTGTTCGGCGAGCTGGAGTTCTGGTTCTCGGTGGTCAAGGTGACGGCCATCGTGGTCTTCCTGATCACCGCGCTCGGCCTGGTGTTCACCAGCGCCGACATCGGCGGCACGCCCGCCGGCGTGCACAACCTGACCGGCCACAGTGGATTCTTCCCGGCCGGCATCGGCATCGCCCTGATGACGCTGCAGGCGGTGATCTTCGCCTACTCGGCCATCGAGGTCGTCGGCATCGCGGCCGGCGAGACGAAGGACGCCCGCAAGGTGCTGCCGAAGGCGATCAACGGTGTCGTGTGGCGGATCGGCGTGTTCTACGTCGGCTCGGTGCTCATGCTGGCGATGCTGCTGCCGTGGCCGTTCTACAACGGCGACGAAAGCCCGTTCGTGACGGTGTTCAGCCGGCTCGGCATCCCGGGCATCGGCGACGTGATGAACGCGGTCGTGCTGACCGCGGCGCTCTCCAGCGTCAACTCCGGCCTGTACTCCACGGGCCGGATCCTGCGGTCGCTGGCCGAAAAGGGCGAGGCGCCGTCGTTCGTCAGCCGGATGAGCAGCCGCCACGTGCCCTACGGCGGCATCCTGTTCACCTCCGTCGCCTACCTGCTCGGAGTGGTGCTGAACTACCTGGTGCCCAAGGACGCGTTCGACATCGCGATCGCGATCGCCTCGCTCGGCGTGATCACCACCTGGGCGACGCTCGTGTTCTGCCAGATGCGCCTGCGCCAGGCCGCGCTGCGCGGCGAGGTGGAGCGGCCGTCGTACCGGATGCCGTGGGCGCCGTACTCGGGCTGGGCGACGCTGGGATTCCTGGCGCTGGTGGTCGTGCTGATGGGCTTCTCGGACGGTGCCGAGAAGGTCGCGTTCTACTCGATCCCGGTGCTGGCCGTCGTGCTGGCGGTGGGCTGGCGAGTGGTCTCGAAGCGGCGCGAACGCATCCCGGCCGAGTAGCGCCGCTTTCACGTGAAAGTCACCACCTGGGGCAGAGCTCTCACGTGAAAGTGCCGGGTGGGAAGGCCTCCCCGGGAGCAACCCCGAGCTCCCGGGGAGGTCTTTCGTTTCAGCGCAGGTAGTTGTAGACGCTGGCCCGCGAGATCCCGAGCAGGTCGGTCAGTGTCGGCACCGCGTTCTTCACCTCCAGGAACCCGCGCTCCTTCAACGTTCGCACCAGGTCCTTCTTCCCGACGGCCGGCAGGCTGCGCGGGGTGTGGCCGCGCTCGGTCGCGTAGTCCTCGACGAGCGCGCGCAGCTGGCCGGCCGTGCGGGCGCGCAGCGACTCGGTCAACGGGGCCGGCTCGTCGGCGCGGGCGAGCCGGGTCAGCGCGCGGGCGGCGGAGCCGAGCAGGGAGACGTCGAGGTTGAGGCACAGCGCCGCGACGTACTCGCCGCCCGAGTTGCGGAGGCCGATCGACGTGCTCTTCGCGGGGCGTCCGTCGGGAAAGCGGTTCGGGTAGTTCTGCAGCACGTCCGGAAACGCGGGGTCGGCGATCCGGGCCAGGCCCAGCTCGGTCGCCGGGTCGCCGACGGCGCGTCCGGACAGCCCGCCTTCGATCGCGCGGACGGCGTGGGCCGGGTCGCGCAGGTCGTGCAGCACGACCTCGCAGAGCCCGGGGAACATCCGGCCGACGGCCTGCGCGATCTTCGCGGCCTCGCGCAGGAGGAGCTCGTCCTCGGTCATCCGATCAGCTCCCGCAGCTTGTCGGGCGCCTTCAGGCCGGAGCCGGTGAGGACGACGACCGTGGTCTCGCCCGGCCGGATCGCGCCGCGCTCGCGGAAGACGTCGATCGCCGTGGCGGCGGTCGCGCTGGTCGGCTCCGCGTAGAGGCCGAGCGACGCCAGCCGGCGGGCGGCCGCGGCGATGGCGTCCTCCTCGATCGCCACGGTGTCGCCGCCCGACCGGCGGATCGCCGCGACGACCTCCGGGAGCCGGACCGGGTGCCGGATGGCCGTCCCCTCGGCGACGGTCGGGGCGAACTCCGGTGGCGGCCGGTCGTGGACGGCCGCGTCGATGGGGGAGCAGTTGCGCGGCTGGGCGACCAGCAGGCGCGGCCGGCGGGTGATCGACCCGGCGGCCAGGAGCTCGCCGAACCCGAGGTCGCAGCCCAGCACGATGCTGCCGGCGCCGGCCACCGTGACGACCGCGTCCGGCGCGCGGAAGCCCAGGTCCTCCCAGAGCTCGTAGGCCAGCGTCTTGGTGCCCTGCAGGAAGAAGGGGTGCCAGTTGTGGCTGGCGTAGGTCGTGCGGGACGAGCGGCGGATCGCCTCGGCGGCGGTGTCGTCGCGCGTGCCGGGCACGAGCTCGACGTCCGCGCCGTACGCGCGGGCCTGCAGGACCTTCGCCGGGGACGTCCCTTCGGGGGCCAGCACGGTCGCCGCGATCCCGGCGGCGGCGCTGTAGGCCGCGACCGACGAACCGCCGTTGCCGGAGCTGTCTTCCAGCAGTTCTTTCACCCCGGCGCCGGCCAGCGCCGAGATCATGACGCTGGACCCGCGGTCCTTGAAGCTGCCGGTCGGGCTGAACCACTCGAGCTTGAACCGCACGTCGCCGTCGCCCCAGGGCCGCGGGACCAGCGGCGTGCAGCCTTCGCCGAGCGAGACGGGGTGCAGGTCGCCGGGCAGGGCGGCCCGGTAGCGCCAGAGCGACCGGACGCCGGTGTCGACATCGCCGGGAGTGAGCCCGGCCAGCGGGGCGACCGACAGGGGCGCGCCGTCGTCGCCGCGCCACCGCAGCGGCTCACCGGGGTAGCGCGTCCCCGATCGTTCGTCGGCGTACCAGTACTCCACGACCACCTCCGCTGCTGGACAGATCGTCGAAGTCTAGACGGTGTGTGCATGGTTACCGACTGGTACGCGAAACGCTTTCAGCTTTCTCTAAGGAAAATCTGTCACCGAAGTGTGGAAAATCCCTGACGAAGATCGTCGCGGGAGACTGGAGGTACCGATGGTGTCCGGCCGAATACCCGCAGTCGTCCTGGTCGCGGCGGGTGTCGCCGCAGGCCGGGGTGTCCGGGGCTCGGAGCCGCCGGGGGCGTTTGAGCACGCGGAACCCGGGTCGCGAAGGAGTCCATAGTGGACTCGGGCGATCCCGGCGAGGGTAATCGCGCGAGTTCCGGTACGACTTTCGGCTGTGGGTAAAACTGCCGGGAAATAGTCACCGGACAATCGGGAATTCTGACGTTTCCGTGGTGCGGGCGGTCGGGGAGTCGTGGCCGGTTTTACGGTCACGACAGTTTGTGGTCGGCGGAAGAGAACGATTCGGACCACCGAACGGCGTGGTCCGGTGTGGTCAGTCGCACTGCGTCCACCGGGTGAGAAGGGTTGCCCCATCTGGGCGCGTGTGGCACGCGAGGCGCAGGTCCGGCCACTGTGGCCGGCCGTTGTCCACAGTACAACGGCAATCCGGCGCCCCTTCTCGGCGCGCGGAACGTGACCGCGACGTTAAATTCTTGCGTCCTCCGGCAGGTCGATCCCGAATTTTCTGAACCATCGCGACGAAATCATGGTGGGTTGTTGACGGAACCCGCCGGAACCCGCTTAAGTACACCCCGTTACCCATCACCCATTCGTGCGTAGCGGGAGTGCCCATGCGTGTCCCGAAAGCCGACTTGGTCGTCGCCGTGTCGCCCGTGCGGTGGCCGTCGGCGCGCGGGGTCGCGGCCGCCGCGCGCGGGGGCGGGCTCGGCGTGCTCGACCTGACCGGCGGAGCCGCCGCGGACGAGCTCGCGCTGCTGGGTGAATGGGGCGTCCCGGCCTTCGGCGTCCGGCTGGCCGGTCCGGTCCTCGATCTGCCCGAAGCCGCGACGACCGTTCTGCTGACCGAGGACTCTCCGTGTACCGCGGGAGACTTCCCCGGCCGCCGGGTGCTGGCGGAGGTGACCAGCCGGCCGTCGGCCGCTCGAGCCGTCGCCGGCGGTGCCCGCGGCCTGATCGCCCGCGGTCACGAATGCGGTGGCCGGACGGGGGAGCTGAGCACGTTCGTGCTGCTCCAGGCCCTGATCGCCGACGAAACCCTCGACGTCCCGGTGTGGGCCGCGGGCGGGATCGGCCCGCACACCGCGGCCGCCGCGATCGCGGGCGGCGCGGCGGGCGTGGTCGTCGACACCCAGCTCGCCCTGCTGCCGGAGGCCGAACTCCCGTCGGCGCTCACCCGTGCGCTCACCGGGCTGGACGGCTCCGAAACGACGGTCGTCGACGGCGTCCGCCGCCTCGCGCGGCACGGCTTCGAGCCGGTCGAAGCCGGCCAGGACGTCTTCCTCGCCACCCGTTTCCGCGACCGGTGGGGCACGGTGACCGCGGCCGTGCGCGGACTGGCCGACGCCGTCGGCGACGCCCTGCGCGTCGAGATCCCGGTGCTGGGACCCGGCAGCGCGGGCAGCCGCGCGCTCGGCACGACGCTGCCGATCGCGCAGGGACCGATGACCCGGGTCAGCGACCAGCCGGCGTTCGCCGCCGAGGTCGCCGCCGGCGGGGCGCTGCCGTTCATCGCGCTGGCCCTGTCCGGCCCGGAGCAGACCCGCGAGGTCCTCGAACGAACCCGTGAATCCGTCGGCGACGCACCTTGGGGCGTCGGCGTGCTCGGGTTCGCCGCCGAAGACGTCAAGGCGGCGCAGCTCGAGGTGATCCGCGAGCTGCGGCCGACGCACGCGATCATCGCCGGCGGCCGCCCCGCGCAGGCCGCGGCGCTGGAGGACGCCGGGATCGTCACCTTCCTTCACGTCCCGTCGCCGGGACTGCTCAAGCAGTTCCTCGAAGCCGGCGCCCGCAAGTTCGTCTTCGAGGGCTCGGAATGCGGCGGTCACGTCGGGCCGCGCACCAGTTTCCCGTTGTGGGAAGCGCAGCTCGGTGTTCTGGCCGACTTCCTCGCGGCCACGCCGGACGCGGCCGCGGACCTGCAACTGCTGTTCGCCGGCGGGATCCACGACGCGCGGTCGGCCGCGATGGTGGCCGCGCTCGCCGCGCCGGTCGCCGCGCGCGGGGCCGCGATCGGGGTGCTGATGGGCACCGCCTACCTCTTCACGCGCGAGGCCGTCGACGCCGGCGCCGTGCTCCCGCTGTTCCAGCAGCGGCTGCTGGACGCCGAACACACCGACCTCCTCGAAACCGCGCCGGGGCACGCCACCCGCTGCGTGCGCAGCCCGTTCACCACGGAGTACGCGGCGATCAAGGCTGAGCTCGCCGAGCGGGGCGTGCCGAGCCGCGACGCCTGGGAGCGGCTGGAACAGCTGAACGTCGGCCGGCTTCGCTTGGCCAGCAAGGGCATCGAGCGCGTCGGATCCGAACTGCGTGACGTCGGAGAGGACCGGCAGCTCGCCGAAGGCATGTTCATGGCGGGCGAGGTCGCCGTGCTGCGCTCGGCCGTCACCACGATCGCCGACCTGCACGCGGCGGTCGGTGAAGGCGCGAACGCGATCCTGCGCGAGCGGGCCGCCAGCTTCGGCATCGCGACACCGGAACCCCCGGCGCCCGAGCCGCTGGACATCGCGATCGTCGGGATGGCCTGCATGTTCCCGCAGGCACCGGACCTGGCCACGTTCTGGGCGAACGTCCTGGCCGGCGCCGACGCGGTCACCGAAGTCCCGCCGGAGCGCTGGGACACGTCTCTCTACTACGACCCAGCAGGCCAGGGGGAGCGGACGCCGTCGCGCTGGGGCGGGTTCCTGCCCGAGATCGGGTTCGACCCGCTGAAGTACGGCATCCCGCCGTCGTCGCTGGCCAGCATCGAACCGGTGCAGCTGCTGGCACTGGAGGCCGCGCACCGCGCGCTGGCCGACGCGGGCTACGCCGACCGCGCGTTCGACCGCGCCCGGACGTCCGTCGTGTTCGGTGCCGAGGCGGGCAGCGACCTGTCGAACGCGATGACCCTGCGCTCGACCCTGCCGTCCTATGTGGGCGAGCTTCCGTCCGAACTGGACGAACGGCTGCCGCGGATCACCGAGGACTCCTTCCCGGGTGTGCTGGCGAACGTCATCGCCGGCCGGATCGCCAACCGGCTCGACCTCGGCGGCGCGAACTACACGGTCGACGCCGCGTGCGCGTCGTCGCTGACCGCCGTCGACGTCGCCTGCAAGGAGCTGACCGCCGGCACCAGCGACCTCGTCCTGTGCGGCGGCGCGGACCTGCACAACGGCATCAACGACTATCTCCTGTTCGCCTCCGCGCACGCCCTCTCGCCGACCGGGCGCTCGGCCACGTTCGACAGCGCGGCCGACGGCATCGCGCTCGGCGAAGGCGTCGCCTGCGTCGCGCTGAAACGACTCGCCGACGCCGAACGCGACGGCGACCGCGTGTACGCCGTGATCAAGGGCGTCGGCGCGGCGTCCGACGGGCGGGCGCTCGGGCTCACCGCGCCCCGGCCGGAAGGCCAGCACACCGCGCTGACCCGCGCCTACCGCAACGCCGGCGTTTCGCCCGCTCGGGTGGGGCTGGTCGAGGCGCACGGCACCGGAACCGTCGTCGGCGACCGGACCGAGCTGGCCACGCTGACGAAGGTGTTCACCGAGGCCGGTGCCGCTCAGGGCAGCTGCACGATCGGCTCGGTGAAGTCCCAGATCGGGCACACCAAGTGCGCCGCGGGCCTGGCCGGGCTGATCAAGACGGCGATGGCGCTGCACACCGGCGTCAAACCGCCGACGCTGCACCTGTCGTCGCCGAACCCCGCTTGGGACGGCGAGACGAGCCCGTTCGTGTTCCAGTCGGCCGCGCAGCCGTGGGCCGCGCCGGCCGCCGAGCGGATCGCCGGGGTCAGCGCATTCGGCTTCGGCGGGACCAACTTCCACGTCGTGCTCGGCGCGCACGACAGCGTCCCGCCCGCTCTCTCCGCCGACGAGTGGCCCGCGGAGCTGTTCCTCTTCACCACGGACGCCGCGGTCCGCGACCTCGTCGTTTCGGCTTCGGAAGTCCCGGCCGGCCGGCAGCCGTGGCGGCTGCGGGACCTCGCGCTTTCGGCGTCGCTGCGCGCGCAGGGCCGGCCGGTCCGGCTGGCGGTGGTGGCGTCCACTGTGGACGAGTTGATCGAGTTGCTGCGGCAAGCACTCGCGGGTCAGGACGCTCCCGGGCTGTACCGCGCCGGTGACGACGAGCCCGGCGACGTCGCGGTGCTGTTCCCGGGCCAGGGCAGCCAGCGGCCGGGCATGTTCGCCGAGCTGTTCGTCGCCTTCCCCGAGCTGCAGCGGTACCTCCGCCTGGACCCGCCGACGGCCGATGTCGTGTTCGGCCCGGCGGTGTTCGGCGAGCCGGCGCGGCAGGCGCTGGCCGGCCGCGTCACCGACACCCGCGTCGCCCAGCCCGCGCTCGGTCTCGCCGGGCTGGCCGCGTTCCGGCTGCTGACCCGCGCGGGCGTGCGGCCGGCGATGGTCGGCGGGCACAGCTACGGCGAGCTGACGGCGCTGGCCGCGGCGGGCACTTTCACCCCCGAGGCGCTGCTGCACGCCAGCCACGCCCGGGCGGCGGCGATCCTCGACGCCATCCCCGCGGACGACCCGGGCGCGATGGCGGCGGTCGCGGCGTCGACGTCTCTGGTGGAGTCGGTCCTCACCTCGTCGGCGGTCGTGCTCGCCAACCACAACTCGCCCGAGCAGACGGTGATCTCCGGCCCGACCGCCGACGTCGAAGCCGCGGTCTCGCAGCTGCGGGCGGCGGGGCTCGGTGCCAAGCGGATTTCGGTCGCATGCGCGTTCCACAGCCCCCTGGTCGCCGCGGCGGGCTCGGCCTTCGGGCGCGCCCTGGAAGCGATCGGCGTGGTGCGACCCGCCGTCCCGGTGTACGGGAACCGGACCGCGGGTCCCTACCCGGTTTCACCGGACGCGATCCGCGGTGAGCTGGCCGCACAGGTGGGTTCGCCGGTCCGGTTCGTCGAGCAGGTCGAAGCGATGTACGCGGCCGGGGCGCGGGTGTTCGTCGAGGCCGGTCCGGGTGCGGTACTGACCAGGCAGGTCGGGGCGATCCTCGGTGACCGTCCGCACCGGATGGTCGGGTTCGAGCAGCCGGGCCGCCGCGGGCTCCCGGGTTTCCTCGGCGCGCTGGCGCAGCTGGCGGTGGCGGGGGTTCCGGTCGAGACGGGCTGGCTGTTCCGTGGCCGCGACGCGGTCGACGCGGCTTCCGTCCCGCGGCCGAAGCGTCCCGGGTGGACGGTGGACGGTCACCTGCTCCGCACCGCGGACGGCACGATCCCGGCGGGTGCCCTCCGGCCGGCTTCGCGCGTTTCGCTCGGCTTGCCCGCCGCGCCCGAGGCCGCGACTTCGGAGGCGATGGTCGCGGACTTCCTGCGGACGAGCCGGGAGATGATCGCTGCTCAACGTGACGTGTTGCTGGGCTTCCTCGGCAGCGAGGCGCCTCCGGTCGTGGTCGATGCCGAGCGCCCCAAGGCGGCCTTGGTTGCGTTGGACGCACCGAAGGGCCCCTTGGGTGCGTCCAACGCACCGAAGGCCACCTTGGGGCGCTCGGTGCTGGAGACGATCGTCGAGGTGATCGGGGAGCGGACCGGGTATCCGGTGGAGATGATCGAGCCGGACCTCGATCTCGAGGCCGACTTGAGTGTCGACTCGATCAAGCGGGCGGAGATCGCGGGCGAGCTGGCGTCCCGGCTCGGTCTGGTGGGCGGCGACGTGGAGGAGTTCGCCAAGGCCCGGACCGCGGCCGCGATCGCCGAGATGGTCGGTGCCCAGCGCCCCAATGTGGCGTTGGGTGCGCCTGACGCACCGAACGCCACATTGGGGCGCTCGGTTCTGGAGACCGTGGTCGAGGTCATCGGCACCCGGACCGGCTATCCCGTGGAGATGATCGAGCCGGACCTCGATCTCGAGGCCGACCTGAGCATCGACTCGATCAAGCGGGCGGAGATCGCAGGCGAGCTGACGATCCGTCTCGGCACGGGAGAAGTCGAGGAACTCGCCAAGGCCCGCACCGCGGCCGGCATCGCCGAGCTGCTGGGCACCGAGAAGCCCGCACCCGCGGTCGATGAGCCACCGGCCGCGGACCGGTCCGAGCCGCAGCCGGTGATCGTCGCGCCGAAGCGGTACCTCATGACCGAGGTCGACCTCGCCCCGGCCACCGCGCCCGGCATCGCCGGCCGCCGGTTCCTCGTCCTCGGCGCCGGCCCGCGAGCCGAAGCCGTCCGCACCGAACTCACCGCCCACGGCGCCGCGGCCGAGATCGGCGACGACGTCCAGCCCGGCTTCGACGGCTACCTCCACCTCCCCGACGGCGACTCCGTCCTCCCCACTGCTTTCCCCCAGTACCGGGCCGCGCTCGCGGAACACCCGCGGTGGCTGCTCACCGCCGGACCGGCCGAGGGCCTCCGCGGCTTCTACCGCAGCGTCTCCCGCGAGTACCCGGACACCCTCGCCCGGGTCGTCGAACACGCCGACGCCAAAACGCTTGTCGCCGAGCTGTCCACTGTGGACCGTGAACCCGTGGTGATCAGAAACGGAGCCGGGAGGCGCGGACTCGAACCCACCGAAACCGCCCTCGGCCTCCTCGGCAGCAGCGGCGCGGGCCCGGCGGGCGACGGCGCCGCCGAAGCGGCCGCCATCGGCCTGGACCGCGACTCCGTCGTCCTGCTCGTCGGCGGCGCCAAGGGCATCACCGCCCGGTTCGCCGGCACCCTCGCCGGGGCGGCCCGCTGCCGTGTCGAACTCCTCGGCCGGACGCCGGTGCCACCGGAAGAAGACGAGTATCCGCAGGCGAAGGACGCCAGAGAACTGCGCGCCGCCCTCATCGAGACCGGGCTGACGAGCCCCGCCGAGATCGAGAAGACGGTGCGGCGCATCGAGAGCGAACGCGAAGTCCGCAAGACCCTCCGGCAGCTCGAAGCCCTCGGCAGCCCGGTGCGCTACCAGTCCGTCGACATCCTCGACGCCGAAGCCGTGCACCGCGCCGTCAAGGAGATCCACGCCGAGTACGGCCGCCTCGACGGGATCGTCTACGCGGCCGGCGTGATCGAGGACAAGCTCGTCGCCGACAAGACGCCGGAGTCGTTCGCCCGCGTCTACACCACCAAAGTGGACGGGGCCAGGACGCTCCTGGAAGCGACCGCCGACCTGCCCGACGAGCCGAAGTTCGTGGTGCTGTTCGGCAGCATCGCCGCCGCGCTCGGCAACCGCGGCCAGGCGGACTACGCCGCCGCCAACGACGCCCTCGAAGCCCTCGGCCGGCGGTGGCCCGCCGGGCGCGCGGTGACCGTCCACTGGGGACCGTGGGCGCCTACCGGTGACCACGACGGCATGGTGACGCCCGGGCTGATGCGCGATTACGCCCGCCGCGGCATCGAGCTGATCGATCCCGAAGAAGGCACCCTCGGCCTGCTGCGCGAGCTGGCCTGGGGCCGTCCCGACGTCTCCGCCGTCGTCCACACCGCTTCAGGATGGTGACGGACATGCGCGTCGCCATCGTCGGGATGTCGGTGCTGCTGCCCGGCGCCCCCGACCTCGCGGCGTACTGGCGCAACCTCGCCGGCGGCGTCGACGCGATCACCGAGGTGCCGCCGGAGAAGTGGGACAGTCTCCACTACGCGCCGGACGAGCGGCGGGCCGACCGCGTCTACTGCCGGCGCGGCGGGTTCGTCGACGAACTGGCCGAAGTGGACGTCACCGGCTTCGGGATCATGCCGAACTCCGTGCCCGCCACCGAACCCGACCAGCTGATCGCGCTGCGGGTCGCGGCGCAGGCCCTCGCGGACGCGGGCGGCCCGGACCGGCTGCCGGTGGACCGGGCCAAAGTGGGTGTCGTGCTCGGCCGCGGCGGCTACCTGACACCCGGGCTGGTCCGGCTCGACCAGCGCGTGCGGACCGCGAGCCAGCTCGTCCGCACGCTCGGCGAGCTGCTGCCGGACCTCGACGAAGAGCGGCTCGACGCCGTCCGGCAGGCCTTCACCGACCAGCTCGGGCCGGAGGCGCCGGAGTCCGCGATCGGGCTCGTGCCCAACCTCGCCGCGTCCCGGCTGGCCAATCGCCTGGACCTGCGCGGCCCGGCGTACACAGTGGACGCGGCGTGCGCGTCCTCGCTGATCGCCGTCGACCACGCCGTGCGGGAGCTGGCCACCGGCCGCTGCGACGTCGTGCTCGCCGGCGGCGTCCACCACTGCCACGACATCACGTTCTGGAGCGTGTTCACCCAGCTCGGTGCGCTGTCGCCGAGCGAGCGCATCCGGCCGTTCCACCGCGACGCCGACGGCGTGCTCATCGGTGAAGGCACGGGTGTCGTCGTGCTCAAGCGCCTCGCCGACGCCGAGCGGGACGGCGACCGCGTCTACGCCGTGATCACCGGCACCGGCGTCGCCTCCGACGGGCGGACCGCGAGCCTGGCCAGCCCGGACTCCGGCGGCCAGGTCCGGGCGGTGCGCCAGGCGTGGGCGGCCGCGGGCCTCGACCCGGCCGCCCCGGATTCGATCGGGCTCCTGGAAGCGCACGGCACCGCGACCCCGGCCGGCGACCTGGCCGAGCTGACGACCCTCGAGGAAGTCTTCGGCCCCGAGGGCGCGGCGGTGCTCGGCTCGGTCAAGTCGATGATCGGGCACACCATGCCCGCGGCCGGGATCGCCGGCCTGGTCAAGGCCGCGCTGGCCGTACACCACGGCGTCCTGCTGCCGACCCTGCACTGCGACGATCCGCACCCGATGCTCGCCAAGACCCGTTTCTCCACTCTGGACTCCGCGAAACCTTGGGACGCCGAGGTGCGCCGGGCCGGGGTCAACGCGTTCGGCTTCGGCGGGATCAACGCCCACGTCGTCCTCGAACAGGCGCCCGGGCGCGCCACGCCGGTCGTCGTCCGGGAGCCCGAACGCGTGCTGCGGCTCGCGGCAAGGAGCGTCGACGAACTGCGCGACCTGCTCGACCGCCCCGGATCGCGGGGAACCGGCGACGGTCCCGTCCGGCTCGGCGTCGTCGACCCGACGGAGAAGCGGCTGGCCCTGGCCCGCAAGGCGGTCGCGCGCGGCCGGGCCTGGCGCGGCCGCAACGACGTCTGGTTCGCCGACCGCCCGCTGCTCGGGCCGGGCGGCGGCAAGCTGGCCTTCCTGTTCCCGGGCCTGGAGTCGGAGCTGGCGCTCAACTGCGGCGACGTCGCCCGCCACTTCGGGCTGCCGTGGAACCACGATGACGTCGAAATCGGTGACGTCGGCCGCCAGGGCGCCGCGGTCTTCGAACTGGGCCGGCTGCTGAACTCCGCGCTCGGCGCGATGGGCCTCACCCCGGACGCCGTCGCCGGCCACAGCCTGGGGGAGTGGGCGGCGATGGCCGTCGCCGGCCTGCACGCCGAAACCGAGGTCGACGCGTTCCTCGCCGGGTTCGACCCGGACGCGCTCGTCGTCCCCGGCCTCGCCTTCGCCGCGATCGGCGCGCCCGCGCCCCGGGTGCTCGAAGACCTGGCCGGACGCGCGGACGTCGTGCTCTCCCACGACAACTCGCCGAACCAGGCCATGGTCTGCGGCCCGGCGGCGGCCATCGACACCGTGGTCGCGCGCTTCCGGGACGCGGGGATCGTCGCGCAGGTCCTGCCGTTCCGGTCCGGGTTCCACACCCCGATGCTGCGGCCGTACCTCGGCCCGATCCGCGAGGCGGCCGCCGGCTTCACCCTGCACCCGCCGGCGCTGCCGATCTGGTCGGCGACCACGGTGTCGGAGTACCCGGCCGCCGAGGCGGACGTCCGGGACCTGTTCGTCCGGCACCTGCTCGAACCGGTCCGGTTCCGGCCGCTCGTGCGCGCGATGCACGCCGCCGGGTTCCGGGCGTTCGTGCAGGTCGGCGCGGGACAGCTCGGCTCGCTGGTCGGCGACACCCTGCACGGCGAGGACCACCTGGTCGTCGCGGCGCACTCCGCGCACCGGCCCGGCCTGGCCCAGCTGCGCCGGGTCGCGACCGCGCTGTGGGCCGACGGCGCCGACATCGACTTCACGCGGCTGCCCGGCGATCGCCCGGCAGCGCACCGGGCCGTCAAGCTGGATCTCGGCGGCCGCCTGATCTCCCTGGACGACGAGGTCCGCGCGCGGATCGCCCTCCCGGCCACGCGCACGTCCACTGTGGACGACCTCGCGGGGACGGGCCCGCTGGCGGCGGAGTTCGCCGCGCTCCTGGCCGATACCGCGGAGCTGGCGTCCACTGTGCTCTCCCGGCCCGCTCGCCGTCCGGCGTCGAGGCAGCTTTCGCCGCCGAAGGACCTGGACACCACGCTCGCCGTGTCGGTCGAGGCCATGCCGTACCTGCTCGACCACTGCTTTTTCAAACAGCCGCCCCAGGCCGAGCCCGGCGACCGCTGGCCGGTGGTGCCGGCCACCACGGTGATCGACCACCTGATGGGCTTCGCCGAGCAGGCCGCGCCCGGCCGCCGCGCGATCGCGGTGCAGGACGTCCGGCTGACCCAGTGGATCACGGCGGTACCGGCGGTCACCGTCGGCGTGCGCGTCCGCCCGCACGGCCCGGACCGAGTCGTCGCGGCCCTCGACGGCTACTCCCAGGCCACCGTGGAACTCGCGCCGGCGTATCCGGCGGACGCACCCGCGCCGTGGCGGTTCGCCGCGTCGGCGGAGCAGGTCCCCGAAACCACCGCAGCGCAGCTGTACGACGAACGCTGGATGTTCCACGGCCCGCTCTTCCAGGGTGTCACCGAGCTGACCGCGGTCGGCGAACGGCACGTCCGCGCCGTGCTGACGACGCCCCCCGCGCCCGGGGCGCTGCTCGACAACGTCGGCCAGGTGCTCGGCTACTGGATCATGTCCCGGCTGACCGAGCGCACCACCGTCTTCCCGGTCGGCATGCGCGAGATCCGGTTCCACGGCCCGCACCCGGCACCGGGGACGCGCCTGGAGTGCCTGGTCAAGATCACGGCGCTGACCGGCGAGTTCCTCGACGCCGACATGCAGCTGGTCCACGACGGGCAGGTCTGGGCCGAGTTCACCGGCTGGCGCGACCGCCGCTTCGACAGCACCCCGCACATCCGCCAGGCCGACCGCACGCCGGAGCGGTCGACGCTGTCGCACGAGCAGCCGGGCGGCTGGGCGCTGGTCCACGAGCAGTGGCCGGACCTCGCGACCCGCGAACTGATCATGCGCAACTACCTCGCGGGCAGCGAACGCGACGCCTACGACCAGCGCCCTCCCCGCGGCCGGCGCCAGTGGCTGCTCGGCCGGATCGCGGCGAAGGACGCCGTCCGCCAGTTCCTCTGGGCCGGCGGCGAGCCCGAGATGTTCCCGGCCGAGCTGCGCATCGGCAACGACGAGGCCGGACGCCCGCAAGCGACCGGAGCCTACGGTCGTGAGCTGCCGCCGCTGTCGGTTTCGCTCGCCCACCGCGGCGAAGTCGGCGTGGCGATCGCCCGGCACGGCCGGTGCGGCATCGACGTCGAGGAGGTCGCCCCGCGCGCGGAGTCCACTGTGGACGCCGCGTTGGGCGCGGGGGAACAGGCGCTGTTCGCCGGCCTGACCGGCGACCCGGAACGCTGGTTCGCCCGGTTCTGGACGGCGAAGGAGGCCGTGGCGAAGCTGCTCGGCACCGGCCTGCGCGGCGAGCCCCGCGACTTCGAAGTCGTCGTCGCGGCTCCGGACACGCTCACCGTCCGCATCGACGGAACCGACCACGCTGTGCGCTGCACCGACGTCGACAGCCCGCCCGGCGCGCCGCCGCGCCACTACGTCGTCGCCTGGACCGAAGAGACGAAGGAGACCGCGGAATGAGCATCGAGACCACGGCCACGGACGAGGTGTCCGTGCTGGCTCAGCTCAGCGCAATGCTGCAGGAGCTGCTGGAGGAGTACGGCCTGGACGACGCCGAGATCACCATGGACACCACCTTCCACGACGATCTGGAGCTGGAGAGCGTCGACCTGGTGGCCCTGTCCGGGCAGCTGCGCGAGCACTACGGCGAGCGCGTCAACTTCGCGACGTTCATCGCCGAGCGCGACCTCGAGGAGATCATCGCGCTGACTGTCGGCGAGCTCGTCCGCCACATCGTCGCCTCGCTGCGGGCGACGGCGTGAGCAAGATCCGCGCCGGCGAGCTGGACGTGCACGTCCAGCGGCTCGCCCCGGACGTCCCGCTCGACGGGGACGCGCCGATCGTCGTCTGCGTGCACGGGCTGCTCACCGACAGCCTCGCCAGCTACTACTTCACCCTCGGCCCGGCGTTCGCCGAACGCGGGCTCGACGTGCTGATGTACGACCTGCGCGGGCACGGCCGCACGACGCGCCCGGCGGCCGGCTACCACCTCGAGGAGTTCATCGGCGACCTCGTCGCGGTCCTCGACGCGACCGGGATCACGCGGCCGGTGCACGTCGTCGGCAACTCGTTCGGCGCGTCGGTGGCGTTCGGGCTGGCCGCCGCCCGGCCGGACCGCGTCGCCAGCGTCGTCGTGATCGAAGGCGAACCGCCGACGGAAGAGTGGACGCGGCACATGGCCGACGGGCTCGCCGACGCGAAGACCCGGCTGGCGATCGACGAGGTGATCGGCTGGATCGCCGACCACCACGGCGCGCACACCGCGCGGCTCTCGAAGGCGGCGAACAAGATCCTCCAGACCACCACGATCGCCGAGGACATCCCGCGCAGCGCGACGATCGCCGCCGACCTCTCGGCCGTGCGCTGCCCGGTGTTCGCCATCTTCGGCGGCGATTCGGGCCTCGCCGCGCAGGTGCCGCACCTCGAGTCGCACCTGGACCGCTGCCGTTGCGTCGTGCTGCCCGACCAGGGCCACTCGGTGCTGGTCGAGCGGACCGCGGAGACGATCGACCTGATCTTCGACTGGGTCCGCGACACCTCGCGCGTCCCGGTGCGGACGCGGTAGTGGCCCGGTTCCTGTTCGTCGTCCCGCCGCTGGTCGGGCACGTCAACCCGGCCGCCGGGGTCGCCGCCGAGCTCGCCGCGCGCGGGCACGAGGTCGCCTGGGCCGGGCACGAGGAGCTGCTGTGGCAGCTGGCCGGCCCGGCGGAGCTCGTCTTCTCCTGCGGCCTGCCGGCCGGTGCCCCCGCGCGCCCGGCCGGGCTCAAGGGACCGGCCGCGCTGCGGTTCCTCTGGGAGGACTTCCTCGTCCCGCTGGCCGACGCGATGGCCCCCGGCGTCAGCGCGGCGATCGACGCGTTCGCCCCGCACGTGGTGGTCGCCGACCAGCAGGCGCTGGCCGGCGGGCTGCTGGCCGAAGCTCGCGGCCTGCCGTGGGTCACCTCGGCGACGACGTCGGCCGAGCTGATCGACCCCCTGGCCGGCATGCCGAAGGTCGCGGAGTGGGTCGAGTCGCTCGTCGACGACCTGCGGGCGCGGATCGCCGGCGGCCGCGGCGCGGCGGACCCGCGGTTCTCGCCGCACGGCGTCCTGGCGTTCACCACCCGCGAACTGCTCGGCGCGGCCACGCTGCCGCCGCGGGTGCGGCTGGTCGGGCCGGCGCTGGGTTCGCGTCCGTCCACAACGGACTTCCCGTGGGAGTGGCTCGACCCGCTCCGGCCGACGGTGCTGGTTTCGCTGGGCACGGCCAACACCGAAGCGGGCGCGAGCTTCCTCGCGACCGCGGCGGAGGCGTTCGCCGGGATGGAGGCGCGGGCCGTCGTCGTCGACCCCGGCGAGGTGCTCGGGCCGGTGCCGCCCAACGTCCTGGTGCGCCCCCGGGTCCCGCAGTTGCCGCTGCTGCCTCGGGTGGATGCGGTGCTGTGCCACGCGGGCCACAACACGGTGTGCGAAGCGCTGTGGCACGGCCTGCCGCTCGTGGTGGCCCCGATCCGCGATGACCAGCCGATCGTGGCGGCCCAGGTGGTCGCGGCGGGGGCGGGCATCCGGCTGCGGTTCGGCCGCTCCGGCGCGGACCGCATCGCCGCCGCGGTCGAAGAGGTGCTGACCGAGCCGTCGTACCGGCGGGCGGCGGAGACCGTGGCGACGTCGTTCCATGCGGCGGGCGGAAGTGCGGCGGCCGCGGGCCATCTGGAACAGCTCGCGCTGGAAAGCCTGGCCCGTTTGAAGCCCTGAAAGCCGCCATTCACTTCGAAAAAACCCGCGGTTACGGTGCTGGACATGACTGTTTCCGTCGGTGTCACCGAAGAAGTCCCCGAACTCGTGGCGTCGGCCGCCGCGCTGTTCGCCGAAGACGCCGGAACCCACGATCCGCGCATGGACCTCGGCTGGCCGGCCCGCGAAGGCGCGGCCTACTACCAGGACCTCGTCGCCGACGAGGACGCCCTGTGCCTGCTGGCCCGCTCCGAGGGCTCGGTGGCGGGGCACCTGATCGGGCGGCTGATGCCGGTCAGCTCCCTGCGTCCCGATGCGGTGCGAGCGGTACTGGAGAGCATGCGGGTCGCGGCCGAGCGGCGCCGCGAAGGAGTGGGTGAGGCGCTCGTGGCCGCTTTCGCGGCGTGGGCACGTGAACGCGGCGCGAACGAACTGGCCGTGCAGGCGTACGCGCACAACGACGGTGCACTGGCGTTCTACCGCGCGCAGGGGTTCCGGCCGTTCGAGGTGAGGCTGGCCCGCGAGGCCTGAGTGGTGCGGTCCGGACCATTCCGGGGCCACACTGGGGAGCATGGGAATCCTGGACGGGCGGGCCGTGGTGATCACCGGCGCGGGACGCGGACTGGGGCGGGCCTTCGCGCGGCACGCGGCCGGCAGCGGCGCCGCGGTCGTCGTCAACGACGTCGACGCGGAACCGGCGCACGAGACCGTCGCCGCGATCGAGGCGGACGGCGGCGCGGCGGTGGTGAGCGTCGGTTCGGTGGCCGACGCGGAGTACGCCCGGCGCCTGATCACGTTGTGCCGCAATCGGTTCGGCAAGCTCGACGGCCTGGTGAACAACGCCGCGATCGGCTACCACGCGCGGCCGTGGGAGGACGACGACGCCGGGCGCACCCGGGCCCTGGTCGAGACCAACGTGCTCGGCCCGCTCCACTGTGGCACGGCGGCCGCCGAGGTGATGGTTGCCCAGGGCAACGGTGTCATCGTCAACGTGACCTCGGGATCGATGATCGGGCAGCGCGGGGCCGCCGCCTACTCGGCGTCGAAGGGCGCGGTGGCGTCGATGACGTACTCGTGGGCGGCCGACCTGGCCTCCCGCGGCGTGCGCGTCAACGCCGTCAGCCCCATCGCCTGGACCCGGCTGATGGCCGCCGACCCGAACGGGAACCCGGACGCGCACCCGCCGGAACGGGTGGCGCCGCTGGTGACGTACCTGCTCAGCGACCTCTCCGCCGGGATCACCGGGCAGGTGCTGCGGCTGGCGGACGGCCACCTGCACGCCGTGCGCCAGCCCGCGATCATCCGGCCGGTCCTGCACCAGGACGTCTGGACGCCGGAGGAGATCGCCGCGGCGGTCGACGGCGAGCTCGTCCTCGAGTCGCCGCCGCGGGACCGCTGGACCCTCTGACCGGCCGGGACCACCGGAACGGGTGGCTATCCACAGTGGACTGAGCGCACTAGCCTCGGAGGCCGAGCGAGGAGGGTGCGGATGACGGCCACCGCGGAGGTCGCCCACGAGCCGGGGCCCGCCCCGCTGAGCAAAGCGCGGGTCAACGCCGTGTTCGGCGCCGTGCTGCTCGGGATGCTGCTGGCCGCGCTGGACCAGACCATCGTCGGCACCGCGCTGCCCACCATCGTCGGGGACCTCGGCGGCGCCGGGCACCTGTCCTGGGTGGTCACCTCCTACCTGCTGGCCGAGACGATCATGACCGTCGTCGTCGGCAAGCTCGGCGATCTGTTCGGCCGCAAGCTGATGTTCCAGCTGTCGGTGATCGTCTTCGGCATCGGCTCGTTCTGCGCCGGCTTCGCCGACAGCATGGTCTGGCTGATCGTCTGGCGCGCGGTGCAGGGTCTCGGCGGCGGCGGGCTGATGGTCACCTCGACCGCGCTCATCGCCGACGTCGTCCCACTGCGCGAGCGCGGCAAGTACCAGGGCGTCCTCGGCTCGGTGTTCGGCGTCGTGACCGTGGCCGGCCCGATGCTCGGCGGCTTCTTCGTCGACCACCTGTCGTGGCGGTGGGCGTTCTACGTGAACATCCCGCTGGTCATCGTGGTGCTGATCGTGGCGTCGTCGGCGATGCCGAACGCCCGCGCGGCGATCAAGCCGGTGATCGACTACGCCGGGATCCTGCTCATCGGCCTCGCCGCGACGGGCCTGACGCTCGTCACGAGCTGGGGCGGTACGCAGTACGCCTGGGGCTCGCCGACGATCATCGGGATGGCCGTCGGGTCGGTGGTGCTGCTGGCCGCCTTCGTCTTCGTCGAGCTGCGGGCGAAGGAACCGATGCTGCCGATGCGGCTGTTCCG
Organism: Amycolatopsis sp. NPDC051371; assembly: GCF_040682155.1. NCBI lineage: Bacteria > Bacillati > Actinomycetota > Actinomycetes > Pseudonocardiales > Pseudonocardiaceae > Amycolatopsis > Amycolatopsis sp. NPDC051371. The sequence goes on from NZ_JBFBAG010000037.1 coordinate 47,507, forward strand.
CAACCCGGTGTTCACGGTCGGCGGGATCATGAGCTTCGTCGTCGGGTTCGCGATGCTCGGCGCGCTGTCGTACCTGCCGACGTACATGCAGTACGTGCAGGGCACCTCGGCGACGACGTCCGGGGTGCGGCTGCTGCCGATGGTCCTGGCGCTGCTCGTCGCGTCGATCGCCGCGGGCAACGCGGTGAGCCGCACCGGGCACTACAAAATCTTCCCGCTGGTCGGCGCGGCCGGGATGACGATCGGGCTCTACCTGCTGTCGAGACTGGACTCCGACACCGGGTTCTGGGAGGCGTCGGCGTACATGGCGGTGCTCGGCCTGGGGATCGGGCTCGGCATGCAGGTGCTGACCATCGCCGTGCAGAACACCGTGGACTACGCCGATCTCGGCGTCGCGACGTCCGGCGTGACGTTCCTGCGATCGATCGGCAGCTCGTTCGGCGCGGCGATCTTCGGGACCGTGTACGCCAACCAGCTGACACCGAACCTGGCCGCGGCGGTGGCCGCGCACCCGCTGCCGCCGGGCGTCGATCCGCGGGCCATCCAGGTGCCCACCGCTTTGCACGCGCTGCCGGACTCGGTGTCGGCGCCGGTGATCCAGGCGTACAGCGACTCCCTGCACGTCGTGTTCCTCGCCGCGGCGCCGGTCGGGCTGGTGGCGTTCGCCTTGGCGTTCTTCCTGAAGGAGGTCCCGCTGCGCGACACGGCGCGGGCGGCGGCCCCGGACCTCGGCGACGGTTTCGCGATGCCGGAGGCCCGCACGGACGACCGCGAGCTGGAACGCGCCGTCGCGACGCTGTTCTTCCGCGAGCGCCGCAAGGTGGCCCCGGCGATCGTCGAGCGGGCCGGATCGGACCTCGACGAGGGCGGGATCTGGTGCCTGCTGCAGGTCCACCTGCGTCGACGCCGCGGCGAGCCGGCGACGTTGCGGGCGATCGGCGAGTACTTCGGGGTGCCGGCGTCGGTGGTGGAACCGGCGTTCAACCGGCTGGAACTGACCGGCCACCTGCGCTACAGCGGCGGCGGCTGGGAGCTGACGCCGGTCGGGCGTGCGGAGTTCGACAAGGTGGTCCGGGCGTGGCACGACTGGCTCGCGGACCGGCTCGGCGACTGGGGAACGGGCAACCGGGCCGACCTGGACGCGGCGATCGGACGGGTGGCGGCGAGGTTGCTGGACCAGAGCGCCGAAGTCCGCACGTACGGCCGGCACGCCCTGGCTTGACGACGGCTCACGTGAAAGCTGCCACCTGGGGACGGTGCTTTCACGTGAAAGCACCGCGGGGGTCAGCGGCGCCAGAAGTCGTGGGGCGTTCGGCCCGGGCGGAAGCCGCAGCCCTCCACCATCGCCGCCGCCTCCGCGAATCCGTGGCCGACCAGGCCCGGCTCGTGGGCGTCGCTGCCGAACGTCACCGCCTCGCCGCCCTCCTTGAACCACCAGCGGACCACCTCACCCGGCAGCGGCACCTTCGTGTTGACTTCCAGCGCACGGCTGCTCGACACCAGCGCGCGCAGCACGGTCCGGAACTCTTCCTCGAAGTCCGCCGCTACGAACGGCGGTCCCTCTCCCGGCCGGGAGCGCAGCGCGTAGTCGATGTGCGCCAGCACCGCAAAATCGGCCGTCGACTCCACCAGCCCGAGCACCTCGGTCAGGTACGCCCGCAGCAGGTCGCCGGGCGGCCGGTCCGCGATCACCGTGACCTCGTGGTGGTGCCCGGCGCCGGGCAGCGAGTGCACCGAGCCCAGTACCCGGTCGAAGTCGTGGGCCGCGAGCAGCGCGTCGGCGCGGGGCCGGTGCCAGTGCGGCTCGCTCAGCTCCACGCCCGACAGGATCCGCAGCGAGGGAAACCGCGACCGGCACTCCTCGACGCACGCCAGGTACCCCGCGACGTCCAGGTCCGGGGGCTCGAGGACGCCGTCCGCGCGCAGCCGCACCCGGAAATGATCCGGCAGCAACGGCCGGACGGGCTCCGGGATCAGCCACGGTGTCAGGTCCGCGTGCTCGGTGAACGCCACCGACGGCAACCCCAGCCCGAGCGCCCGTTCGCACGAGCCGGTCATCGACCCGGTGACCGTGTCCCACGACCATTCGGTGTGGACGTGACCGTCCGGCGGCAGGCTCATGATCCCCACGGTAACGCCGGTTTTGAAGTAGCGTCACCGTATGGCGCAGAAGTCGGCGGCGGTGGAGCTGGAGGTCGGCCCGCACACGGTGCGGATCTCGAACCCGGACCGGGTGTATTTCCCGGCCCGCGGCGAGACGAAGCTCGACCTGGTCAACTACTACCTCTCGGTGGGCGACGGCATCGTCAACGCCCTGCGCGAGCGGCCGTGCATGCTGCACCGGTTCCCGTCCGGCGTGGCGGGGGAGAAGGTCCACCAGAAGCGCGTCCCGAACGGCGCGCCGCCGTGGCTGGAGACCGTGCGGGTGACCTTCCCGCGCTACAACCGGCACGCCGACGAGCTGTGCGTCACCGAGCTGGCGCACGTCGCGTGGGCGGTACAGATGTCCACTGTGGAGTTCCACCCGTGGAACTCGCGCCGCGCCGACACCGAGAAGCCGGACGAGTGGCGCATCGACCTCGACCCGATGCCCGACTGCGGTTTCGACCGCGTCCGCCGGGTCGCGCACGTCGCGCACGAGGTCCTCGACGAGCTCGGCGCGGTCGGCTGGCCCAAGACGTCCGGCGGCCGCGGCCTGCACGTCTACGTCCGGATCGAACCCCGGTGGAGCTTCACCGACGTCCGCCGGGCGGCGCTGGCCTTCGCCCACGAAGTCGAGCGCCGCGCCCCGGACGACGTCACGACGACCTGGTGGCGCAAGGACCGCGACCCGCGGCTGCTGTTCGTCGACTACAACCAGAACGCCCGCGACCACACCATCGCCAGCGCCTACTCGGTCCGCGGCAACCCCGAAGGCACGGTGTCGACACCGATTCGCTGGGACGAGATCGACGACGTCGAGCCCGGCGACTTCACCATCGCCACCGTTCCTGCCCGCTTCGCCGAGCTGGGCGACCTCCACGCCGGCATCGACCAGGCCGTGTTCTCCCTGGACCCGCTGCTCGAGTGGGCCGACCGCGACGGCGTCGAAGAACCCCCCGAACCCGACTGACGTATTTCCGGGCGGACTCGCGACTCTGTCCGGAATGAAGATCGTGCTGTCCGGTTTGGACGCGGCAGCGTGGAGCCTGGTCGCGCTGCAGGTCGTCCTCGAACGCGAAGGTCACGCCGTGCGCGTGGCGGCCGACGTGCTCGGAGCTTGCCGCGGCGCGCGCCCGGACTGCTTGGTGCTGTCGACTGTGCTCGGCGTTTCGGGCGTGGACGTGCTCCGCCGCGTACGTGCCGACCCCGCGCTGAGCGGGTTGCCCGTGGTGATCGGCGGCCGGCTGGGAAACACGCGCGCGGAACTCCTGGCGCAGGGCTTCGACGAGGCTTTCCCGGTCGCCGCCACGGATCCCGGGGGAGCCGTGGCGGCGTTGCGGGCCTACCTCGCGGGTCAGTCCAGGCGCTCGACGATCGTCGCGTTGGCGAGGCCGCCCGCCTCGCACATCGTCTGCAGGCCGTAGCGCCCGCCGGTCTGCTCCAGCACCGACAGCAGCGTCGTCGCCAGGCGTGCGCCACTGCCGCCGAGCGGGTGGCCGAGCGCGATCGCGCCGCCGTTGACGTTGACCTTCGCCAGGTCGGCGCCGATCTCGGCCTGCCAGGCGAGCACGACGCTCGCGAACGCCTCGTTGACCTCGAAGGCGTCGATGTCCGACACGCCGAGCCCGGCGCGGTCGAGGACCTTGCGGGTGGCCGGGATGACGCCGGTCAGCATGTACAGCGGGTCGTCGCCCACGACGGCGAAGCTGTGGATCCGGGCCCGCGGCCGCAGCCCGAGCGCCTTCGCCGTCTCGGAGCTGGTGATCATCAGCGCGGCGGCGCCGTCGTTGATCGGCGAGGAGTTGCCTGCCGTGACGTGCCAGCCGAGGTCCGGGAACCGCTGCTCCCAGACATCGGCGCGGAAGGCCGGCTTCAGCCCGGCGAGGATCTCCGGTGTGGTGCCCGGCCGGACCGTTTCGTCGGTCGTGACGTTGACGAGCACGCCGTCGGCACCGGGCGCCTTGAGCGGTGTGACCTCGCCGGCGAACTTGCCGTCGGCCCACGCCTTCGCGGCCCGCTGGTGGCTCTCGGCGGAGAACTCGTCCAGCTGCGCGCGGCTGAAGCCCCACTTCGCGGCGATCAGCTCCGCGCTGATGCCCTGCGGGACGAGCCCGTCCGGGTAGCGGGCGGCGACCTGCGGGCCGAACGGGTCGCGCCCGGCCACCTGGCTGCCCATCGGCACCCGGCTCATCGACTCGACGCCGGAGGCGATCACGACGTCGTACGCGCCGGCGATGACGCCTTGGGCGGCGAAGTGGACGGCCTGCTGGCTGCTGCCGCACTGCCGGTCGACGGTCACCGCCGGCACCGACTCCGGCAGGCCCGCGGCCAGCGCGGCCCAGCGGGCGGTGTTCATGCTCTGCTCGCCGATCTGGCCGACCGCGCCGCTGATCACGTCGTCGATCCGGGCCGGGTCGACGCCGGTGCGCTCGACGAGCGAGCGGAGCGCGTGGGCGTGCAGGTCGACCGGGTGCACCCCGGCCAGTGTGCCGTTCGGCTTGCCCTTGCCGATCGGGGTCCGTACCGCGTCGACGATCACCGCGTCCGTCATGGCGTCTGCCTCCTCGCAGATCGGGGATCCCTTCGGTATACGCCGAGTGAGTTGGATTCCACAACTCGCTTGTTTGTCAGGTCACACACGTCCGACGTGCTAGGTTGGATTTTCAATCCCAGGGAGGTGGCGTGGTTCAGCGTGGGCGGGAGTGCTCGGTGGCCGAGGCCCTGGAGGTCGTCGGCGAACGCTGGAGCCTGCTCGCGCTGCGCGAGATCATGCTGGGGGAACGGCGCTTCAACCAGATCGCCGAGAACACCGGAGCCAGCCGCGACATCCTCGCCGCGCGGCTGCGCAAGCTCGTCGACGCGGGTGTGCTCGAGAAGGTCCAGTACGAGGCCCACCCGCCCCGTCACGAGTACTACCCGACCGAAGCCGGCCGCGCGCTGCAGCCGATCCTGCTCGGCCTGATGGCCTGGGGCGACAAGTACGTCCACCAGGGCGAACCGCCCACTTTGTGGCGGCACGCCTGCGGCGAGGTCCTCGAGCCCGCCACCGTCTGCGCGCGCTGCGGCGACCCGGTCAACGCCCCGGGCACCCACGCGATCCGGCTGGGTGCCGTGCACTGACCTCGTTCTCCGAAAGGCCTCCTCGCATCCCCCGCGAGGAGGCCTTTTCGACGTTTGGGCGTTGACTTGAGACCGCCGTAACGGTAACTCTTGAACGAATCAGTGAAAGAACCTGACAACTGAGCGAGAAATCGTGGCAGACGTCAGGAAGATCCCGCCCAGCCCTCGACGGAGAGGTGCCCATGACGGCTGTTCGGTGCTGCCCGCGTGCGCCCCCGGACCCGGTCCGCGCGTGTCCGTTCCCCGGTTGTGCCGTCCCGACGCGTCTCCCTCCTCCCCGGATCAGAGGAAACCCATGAGAACGAAGCGACTTCTGTCGCGCGCGGCGACCTACGCCGCCCTGTCCCTCCTCCTGGCCACCCCCGCCGTGGCCGCGAGCGGCGCCCCGGCCGCCGTGTCCGCACCCGCATCCGCCGCCGCCGCCGTCCAAGCCGCCGCCGCGACCTACACCGCGAGCAGCCAGCTCGCCGGCTACCCCGCATCGAACGTCGGCGACGGGAACCAGGCCTCCTACTGGGAGAGCACGAACAACCAGTTCCCGCAGTGGGTCCAGGCCGACCTCGGCGCGGCCACGAACATCGCGCAGCTGGTGCTCAAGCTGCCCGCGAACTGGGAGGCCCGCACCGAGACCTTCAGCGTTCAAGGCAGCACGAACGGCACGAGCTTCAGCGACGTCAAGGCCTCGGCCGGCTACCGGTTCGACCCGGCGACGGGGAACACCGTCACCGTGGACGTTACCGGGAACACCCGGTACGTCCGGCTGAACGTCACCGCCAACACCGGCTGGCCCGCCGCGCAGCTGTCGGAGTTCGAGGTGCACGCCCCGGCCGGCGGGGACACGCAGCCGCCGTCCGCGCCCGGCAACCTCGCCTACACCCAGCCGGCGAGCGGCCAGATCCGGCTCACCTGGTCGGCTTCCACCGACAACACCGGCGTCGCCGGCTACGACGTCTACGCCAACGGACAGCTCCGCGGCAGTGTCGCCGGGACGGTCCTGACCTACACCGACAACCAGCCCGACTCCACGACCGTGGCCTACTACGTGCGCGCGAAGGACGCCGCGGGCAACCAGTCGGGGAACAGCAACACCGTGACGCGCAACGGCAGCCAGGCCGGGACGAACCTCGCGGTGGGCAAGCCGATCACGGCGTCCTCGACGGAGTTCACGTTCGTGGCGGCCAACGCCAACGACAACTCGACCAGCACCTACTGGGAGGGTGGCGGCGGGACCTACCCGAACCTGCTGACCGTCGCGCTGGGCTCGAACGCCGACCTGAACCAGGTGGTCGTCAAGCTCAACCCCGACGCTTCCTGGGGCCCGCGGACGCAGACGATCGCCGTCGAAGGCCGTGAGCAGAGCGGCACCGCGTTCACCACCCTGTCCGCCGCGCAGACCTACAGCTTCACCCCGTCTTCCGGTAATACCGTGACGATTCCGCTCAGTGGCCGTGCTGCCGACGTCCGGCTGCGCGTCACCGCCAACTCCGGCGCCGGCGGCGGACAGGCCGCGGAGTTCCAGGTCTTCGGCGTCCCCGCGCCGAACCCGGACCTGACGATCTCGGCGGTGTCCTGGTCACCGCAGAACCCCGTCGAGACCGACACGATCACCGCGTCGGCGACCGTCCGCAACGCCGGGACGGCGGCCTCGGGCGCGACGAACGTGAACCTCTACCTGGGTACGACCAAGGTCGGTACCGCGAACGTCGGCGCGCTCGCCGCCGGGGCGTCGACGACCGTGTCGGCGAACATCGGCACCCGGGACGCGGGCAGTTACCAGCTGACCGCGAAGGTCGACGAGGCCAACGCCGTCATCGAACAGAACGAGGCCAACAACTCCTACACCGGCTCGACGGCGCTCGTCGTCAGCCCGGTGCAGAGCTCCGACCTCGTCGCGGCCACGGCGTGGTCGCCGAACAACCCGTCCGCCGGCAACACGGTCACGTTCAGCACGACCCTGCGCAACCAGGGCACCGTGGCGAGTGCGAGCGGCGCCCACGGCGTCACGGTGACGATCGCCGACCAGAACGGCACCGTCGTCAAGACGCTCAGCGGCACGTACACGGGCGCCATCGCCGCGGGAGCCACCGCTTCGCCGGTGAACGTCGGCACCTGGACCGCGGCCAACGGCCGGTACACGGTCAAGACGGTCGTCGCGAACGACGCCAACGAGCTGCCGGTCAAGCAAGGCAACAACACCAGCACGCAGGCGCTGTTCGTCGGCCGGGGCGCGAACATGCCCTACGACATGTACGAAGCCGAGGACGGCGTCGTCGCGGGCGGCGCTTCGGTGGTCGGCCCGAACCGGACGATCGGCGACCTCGCGGGCGAGGCGTCGGGCCGCAAGGCCGTGACGCTGAACTCGACCGGTTCGTCGGTGGAGTTCACGACCCGCGCGTCGACCAACACCCTGGTCACGCGGTTCTCCATCCCGGACTCCGCGGGTGGTGGCGGGCAGAACTCGACGCTGAACGTCTACGTCGACGGCACGTTCCTCAAGGCCATCGACCTGACCTCGCACTACGCCTGGCTCTACGGCGCCGAAACCGGCCCGGGCAACTCGCCGGGCGCCGGGCCGCGCCACATCTACGACGAGGCCAGTGCGATGCTCGGCACGACCGTGCCCGCCGGGCACAAGATCAAGCTGCAGAAGGACGCGGCCAACAGCACGAACTACGCGATCGACTTCGTGAACTTCGAGCAGGCCACCGCGACCGCCAACCCGGACCCGGCGCACTTCGCCGTGCCCACCGGCTTCACGCAGCAGGACGTGCAGAGCGCCCTCGACAAGGTCCGGCAGGACAGCACCCTCACCGGCGTCTACCTGCCGGCCGGGAACTACTCGCTGTCGAGCAAGCTGAACGTCTACGGCAAGGCCGTGACGGTCACCGGCGCCGGGCCGTGGTTCACGAAGTTCTCCGCGCTTTCGGGTCAGGAGAACACCGACATCGGCATCGACGTGCAGGCGAGCGCGAACGGGTCGACGTTCAGCGGGTTCGCGGTGTTCGGGAACTACACGTCCCGCATCGACGGCCCCGGCAAGGTCTTCAACCTGACCAACGTCGCCAACCTGACGATCGACAACATCTGGGTCGAGCACCAGGTCGTCATGGTCTGGGGCACCAACGTGGACAACACGACGATCAAGAACTCCCGGATCCGCGACACCTTCGCCGACGGCGTCAACCTCACCAACGGGAGCACGGGCAACCACGTCACCAACGTCGAGGCCCGGTCCACCGGGGACGACAGCTTCGCGCTGTTCGCCGCCACGGACATCAACCAGGGCAACCAGTACGACAACGTGTTCGAGAACCTGACCTCGCTCACGCCGTGGCGTGCGGCCGGGCTGGCGGTGTACGGCGGGTACAACAACACCTTCCGGAACCTCTACATCGCGGACACGCTGACGTACTCGGCGATCACGATCAGCTCGCTCGACTTCGGCTATCCGTTCCTCGGGTTCGGGCCGCAGCCGACGACGGTCCAGAACGCCTCGCTCGTCCGGGACGGCGGCCACTTCTGGGGCCAGCAGACCTTCCCGGCGATCTGGTTGTTCTCCGCGTCCAAGGAGTTCCGCGGCATCCGGGTGTCCGACGTGGACATCCAGAGCCCGACCTACAGCGGCATCATGTTCCAGACCAAGTACGACGGCACCACGCCGGAGCACCCGGTCGAGGACACGGTGTTGACGAACGTGTCGATCACCGGCGCGCACCGCAGCGGTGACGCCTTCGACGCGAAGTCCGGGATCGGGATCTGGGTCAACGAGCTGCCGGAACCGGGTCAGGGCCCGGCCGTCGGCTCGGCGACGTTCACCGGGCTCACGCTGAGCGACAACGACCAGGACATCCGCAACACGACGTCCACGTTCACCATCAACCGGAACTGATCCGCCGCATCTGATCAAAGAGTGCTGTCAAGGCCACCTTACGGGCGTCTGTCGCCCGTAAGGTGGCCTTGACGGCTTCACGGCGGGAGGCGGCTCGTGCGGATCCTGGTCACCGGTGGCACCGGACAGCTCGGCAGGCCGGTCGTCGAACGGCTGCGCGCGGCGGGGGAGGAGGTCCGCGTGCTCAGCCGCAAGGCGGGCCCGGACGTCGTCCCGGGCGACCTGCGGACCGGCCGCGGCATCGACAGCGCGGTGGCGGGGGTGGACGTCGTCGTGCACTGCGCCACCGACTTCTTCGGCCGAGAGACGGACTTCGCGCGCACGCTCGTCGAGGCGGCGCGCTGGGCCGGCGGCCCGCACCTGGTGTACGTCTCGATCGTCGGTGTCGACCGCGTCCCGCTCGGCTACTACCGCAGCAAGCTCGAGACCGAGGAGTTCATCGCGGCCTCCGGCCTGCCGTACACGATTCAGCGGGCGACGCAGTTCCACGCGCTCGTCCGGACGCTGTTCGCCGGCGCGTCCCGGCTGCCGGTGCTGCCCGTTCCGCGGCTTTCGTTCCAGCCGGTCGACGTCCGGGACGTCGCGGAGCGCCTGGCCGATCTGGCGCTCGGCGACCCGGCCGGCCGCGCGGGCGACTTCGGCGGTCCGGAGATCCTCGCCGCGGCCGAGCTGGCGCAGGCGGTCGCGGAAGCGAGCGGACGGCGACGGCGGATCGTGCCGGTGAGCGTGCCGGGCGAGACGTTCCGGGCCTACGCCGGCGGTGGTCACCTGGCGCCGGAGCACCTCGACGGCACCATCACCTTCCGGCAGTACCTGGCCGGGCAGGCCGACGCGGGCGTGCTGCGCTACCGGAAGCGCTAGGGCGTCACCAGCAGTTTCAGCACGTCGCCGAAGAGCGTCGGCGGGACGGCCGCCGGATCGACCCCGCGTTCCACGGCGAGGCCGTTGGACAGCGCGAGCACCACCACCGCCAGGTGCTCCGGTGCCAGGGGGAGGTCGACGCCGTGCAGGGCGGCGGCCTTGCTGATCGCCGCGGTGACGGCTTTCCGCAGCCGGGCGCGGCGCTCGGCGAGTCCGCTGTGGACGGTCGGGTTGCGCATCGCCAAGCCCCAGTACTCGAGCAGTAGCCGGTGCCACGTGGCGTCGGAGTCGATCCCCTCCAGGAGCCGCGCGCCGGCTTCGGCGGTGGCCTCGTCGAGGTCGGCCAGCTCGGCGAACACCGTCGTCGCGCGTTCCATCCGCACGACGATGTGCTCTTCCATGATCGTCAGCACGAGGTCGTCGCGGCCGGCGAAGTTCGAGTAGACGGCACCCTTGGTCAGCCCCGCTTCGGCCGCGATGTCGTTGAGCGACGTCGCGGCGATGCCCTGCCGGGCGAACACCGCGGTGGCGGCGTCGATGATCCGCCGCCGGGTCTCGGCGCGGCTCGGGCGGCGGCGCTGCGGGCCGGTCATGGGGCGCAACGGTACAACCTCGCCCGCGCGGAGCTGTCTCGTTGACCGTGATCGGCGTCACGTGTAATTCCTTCACTCGATACCGGTTGGTATCGACACCGGGAGGTCCCGTGCTCACTGTCAACGCCGACACACGCCGAACCCTCTTCGCCGCCCTCGTGCTGGCCGCCGCGGCTCTCACCGCTCCGGCCGCTTCCGCCGCGGAGCTGCCGCCGAACCCCGCCGTCGATCCCTTCTACGCGCAGCCCGCACCGTTCCCGGACGTCGCGCCGGGCACGGTCCTCGACTCGCGCCCGATCACGATCCGGGCGCCCACCCTGCCGGTGCCGATCCGGGCCTGGCAGGTCAAGTACCGCTCGTCGGACACCCGCGGCGCCGCGATCGCCGACGTCGCGACGATCATGCAGCCGCTGTCGCCGCCCGCCGGGCCGCGGACCCTGGTCTCGTACCAGACCGCGCAGGACGGGCTGAGCCTCGACTGCGCACCGTCGTACGTGCTGGCCACCGGGACCGCGCTGCCCGCCGAAGAGCTGGCGCTCATGGTGCCGCTGCTCGCCGCGGGCCACACCGTCGTGACGGCTGATTACGACGGCCCGGACTCCGAGTGGACCGCCGGGCTGAACACCGCGCACGGGGTCATCGACGGGATCCGCGCGGCGCAGTCCTTCGCGCCCGCCGGGCTGTCCGGGGCATCGACGCCGACCGCGTTGATGGGCTACTCGGGCGGCGCGCCGGCCAGCCAGTGGGCGAACGAGGTGCAGCCGTCGTACGCGCCGGAGCTGAAGTTCGCCGGGGTCGCCGCGGGTGGCGTGCCGGCCGACATCGAGTACGTCGCGCGCCGGATCGACGCGGGCCGTTGTCGGGGATCTACATCGGCGCCGCCGTCGGGCTCAGCCGTGCCTATCCGGAGATCGACACGGACACGCTGCTGAACGACCGCGGGAAGCGGGCCTTCGCCGAGGCCGGGAAGCAGTGCATCAGCCAGTTCAGCGTCACGCAGGCGTTCCGGCGGATGGCGGACTACACGACCGTGCCGCAGCTGCTGGACGTGCCCGCGGTGCGTCAGGTGATCGCGCAGAACGTCATGGGCACTCGGAAGCCGGGCTCGCCGACGTACTTCTACCAGGGCATCTTCGACGAGCTGGCGCTCACGCCGCCGGTGGACGCGCTGGTGCGGAAGTACTGCGCGGAGGGCGTGACCATGCGGTACGACCGGATTCCGATCGGCGACCACGTGACGGTCGCGGTCCAGGGCGCGCCGGGAGCGCTGGCTTACATCCACGACCGGCTGGCCGGGAAGCCTGCACCGCGCACCTGCTGATGTCTCGTATGTAATCGGATTAATTACGAAGAATCTTGACCTCGGATCCGGATAGGTCATATGTTTGGCGGGCTTCACGCCGGTCCCCGCCTTCAACGCCGAACGGATCCGACATGTCGAACCCTTCCGTCCCGCCCTCGCGCCGCACCTTCCTCAAGCTCGGCGGCGCGGTCGGCGCCGGGATTGCCCTCAGTGGCGTTCGTCCTTTCGCCGCAAGCGCGGACGTCGTCCGCCCGGCTGACGCGGAGCTCGTTCCCGACAGCCGGGCGACGACGCTGTGGTACCCGGCTCCCGCCGCCGAGGACAAGATCATCGAGCAGGGCCTGCCGATCGGCAATGGTCGGATCGGTGCGCTGGTCGGTGGCGACCCGGCCGCCGACTTCCTCTACCTGGCCGACGCGTCACTGTGGACCGGCGGCGCCAACGACGTCCTCGAGGACGACGGCCAGTTCCCCTACGAGCGCGAGAAGTTCGGCACCCTCGGCCTGCTGGCCAAGGTGCGGATCTCGGTACCGCAGCACACCGGCGTCACGGACTACCGCCGCACGCTCGACCTGAGCAACGGCGTCGTCCTGATCACCTACCGGCACAACGGGGTGCGGTACCGCCGCGAGTACTTCGCGAGCCACCCCGACGACGTCGTGGTGATCCGGCTCAGCGGCGGGCCCGTCACCGGATCGGTGTCGCTGGAGCCCACGCGCGGCGAGACCCCGTCCGGCGCGGCGGCGTTCACCGGCACGTTCGACAACGGCCTGAAGTACGCGTGCACGGTCGACGCGTCCGGCGGCGTGAAGTTCAGCGGTGACCGCGAAGTCGTCATCGTCCTCAGCGGCGGCACGAACTACGTGCCCGACGCCGCCCGGAAGTTCCTCGACGCGTCGCTCGACCCCCTGGCGCTCGCAAAGCACAAGGCGTCGAAGGCCCTGCGCGCCGGGGGAGGGGCGCTGCTGACCACGCACGTCGCCGACTACCGGCGGCTCTACGACCGGATGACCGTCGACCTGGGACAGTCGCCCGCGGCGAGGCGGGCGCTCGATTCGTGGTCGCGGCTGCTGGCCCGCCACGACGACCCGGCGACGCCCGACCCAGAGCTGGAGGCGAGCTACCTGCAGTTCGGGCGGTACCTGACGATCACCGGCTCGCGCGACGGGCTGCCGATGGGCCTGCAGGGGCTGTGGCAGAACACCAACACGCCCGACTGGATGAGCGACTACCACACCGACATCAACCTGCAGATGAACTACTGGCTGGCCGACCGCGCGGCGCTGCCCGGGAGCTTCACTGCCCTGGCCGACTACTGCCTCGCGCAGCTTCCCGTGTGGACGGACAGCACGAAACGCCTGTTCAACGACCCGCGCAACAGGTTCCGGAACACCAGCGGCAAGATCGGCGGCTGGGCGATCGCGTTCTCGACCAACATCTACGGCGGCTCGGGCTGGTGGTGGCATCCCGCCGGCAACGCGTGGCTGTGCAACTCGCTGTGGGACCACTACGCGTTCACCCAGGACAAGGCGTACCTCGCGCGGATCTACCCGCTGCTCAAGGGCGCGGCCGAGTTCTGGGAGGCGCGGCTGGTCCCGATGACGGTCGACGGACGCGAGGTGCTCGTCGACGACCACGACTGGTCGCCCGAGCACGGCCCGCAGGACACGCTGGGGAACACGTACTCGCAGGAGATCGTCTGGGACCTGTTCGCCCACTACCGCGAAGCCGTCGCGGTCCTCGGCCGGGATCGCGCGTCCGGCGACCGGATCGCCGGGCTGCAGAAGAAGCTGTACCTGCCGAAGGTGAGCCCGACGACGGGTTGGCTCGAGGAGTGGATGTCGCCGGACAACCTCGGCGAGACGACCCATCGGCACCTCTCCCCGCTGATCGGCTTCTTCCCGGGCGACCGGATCGCCACCGACACCGCGTCCCCGGAGCTGCTCGACGGCGTCCGCGCGCTGCTGGTCGCGCGCGGGATGGACAGCTACGGCTGGGCGTGTGCGTGGCGGTCGGCGTGCTGGGCGCGGCTCAAGGACGCCGACAAGGCGTACCAGCTGCTGCTCACGGTGCTGCGCCCGTCGGTCGCCAACGGGAACGGGACCGCGCCGAACTTCTTCGACATGTACAGCCAGGGCAGCTACACGATCTTCCAGATCGACGCGAACCTCGGCGCCCCGGCGGCGATGGTGGAGATGCTCGTCTACTCGCGCCCGGGGGTCCTGGAACTGTTGCCGGCGCTGCCCTCGGCGTGGGCCCGGTCGGGCCGGGTGACCGGTATCGGCGCGCGCGGCGGCTTCGAGGTCGATCTGTCCTGGCGCGACGGGAAGGTGAAGCGGGCGGTCGTCCGGAGCGTCGGCGGGACCCGGACGGAGGTGCGCGCCGGTGGCTGGCGCCGGACGATCAGCCTGCGGCCCGGGCAGTCGGTCACCGTCCAGCCAAGTTGAGGTGTAACCTCCGGAAACTGATGTGGTGTTCAACCACCTTTCCGGACCTCAGGAGTAACCGTGGACCTCGCCCTGTGGATCGCCGCCGGCCTGCAAGCCGTGCTGTACGTCTTCGCCGGGGGCATGAAGCTCGCCACCCCGCGGGAGAAGCTGCTGGAGAACCCCAACATGGGGTGGACGGCGGACTTCTCCGGGCCGGCGGTCAAGGCGATCGGCGGGATCGAGATCCTCGCGGCGATCGGCCTGGTCCTGCCGTGGGCGCTCGACATCGCGCCGGTGCTGACCCCGCTGGCCGCGACCGGACTGGCGATCATCCAGATCGGTGCGATCATCGTCCACGGGCGGCGCAAGGAGACCAAGGCGCTGCCGATGAACGTCGTGCTGCTGGTGCTGGCGGTGTTCGTCGCGGTGGGCCGGTTCGCCGGCTGACAGCTCGTTCGGAGGATCGATGACGCTTCCCGGTTACACCGACCACGGCGGCGACGGCCCGGTTGTCGTGCTGCTGCACAGCTTCCTGATGGACGGCCGCATGTTCGCCCCGCAGGTCGCGGCGTTCGACGGCTTCCGGTGCGTCACGGTCGACGAGCGCGGCCACGGCGGCACGCCCGCCACCGGGCCGTTCGACTACTGGGACGTCGCCCGGGACGTCCTGGCGGTGCTGGACGAGCTCGGCGTCTCGCGCGCGGCGGTCGTCGGGACCAGCCAGGGTGGGTTCGTCGCGCTGCGGATGGCGCTGCTGGCCCCTTCGCGGGTCACGGCGCTCGCGGTGCTCGGGACATCGGCGGCCGCGGAGGACCCCGCGGTCGCTGCCGGCTACCGGGCGGTGCTGGACGCGTGGGTGAGCGGTGGCGCGCCGGCCGAAGTGCTCGACGGTGTCGCGCAGATCTGCTTCGGCGGCTTCCCGGTGGACGAGTGGAAGGAGCGGTGGACGTCGGTCGCGCCTGATCAGCTGAAGCTGACCATGGGGGCGCTCGTCGACCGGGACTCGGTGCTCTCGCGCGTCGGCGAGATCGCGTGTCCGGTCCTGGTCCTGCACGGCTCGGCGGACCTCGCGTACCCGGTCGAGCGGGCGTCCGAGCTGGTGGACGCGCTGCCCGCGGCCGAGCCCCTGGTCGTCGTCGAGGGTGGCGCGCACTTCCTCAGCTACACCCACCCGGACGAGGTGAACCCGGCGCTGGCGAAGTTCCTCGCCGCGCACGCGTAATACCCTGGAGGTCTCAGGGAGGCCGGAGTGGACGTCGATCTGCGCAAGCTGCGGTACTTCGTCGCGGTCGCCGAAGAACTGCACTTCGGGCGCGCCGCCGCCCGGCTGCACATCGCGCAGCCGGTGCTGTCGCGGCAGATCCGGGTCCTCGAAGGCGAGCTGCGGGCGCAGTTGTTCGTGCGGGACAAGCGGTCCACCTCGCTGACCGAAGCGGGCCGTCAGCTGCTGGAGGACGCGCGTCCGCTGCTGGCCTCGGCGTCGGCGCTGCAGCGGCGGGTCGCCACGGCCGCGCGCGGGACGTTCACCGTGGCGTTCATGCCCGGCATCACCGTCACCGACGCGGTCCGCTCGTTTTCCTCGCGGTACCCGGACGTGTCGGTGGAGCTGCTGCGCACGACGTGGGACGACCAGACCGAGGTGCTCCACGACGGCCGCGCCGACGTGAGCGTGGTCCGCCTGCCGGTGGACCGGCAGGGGCTGAGTCTGCGGCCGCTGTTCGCCGAGCCGCGGGTGGCGGTCGTGCGGGCGGACCACCGGCTGGCCGGCAAGGAGTCCGTGCTCGTCGGCGATCTGGCCGACGAGCACCTGCTCAACGACCCGGACGCGGTGCCGGAGTGGCGCGATGTCGCGGTCGAACTGCGCGACGGGACGGCGCCGCGGTGGCGGGGGTTCCGGAGCGTCGAGGAGAAGCTGGAGCACGTGGCCGCCGGGCGGGGGATCGCGGTGATCCCGCGGTCGACGTCGGAGTACTACACGCGTCCCGACGTCGCCCACGTGCCGATCGAGGACCTGCCGCCGAACGAGGTGTGCCTGGCGTGGGTCGCGGCACGGCGGTCGCCGCTCGTCCATGCGTTCGCGGAGATCTTGCGTTCGGTATAACCGTATATCAGACTGACAGTATGACTCGATGGGCTACGTTCGACTGCTTCGGCACGCTGGTGGACTGGCGTCACGGCATCGCGACCGGGATCGAGCTGCTGTTCCCCGGGCGGGGCGCGGAGCTGCTGGAGGTCTACAACCGGATCGAACCGCGGGTGCAGGCCGAACAGCCGGTGCGGCGGTACCGGGAGGTGCTCGCGGAGTCGCTGCGGCGGACCGCGGCCGAAGCGGGTGTCGAGCTGGTGCCCGACGACGCGTCCGTGCTCGGGACCGGGCTGCCGTACTGGCCGGTGTTCCCCGACGTCCGGCCGGCGCTGACCGCGTTGCGCGAAGCGGGCTGGCGCCTCGCGCTGCTGACGAACTGCGACCGGGACCTCATCGGCGAGACCCAGCGGCGGCTCGTCGTGCCGATCGACGCGATCGTGACCGCCGAGGACGTCGGTTCGTACAAGCCCGGCTATGCGCACTTCTCGCGTTTCGCCGCTTCTTTCGATGCCACGCGGGACAACTGGGTCCACATCGCGCAGAGCCACTTCCACGACATGGTGCCGGCGCAGGCGCTCGACATCCGGCGCGTCTGGATCAACCGGCACGCCGAGGCCCACGATCCGTCGATCGCCGATGCCGTGCTGCCCGATCTGGCGGACCTGGTCGCGACGGTGGAGCGGGTGCACGCGTCCTGATGGTGCTGCAGACGACGAACACCCGCGACGCGCTGGTGGCGGAGGTGCGCCGCCGGATCCTCAGCGGCGAGCTTCCCCCGGGGACGCCGCTGACGGAGCAGGGCTTGGCGACGACGTTCGGCGTGGCGCGCCCGACGGTGCGGTCGGCGTTGCAGGAGCTGGTCGCCCGGCACCTGGTGGAGCGGTCCGACGGCCGGTCGCTGCGGGTGCCGGTCCTGACGGACTCCGACGTGCGGGACTTGTTCACGGTCCGCCTGCCCCTGGAGCTGACGGCGGCGCGGCTGATCGTCGGGCAGCGGCGTCCGCTGGACGGGGTGTCGGCGGCGTTGTCGGCGCTGGAGGCGCTGCCGCCGGAGGCGGGCTGGAGCGAGCGGGTGGAGGCGCACACGGCGTTCCACCTGGCCCTCGTCGACGCGGCGGGAAGTGTGCGGCTGAGCCGGATTTACCCGCCGCTGCAGGAGGAGATGCAGCTGTGCCTGGCCCGGTTGCGGGGGTCGTACCCGGATCCGGGTGCGCTGGCGGTCGAGCACCGGCGGTTGCTGGAGGCGATCGGCTCGGGGAACCCGGCGAGTGCGGAGGCGGAGATGCGCGATCACTTGGAGCGCGCCCGCTCGGGGTTGCTCGACCTCTGAGCCGGGCTCGCCGGCCGGCCGGGTCCCCGCGAGCTGCCCAAGGCCTCCGGCGAAGTCGCGGTGGCTTGCCTGGCGGCGGCTTCGCCGATGTCTTGAATGAGTCATTCAGGTCTTCGGAGGTCTTGAATGACTCATTCAAGACAACGGGGCCGCGCCAGTGCCACCGAACCGTCATCCGGTCCGGCCACTCGACCATGCCGGAACCCTGGCCAGCTGCCCTGGTACCGGGCGCCGCGCCGCCGGCCGCTTCAGACCGCGGGGCGTCGACAGCGGGTTCGACATCGGCTGCACCGGCGAACTCGTCGACTACCCGGCCGGCCGTCAGCAGCCTGCCGCGGAACTCTCGGGTCCGACCTCGGCCCGGTGGCTCGAGAACAACCCCGCCCACAGCGCCGCCCAATGGCGCGGTGCCGGACGCACCTCACGCGGCCGCCGGACCGCCGGCGGCGGCCCCGCCCGGTACTCCATCTCCACCCGCACCCAGTCGTAGATCCAGTCGCCTCGCATGGTCGTTCCTCACCTAGTCCTTCCGAGGAACCCCACTTTCATCCTGAGGGGACCGCCGCCGCATCGGGTGAACGCGCACTCCGCGCTCCGCGATCCCTTACCCGCGCAGCTCCGCCAGCGCGTCCAGGTGCCGGGGCGTCCAGCCCAGCTCGCGGCGCGCCCGGGCGGGCGTCAGCTGCTGATCCAGCGCGAACGCCTCCGCGATCGGGCCCATCCGCTCGACCGCTTCGGCGAGGGTGAGGCGAGCGATCGGATTCCCGGCAGCGAGGACCGAGACGATGTCCGCGAGTCGCACGTTCTGCCCGCTCACCCCCGCATAGACCGACTTGGCCGGCGCCCGCAACGCCAGCACGTACAGCTCGGCGAGGTCCTCGACGTGGACGAGCGCCCAGTGGTTGGCGCCGTCGCCGATCAGGGGCACCGGGGCGCCGAAGAACGTCTCGATGAGCCCGCCGCCGAGGCCGTAGACCAGGCCGGGCATCACCAGCACCGGGTGCCCGCCGTGGGACAGGACGCGCTCTTCGTTGGCGCGGCGCCACGCCGTGATCGGCGGCGGGTTCTGCGGCGCGTCCTCGTCCACGACACCGTCCGTGTCGCCGTACACCCAGACCCCGCCGGTGTGCACGTACGGCCCGCGGTCGCCGAGGCCGGACTGCAGCGCCTTCGCCGCCGCGAGGTCGACCTCCGCCGTGTCGTCGCCGTAGTGCTGGCCGAGGTGGATCACCCCGTCGGCGGCCGCGGCGGCTGAGCGGAGGACGTCGGTGGCGGTCAGGTCGCCGCGGACCGGAGACGCGCCCAGCTCGGCGAGCACCCGCGCCGAAGCCTCGCTGCGCGCCAGGGCGCTCACCTCGTGACCGTGCCGGATGAGCGCGCGGACCGTCGGACGGCCGACGTACCCGGAGCCGCCCGTCAGGAAGACCTTCATCGTGGGACCTTTCGTGGTCGTGGTGGTTCCCTTCCGACTCTCGGCGCTGCGGGGCCCTCGCGTCCAAGACCCTTTCCGCTCGCTGTGATACCCGCAGGGCATTACTCTGGGCCCGTGCCCGCGACGACGTTCCTGTTCGTGCCCGGCGACCGCCCCGACCGCTTCGGCAAGGCCGCCGACAGCGGCGCGGACGTCGTGATCCTGGACCTCGAAGACGCCGTCGCCCCGGCGGACAAGGACGCCGCGCGCACCCACGTCGAAAGCTGGCTCGAGGGCAACGAAGCCATGGTGCGGATCAACGCCCCGGGCACGCCCTGGTTCGAGGCCGACGCCGCCCTCGTGACCGCCCGCGGAATCCCGGTGGTCGTGCCGAAGGCCGAGACGCCCGGGGTGCTCGCCGGGTTCCGCGAAGTCGTGGCCCTCGTCGAGACCGCGCGAGGCGTCGAACGCGCCGGGGAGCTGGCCGCCGTCCCGTCGGTGAGGCGGCTGGCGTTCGGCAGCGTCGACCTGGCCGCGGAGCTCGGCGTCGCGCCGGAAGACCCGGAGCCGTTCGCCTACGCGCGCTCGCGGCTGGTGATCGCCTCGGCGCCGGCCGGGCTGGCGCCGCCGGTGGACGGCGTCACCACGGACCTGCGCGACGACGAAACGCTCGAGGCCGACGTCCGCTACGCGCGCCGCATGGGCTTCGGTGGGAAACTGTGCATCCACCCGCGCCAGATCGAGCCGGTCCGCGCCGGCTTCGCGCCGACGGAAGCCGAGCGGGAGTGGGCGCGTAGAGTGCTGACGGCGGGGGAATCGGCGTCCACTGTGGACGGCCGGATGTTGGACAAGCCGGTGCTGGACCGGGCCCGGCGGATCCTGGGGGAGTGAGCATGCGCCGCAAGACGCACAAGGTCGCGCTGCGCAGGCTGCGGTCCGGTGACGACGAGTTCTGCTTCCAGCTGCACCGCAGCGCGCTCGGCGAATACGTCGAGGCGATCTGGGGCTGGGACGAGTCGGCGCAACGCGAGCACCACGAGAAGAACTTCGACGCGGAGCACACGCAGATCATCACCGTCGACGGCCACGACGCCGGCGTGCTGACCGTCGAAGACACCGGGTCCGACGTCGTCCTCGGCCGGATCGAGCTGGATCCGGTGTACCAGGGCCGCGGCTTCGGCGGGCACGTCGTCCTGAGCCTGGTGACCGAAGCGGCGTCGCGCGGCCAAGCCGTCGTGCTCGAAATCCTCGACGTCAACAAGCGTGCGAAGATCTTCTACGAACGGATCGGCTTCGTCGAGACCGGCCGTCCGCGGGAACACAAGATCGCCCTGCGCTACCCGCCGCCCTGACCTCGCACCGCCGCCGCGTCGAAGCCGAACTCCGCCAGCACCGCGTCGGTGTGCTCGCCGAGCGCCGGCACCGGGTCCATCCGCGGCGCGCGGCCGGGCACCGTGATCGGCGGCAGCGTGGCCCGGATCGGCCCGCCCGGCGTCGCGACGTCGGCGAAGCGGTCGCGCGCCGTCAGCTGGGGGTGCGCCAGGACGTCGGGCAGCTCCCGGCGGCGCGCGTGCGCGATCCGGCCCTGGCGAAGCCGCGCCTCCAGCTCGTCCCCGGTCAACCGCGCGAAGATCGCGTCGATCTCGCGTTCCAGGGCCGGCCGATACGCGACGCGAGCGCTGCCGGTCGCGAAGCGCTCGTCGGTGACCCACTCCGGCCGCTCGACGGCGTGCTCGCAGAACGCCGCCCACTCGCGCTCGTTCTGCACCGCCAGCACCAGCTCGGTCCCGTCGCCCGCGGCGAAGGTGCCGTAGGGCGCGATCGCCGGGTGGCTCGTGCCGGTCCGCGGCGGGGGCGTGCCGCCGTAGCCGGCGTAGTAGAGCGGGAACCCCATCCACTCGACGAGCGAGTCGAACAGGCTGACCTCCAGTTCGGTGCCGTGCCCGGTGCGCTCGCGGTCGTAGAGCGCGGAGAGGATGCCGGAAAACGCGTACATGCCGGCGCCGATGTCCGCAGCCGGGATGCCGCTCTTGGCCGGCTCGGTCTCGGACCCCGTCACCGAGACCAGGCCGGCTTCCGACTGGATCAGCAGGTCGTACGCCTTCGCGTCGCGGTAGGGCCCGCTCGAGCCGTAGCCCGACACCGAACACGTGATCAGCCGCGGCCGCGTGGCGCGCAGTGAAGCCGCTCCGAGCCCGAGCCGCTCGGCGACGCCCGGCGCGAAGTTCTGCACGAACACGTCGGCCCGGTCGAGCAACGCCGCCATGACCGGGCCCGCGGCCTCGCTCTTGAGGTCGAGCGTGACGCTCTCCTTGGACCGGTTCAGCCAGACGAAGTGGCTGGACTGGCCGTGCACGGTCTCGTCGTACGCGCGGGCGAAGTCGCCGCTGCCCGGCCGTTCGATCTTGAGCACGCGGGCCCCGAGGTCGGCCAGGTGCCGGGTGGCCAGCGGCGCGGCGACCGCCTGTTCGCAGGACACGACCATGACGCCGTCGAGGGGCAGGGAGATCATGGCCGCATCCTGCCACCCGGGTCAGACCGCGCGGGCGATGGCGATGTTCCCGGCCAGCCGCTCGCCGGCCTCGTAGATCATGTATTCACGGCCCTGGTAGGTGCCGAAGCTGGGCGCGGCGGACCGGCCGTTGTCCGGGGCGCCGGCGAGCGGCGCGTGGAACGTCCCGAGGTGGGTGCGCTTCGAGAAGTCGTTGCCGACCTCGGTGATCATCAGCTTGCCACCGTGCGCGATGTCGGTGTTGTAGACGACGTAGGTGCTGTTGTTGCGGTACAGCAGGTGCGGGCCGCCGATGTCGTTCGCGCCGACGTCGGTGTGGCGCACGAGCGGCGTCTGGGAGAACGTCCAGTTCAGCGCGTCGGGCGACCAGCCCCAGCCGATGTCGCGGTGGTTCGTGGTGTTGTTGAGCATGAACACCATGACGTAGCGGGCGTTCTTGGCCGGCAGGTCCTGGCGGAAGACCCGTGCGTACGACGTCTCCGTGGTGCCCGCGGGCTGAAGCCGGGTCGAGAGGACCTCCTTCTCGTAGGTGAAGTGGATGCCGTCGGCGGAGCTGGCGAGGCGCGTGACGGTGTTTTCGCCGTGGAAGTACAGGTAGATCCGGTTGACGTCGTCGTTCCACAACGCGTGCGGTGACGAGACGTGGCTGACGGAGTACTCGCCGGGCCAGGAGTTCTTGATGATCGGGTTGCCCGCGTACTCGGTGAACTCCTCGTCGAGGGAGTTCGCGTAGGCCAGGCAAATCCCGCCCGGCGCGTCGTGCGGCGCGTAGTAGAGGTAGTACGCGCCGAGCGCGTTCGGGATGCGGCCCTTGGTGCCGCGGATGCAGGGGAAGATCAGCTCGCCGGTCGGGTTGTAGCGCAGCTTGCTCTTGACGAGGGCGAGCCGCTGGTACCGGTAGTCGGGGAAGCCGGCGGGCGCGGCGGTGGCGACGGCCGGGATCATCGCGCCCGCGCCGAGCGCGGCGGCGCCGGCCAGCAGGCCGCGTCGGGTGAGGGTCATGACCGCTCCTTCGAGGTCTCGTGTCCGGCGACGGTGGCACGCGTCCGAAGGCGAGGTCAATGGAGTAATACGTATTAGTATGGTCGGGACAGGTTTGCTGGAGTTTCGGGCAAAACGGTTGACGACCCCTTCGCGGGCTTGCACTCTGAATCGGATCAGCTGACTCCGAGCGAGGTGGCGATGGGCAAGGTCCGGCAGGCCGACATCGCCCGCGTGGCCGGGGTTTCGCAGGCGACGGTGTCGGTGGTGCTGGGCGGCAACCGCACCGGTGTCCGGCTGTCGGAACAGACGAAGCTGCGGGTGCTGGAGGCGGCCGAGCGGCTGGGGTACGTGCCCGATCCGGTGTCCTCCCGGCTGGCGGCCACGCGCAACAATCTGCTGGGCGTGTACACGTTCACGCCGGCGTTCCCCGACATCGCGGACGTGTACTACCCGATCCTGGCCGGAGTCGAGGCGGAGGCGGCGGCGCTCGGCAAGGACCTGATCATGTTCACGGCGTCGAGTGCGGCACCGGACCGGATCCGCCGCACCCGGCTGGCCGACGGCTGCCTGTTCCTCGGCCGGCACGTCCCGGTGGACGCGATCGCCGACCTGCTGGCGGCGGCGTTCCCGATCGTCCACATCGGACGCCGTACCGAGCTGGGCGGCCGCATCCCGCACGTCGGCGCGGACTACGTGTCGGCGTCGGCGGAGGTGATCACGCGGCTGGCGCGGGCGGGCCACACGCGCGTGCGGTACCTGCGCGAGCCGGACGACGCACCGTCGTCGGGGGACCGCGAACGCGGGGTGCGCGCGGCGGCGGCCGGCGCGGGGCTGTCGGTCGCGGTGACCCGCACGCCGGGCCCGGAGCTCGACGCGGCGACGATCGCGCGCTGGCTCGCCGACGGCGTGACGGCGCTGGTGGTGGAGGAGACCGACACGGGCGCGGTGTTCCAGGCGACGTGGCGGGCCCTGCACGAGGCCGGAGTCTCGGTGCCCGGCGACGTCTCCCTGGCGGTCCTGGGCCGGCCGCCGGCCGGGACGGCGGGCCCGGTGATCAGCGGGTTCGAGGTCCCGCGCCGGGCGCTGGGCCGGGCCGCGGTGCGGCTGCTGGCGTCGCTGGTCGAGCCGGGGTCGGGCGAGCCGTCGCCGCACCGGTTGCTGACGTGCCCACCGGTGGCGGGGGAGACGATCGCGACGGTCGCCTGACCGCCAGTGCCGGTTCCCGAGCGCCCCAAGGCCACCTTGGTTGCGTTCAACGCACCGAAGGCCGCCTTGGGTGCGTTGAACGCACCGAAGGCCACATTGGGGCGCAGGAAGGCGGGCCGGGCTCAGAGACAGTCGGCCAGGGTTTCCAGGAGCAGCGAGCCCCGCCGGTCGGTGTCCTCGGACTGCAGTTCGCTCGTCGTGAACGAAAACCCGAGACCCTCCTCCGGCCACGCCCCGTGCCGGCCGCCGCCCGCGCCCGAGTGGCCGAACGCCTCCGTCGCCGGGCCGTACGTCCCCAGGGAGTCGGCCAGCTCGTAGCCGAGGCCGAAGCGGACCGGGCGATCGTTGATCGCGTCCGTCCCCGACGACCACGTGCGGGTCGCGGTCGCCAGGACCGGCGCGGGCACCAGTCCGGCGCAGACTTGGTCGTAGAGCCGCGCCATCGCCGCCGCCGTGCCGGTCGCGCCGCCCGCGGCCAGCTCGGCCCGCCGGTACGCCGCCGAGTTGATCGTGTCCGGCTCCAGCAGCCCGCGGTACATCTTGTCCACGACGCGGCGCCGGGCCGGGTCGTGCAGGAACGTGCTGATCCGGTAGTCCGGCGACCGCGTCACCCGCGCGACGCGGTGGTCCTCCGACGCCGGCGTGCCGAGGTGGACATCGAAGTCACCCAGGAGGGAGCGCACGACAGCTCTGGCGGAAGTGCCGGTGACCCGCCGGATCAGCTCCGTGCACAGGTAGCCGTAGGTCGCCGCGTGGTAGGCGACCCGCGCGCCGGGCGTCCACAACGGACGTTGCGATGCCAGGGCCAGCGCGTTCGCCTGATTGTCCAGAAAGGACACGTCCGCCTCGACGTACGGCAGCCCCACGGTGTGGGACAGCACGTGCGAAACATCCCCTGAGGAGAATTCCGGCCAGTACCGCGACACCGGTGACGAAGGGTCGAATCCCAGCAACGCCATCACCGTGGCCACCACGCCCTTGGTGCCGGAGAACAGCACCACGAGCGTGTCCCGCGTCCAGCCCGGCCCGCCCCACAGCTCGACGAGCACCTCGCCCCGGCGCACGACGCTGAACGCCGCCCCGCCGGACGTCCGACCCAGCACGGTGGCGAACGCGTCGCGCACCGGCTCGAACCCCGGCGCCACCGCACCCTTCACAGGCGCGGCGTCGCGGCCAGCAGCTCCCGCGTGTAAGCGTGCGACGGCGAGTCCAGCACCGTCCGGACCGGACCCTCCTCGACGATCGAGCCGCCCTGCAGGACCGCGATCCGGTCCGCGACCTCACCGGCCAGCGCGATGTTGTGCGTCACGAACAGCATCGCCATCCCCAGTTCCCGGCGCAGCTCGCCCAGCAGCTCGACGATCGTCGCCTGCACCGAAACGTCCAAAGCGGACGTCACCTCGTCGCACACCAGCACGTCCGGCGTGGTCACCAGCGCCCGGGCGATGGCGGCCCGTTGCCGCTCGCCGCCGCTGAGCTGGTCCGGCAGCCGGTCGGCCAGCGCCCGGCCGAGCCGGACGCGGTCGAGCACCTCACCGACCCGCGCGCGGCGTTCGGACCGCGACATCGAAGTCAGCTGCGTCAGCGGCACCTCGATCGACTGGGCGACGGTCTTGCGGGGGTTGAGCGAGGAGAACGGGCTCTGGAACACGTACTGGATCCGGCGCCGCTGCTCGTCGGTCCGGTGCCGCGTGGCGGCCGCCAGACCGGTGCCGGCCAGCGAAACCGTCCCGCTGTAGGAGTGCGTCAGCCCCGCGATGCACTGCGACAGCGTCGTCTTGCCGGACCCGGACTCGCCGAGCAACAGCAGGCATTCGCCGCGCGCGACCGAGACGTCCACCCCGCGCAGCACCACGTTCTGTCCATAGGAGACGGACACGCCCGTCGCCGCGAGGAGCGGATCCTCGGGCGGCGGCGGCACGGAGGTGGCGCCCGGATCGGGCACCGCGTCCAAGAGTCGCCGCGTGTAGGCGTGCGACGGCGACCGCAGCACCGACACCGCCGGGCCGCACTCGACGATCTCCCCGTGGTACATCACCGCGACGCGGTCGGCGATCTCGGCGACCACCGCGAGGTCGTGGGTGATGTAGAGGGCGGCGACACCGTGCTCCGCGGTCAGCGCCCGGACGGTCTTCAACACCAGAGCCTGGGTGACGACGTCCAGCCCGGTCGTCGGCTCGTCCAGGACCACGACGGCCGGCCGGCACGCGAACGCCATCGCGATCCCGACGCGCTGCTGCTGCCCGCCGGAGAGCTGGTGCGGGTACCGGCGCCGGTACCGCGCATCCGACGGCAGCCCGACCTCTTCCAGGACCTCGCCGACGCGGTCGTCGACCGAACCTTCGTAGCCGTGGGTCTCCACGACCTCGGCGATCTGCAGCCCGATCCGCAACGCCGGGTTCAGCGAGAGAGCCGGGTCCTGCGGGATGTAGGCGACGGTGCTGCCGCGCAGTCGTCGCCGGCCGCCGATGTCCAGCGAGAGAACGTCGACGCCGCCCACGGTGACCTGCCCGCCGGACACCGCGAGCCCGCGCCGGAAGTGCCCGAGCGCGGCGAGCCCGGCGGTCGTCTTGCCGGACCCGGACTCACCGACCAGCG
This sequence comes from Amycolatopsis sp. NPDC051371, assembly GCF_040682155.1. NCBI lineage: Bacteria > Bacillati > Actinomycetota > Actinomycetes > Pseudonocardiales > Pseudonocardiaceae > Amycolatopsis > Amycolatopsis sp. NPDC051371. The sequence continues at coordinate 73,971 of NZ_JBFBAG010000037.1, forward strand.
CCAGCACCTCGCCGGGCGCGACCGCGAAGGAAACATCGGAGAGAACCGGTGAACCGGCCACTGTGGACACCGCGAGCCCGGTGACCTCGAGAGCGGCGTTCATGCGCGGGCCTCCCGCTTCCGTCCGGCGGCGGCCGATGCGAGCGCGTCGGCCACCAGGTTGGTTCCCACGGTCAGCGCGGCGATCGCCAGCACCGGGAGCAGCACGCCCCAGGGTTGGACGACCAGCGCGATCCGGTTCTCGTTGATCATCAGGCCCCAGTCGGCCGACGGTGGCTGGATGCCCAGGCCGAGGAAGGACAGCGACGCGATGTACCCGATCGAGTAGGTCAGGCGCAGCCCGATCTCGACCATCAGCGGGCCGGTGATGTTCGGCAGGATCTCGCGCAGCAGGATCTGCGACCGCGGCACGGCGTACATCTCGGCGGCGCGGATGTAGTCGTGCCCCGCCACCGCGACGGTCGCCTGCCGGGCCACTCGCGCTGTCCGCGGCGCGTGCGTCAGGCCGATGAGCAGCACGAGCAGCCAGCCTTCCGGCCCGATCACCGCGATCGCGAGCAGCGCGATCACCAGCTGCGGGAAGGACAGCAGGACGTCGTTGCCTCGCATCAGCAGGCCGTCGAGCCGGCCGCCGCCGTACCCGGCGACCATGCCGAGCAGCGCGCCCACGACGATCCCGAGCACGGTCGCGAGCACGGCGTAGAGCAGCAACGTCGTCCCGCCGGCGAGGAACCGCGTCAGGACGTCGCGGCCGAGGCCGTCGGTGCCGAAGACGCCGTCGTGCTTGAACGGCTTCCCGGCGAAGTCGGTCGTGGTGTGCCCGGTCAGCACCGGCCCGAGCCACGGCCCGAGCACGGCGATCAGCACCACGACGAGGGTGAGCGCCGTCCCGATCTTGGCCTGCGGGAACGTCCACGCGGTGCGGAAGAGCCCGCCCGGGCGGGCCGGCGGGGCGTCCGGGGTGGCGGTGCGGGGGAGTTCGACGGCGGTCATCGGCCTGCCTCCGTGCGCAGTTTCGGGTCGGCGAGGATGCCGACGACATCCGCGAGGAGGTTCACCACGATGTAGACGCCCGCGATGAGCAGCGTGATCGCCTGGACGACGGCGACGTCCCGCTTGCCGACCGCGTCGATCAGCGCCTGGCCGATGCCGGGGTAGCGGAACAGGAACTCGACGACCACGACGCCGCCCGCGAGCCACGCCAGCTGCAGCGCGACGACCTGCGCGACCGGTCCGATCGCGTGCGGCAGCGCGTGCCGGACCAGCACGGTCCGTTCGCGCACGCCTTTGAGCCGGGCCATCTCGACGTACCCGCTGTCGAGGACCTCGTTCATGGTCGCCCGCATCATGCGCGTGATGTACGGCGTCACGACCAGCACGAGCGTGAGCACCGGCAGCACGAGCTGAGCGGGCTGGCGCCACACCGCCTCGCCGGGCGGGGTGATCGTCACCGACGGGAAGATCTTGAACACCGTCGTGGAGAGCAGCACGACCAACGCGACGCCGATGACGAACTCCGGCAGCGCGGCGATGACCAGGCTCACCCCGGAGATCGCCTGGTCGGTGGCGCGGTCGCGGCGGATCGAGCTCCACGTGCCGAGGCCGAGCCCGAGCGGGGTGGCGAGCACCGCGGCGACCACCAGCAGCACCAGCGACGCCGAGATCCGGTCGCCGATCAGGGCCGTGACCGGGCCCTGGGTGGACGTCGACGTGCCGAGGTCGCCGGTGAACAGCCCGCCGAGCCAGTCGAGGTAGCGCTGCCACACCGGCAGGTCGAGGTGCAGCTGGTGCTGGAGGGCGGCGATGCGCTCGGGGGTGGCCTGCTGGCCGAGGATGGCTCGCGCCGGGTCGCCGGGAAGCAGCAGCGTCGCGACGAAGACCAGCAGGGACACCACCCAGAGCACGAGCACGCTGACGAGCAGGCGGCGCAGGATCAGTCCGGTCATCTCACGCCTCCCCGCTCGTGCCGAGCCAGGCGGTGCGGAACCGGTAGCCGCTCAGCGAGATCCCGGTGCGGTCCGGGACGAGCCCGGCGACGTACTTCTGGTGGGCGTCGACCTGGTTGACGAAACCCCAGACGATCAGCCCGCCGCGTTCGTACTCGATCTTCTGCGCCCGTTCCAGCAGGTCCCCCCGGACTTTAGGGTCCACTGTGGACCCGGCGCGGGTGACGAGGTCGATGAACTCCGGGTCCTGCCAGTGCGTCTCGTTGTACGGCGACTTCGGCAGCGAGCCGTTGGCGACCTGGGGGAGGTAGTTGCGGGTGTACCAGAAGTCCTGCGCGAAATCCCAGGACAGGTAGTTCTCGCCGTAGAACGTCGTGGTGTCGAGCTTGCGGATCTTGACGGTGATGCCCGCCGCCTTCGCCTGCTGCTGGAACACCTGCGCCGCCTCGACCGCGCCCGCCTGGATCGGCGCGGTGACCAGCTCGACGGTCAACGTGGCGTGGCCGGCCTCGGCGAGCAGCCGCTTGGCCTGCTCGATGTCCTGCTTGCGCTGCGGGAGTTCCTTGGCGTAAGCCGGGTCGAAGGGCGCGTAGAGGTCGTTGCCGAGCCTGCCCTGTCCGCTGAGGACCTGGTTGATCATCTGCTCGCGGTCGACGACCAGGCGCATGGCCTGGCGCACCCGGACGTCGTCGAACGGCGGCCGGTCGACGCGCATGGTGAACGGCAGCCACGTGCCGGTCTCGGCGGCGAGGACCTCGATCCGCGGGTCGCTGCGCAGGACGTCGACCAGGGCCACCGGCACCTGGTCGATCGCGTCCACCTGGGACGAGAGCAGCGCGTTGATGCGGGCGTCGTCGTCGGCGAAGTTGATCAGCACCAGTTCGTCGAGGTAGGGCTGCCCGGGCCGCCAGTAGTGCTCGTTGCGGGTGAAGGTGCTCTGCTGCCCGACCGTGAACGAGCCGGCCTTGAACGGGCCGGTGCCGATCGGGCGCTTCAGGTCGAAGTCCGCCGGGACGATGCCCAGCGAATACTGGCCGAGCAGGTCGTCGAAGCCCGCGTTCGGCGTGCTCAGCCGGAACTCGACGGCCCGGTCGCCGCTCGGCGCCACCTCGGCCAGCATGGTCAGCCCGGCCGCGCCGCTCTTGGGGTCCTTCGGGTCCATGATCCGCTTGAAGGTGGCGACGACGTCGGCCGGCGTCACCGGGCGGCCGTCGTGGAACTTGACGCCGTCGCGCAGGACGGCGGTCCACGTCCGGGCGTCCGGCGACGCCGTCAGCGACTGCGCGACCAGCAACTCCAGCTTGTAGTCGTGGTCGCGGTTCAGGAGCGGCTCGTAGAGGTTGATGACCCGCGCGATGTCCGGGTTGGTCGCCGGGATGTGCGGGTCGAGGGTGTCGGACGCGCCGCCGCCGGTGACGCCGACGCGCAGCCGGCCGCCGGAGCGGGGCGGCCCGGTCGGCACCGGGGCGGCGTACGTCGCGCCGCAACCGGCGGCCAGCACCGCGACCCCGGTGGCGGCCAGGAACCGGCGCCGGGTGAGAGGACTGCATCGCTCTTCCATGGTGGGGACTTCCGGTGGGAGCGGACGTTCGGGTCAGGCGATGGCGCGCCCCGCGTAGTCCGGGACCGGGTTGAGGTAGCCGCGCAGCCGCTCCGCGACCTCGGCGGGGAGCGGGGAAGCTCTGCTCCCGGTGACGTGGACGGCCAGGATCTCCTCGGTCGCGACGAGGTTCCCGGCGACGCGCATTTCGTGGCAGAGCCGGACCTTCTTCCCGCCGACGTCGAGCACGCTCGTCGTGACCTCGAGATCGGCGTCCGGGCCGACTTCCCGCAGGTAGCGGACGTGCGCTTCGACGGTGTACAGCGAGGAACCGCTGCGCTCCGGGCCGAGGCCGACGGTGTGCATCAGGTGCGTCGTCGCGTCCCCGAAGACCAGGACGTAGTACGGCTCGGAGAGGTGGCCGTTGTAGTCGATCCACTCCGGACGGACGCGGTCGTCGTAGGACAGCTCAGCCATTCCGCGCCTCCCCGACCGCGCGCTGGATGGCGATGATCGCCCGGTCGCGCTCGGCGACGAGGTCCGCGATGGTGCGTTCCCCGGCTTCGGCTTCGCAGCCTGCGACGACGGCGTCGCGGAGTTCGGTGGTCAGCTCCGGGGCATCGAGACGGGTCCACGGTGACTTCAACGACGGCCCGAAGTGGTCGAGCATGTGCGCCATGCCGCCCTCGCCGCCCGCGAGGTGGAAGGTGAGCATGGGGCCCTGGACCGGCCAGCGCAGGCCGGGGCCGTCGGTGATGGCGGTGTCGATCTGCTCGACCGTGGCCTCGCCGTGGGCGACCATGTGCAGGGCCTCGCGCCACAGCGCTTCCTGCAGGCGGTTGGCGATGAAGCCGGGGACCTCGCGGTCCATGGTGATCACGGACTTGCCGACGCGCCGGTAGAAGTCCGCGGCCCGCTCGACGGCCCACGCCTCGGTGCGTTCGCCGCCGACGACCTCGACCAGGGGGATGAGGTAGGGCGGGTTGAACGGGTGCCCGACGACGAGACGTCCCGGGGTCGCGGCGTCGGCCTGCATCTCGGTCATGCCGTAGCCCGAGGTCGAGGAGGCGATGACGATCCCGGCCGGGGTCACGGCGTCGATCTCGGCCAGCAGCTTCTGCTTGAGGGGGAGGTCCTCGGGGGCGCTCTCCTGGACGAACGTCGCGTCGGCGACCGCCTCGGCGAGGGTAGCGGCGACGACCAGGTTGTCCCGGCTCGCGCCGTCGGCCAGGCCGAGCGACGTCAGGGCCGGCCAAGCGGCGTCGACGAGCCGCCGGAGTTTCGCTTCGGCGTCCGGCGCCGGGTCCCAGGCGTGGACCCGGAAGCCGCGGGCAAGGAAGTGCGCGACCCAGCCGCCGCCGATCACGCCGGCGCCGACGCACGCGACCGTCTCAGACATGGACGCGCTCCTTCAGGCCGAGGATCTCGCGGGCGCGGGAAGCGCTTACCACGGTGGCGCCGAGGTCCTGGACGATCCCGGCGGCGCGTTCGACGAGCTGCCCGTTGGTCGCCTTGACGCCCTTCGCGAGGTAGAGGTTGTCCTCCAGGCCGACCCGGACGTGGCCGCCGAGCAGCACGGACTGCGCCACCCACGGCATCTGGTCCCGGCCGATGGCGAACGACGCCCACTGCGCGCCCTCCGGCAGCAGCTTCACCATGGCCTGCAGCAGGCCGGGGTCCACGGGGGCGCCGTACGGGATGCCCATGCAGAGCTGGAACAGCGGGGGAGCGTCGATCAGGCCTTCTTCGACCATCTTGGACGCGAACCACAGGTGCCCGGTGTCGAAGATCTCCAGCTCGGGCTTGACGCCCAGCTCCTGGATCCGCCGGGCGCCCGCGCGCAGCATGTCCGGAGTGGACACGTAGAGCTGGCTGCCTTCGCCGAAGTTGAGCGAGCCGCAGTCGAGAGTGCAGATGTCCGGGAGCAGCTCTTCGACGTGCGGCAGCCGGTCCATCGCGTTGACGAGATCGGTACCGTCGACCGGCTTGAGCGGGTCCTCCCGGTCGATGACGAGGTCACCACCCATGCCGGCGGTCAGGTTGATCACGACGTCCACATCGGACTCTTTCACCAGCCGCACGACCTCGCGGTAGAGCGCGACGTCCCGGGACGGCGACCCGGTTTCGGGATCGCGGACGTGGATGTGCACGACGGCGGCCCCGGCGTTCGCGGCCTCGACGGCGCTCGCGGCGATCTGGGCGGGCGTGACGGGCACGTGCGGGCTCCGGCCGACGGTGTCCCCGGCGCCGGTGAGGGCGCAGGTGACGATGACCTCGTGGTTCACGATGCTCCCTTGACGATCGAGCTTTCGATGAAGTCGTGCAGGTGTTCGCGCATGCTTTCCGCGGTGCTGCCCGGACGGCCGGTCAGCACCTGGATGCCGAGGCCGTCGATCAGTGCCGTGAGCCGGGTGGTCGCGGCGACCGGGTCGGTCACCGCGAAGACACCCTGCTCGCACCCGGAGCGGATGGTCATCGCGATCGTGCGTTCCCAGCGGCCGATCGAATCGTGGTACAGCGAACGGAAGGACGGGTCGAGCGAGACCTCGTTCCACACCTGCAGCCACACCGACCACTCGGCGCGCAGGACGCCGTCGGTCGGCAGTTGCAGCTCGACCAGGCGGTGCAGCCGTTCGTGCGCGTCCTCGATGGAGTGCAGTTCGGCGACTTGGCGGTCGAACGCGAGCTTCACGTTGCGCCGCAACGCTTCGTTGAGGACCTCGGTCTTGCTCGGGAAGTGGTAGTGGATGGTCGCGGTGCTGGTGCCGCACGCCTCGGCGATGTCGGCGATGCGCACCTTGTGGTAGCCGCGTTCGGCGATCAGCGCCCAGGCCGTCTCCAGGATGCGGCGGCGCGGCTCGGACTGGGCGAGGTGGTCGGGATCGTCGCTCGCCAGGCGGGCGGCCGGCGCGGGCACCGCCGTGACGGTGACCGCGTCGTCGCTGCCGTTGAGCAGCCAGTTGACCGTGACGCCGCAGTGCTCGGCGACGCGGACCAGTTCGTGCGGCGAGAACCGGCGGGTGCCGTTCAGCGCCTTGGACAGCTTCGTCTCGTCGAGCCCGATCGCGGCGGCGAACTCCCGCTGGGCCCCCGGCATGGTCTTGACCAGACCGCGGACCCGGTCCCGCAGCTCGGCGGTTTCGTCCATGCCAGGAGACGGTAACCCCGCGTTGCGATAATCGCAATATCCGAGTCGGAAACGTTGTGGTTGACGGGAGTTGCGATGGCTCTTTGACTGATGAGTCAGTCGGTCAGCGGGGTGCCACCGTGAACCGCCGCAACTCGAGAGCCGGGTTCTTCGCCCGCACCTCGGCGATCCGTTCGGCGGAGACCTCGCCGACGGCCACTCCGGTCTGCTCGCCGAGGGAGGTGACGACCACGCCCATCGGGTCGACGAGCATGCTGGTGCCCGACCCGGTCGGCGCCGCCTGACCCGCCGCGGCGACGTAGAGCGTGTTCTCGATCGCGCGGGCACGGACGAGCGTGCTCCAGTGGTACTCCTTCAGCGGCCCGGGCACCCATTCCGCCGGCAGCAGCACGACCTGCGCACCCGCGTCGGCCAGCCGCCGGGTCACCTCGGGGAAGCGCAGGTCGTAGCAGGTCTGGAGGCCGAAGCGGACGCCGTCGACCTCGAACGTCTCCGGCTCGGTGATCTCCCCGGCGCGGACGACGTCGGACTCGCGGAAGCCGAAGGCGTCGTACAGGTGGATCTTCCGGTAGAGCGCCGCCACGGACCCGTCCGGGCCGGCCGCGACGAGGGTGTTGGAGATCCGCGAGCCGTCGAGGCGTTCGTTCATCCCTCCCACGATCGCGACGCCGCGCTCCTGCGCCAGATCGCGGAGACCGGTGACGAACTCGCCGTCGAGGTCCTCGGCGGCGTCGACGAACCGGTGGTCCATCGCGGGGACGGTGAACATCGCGTACTCGGGCAGCACCACCACCCGGGCGCCCCGGTCGGCCGCGTCGCCCACCAGCTTCGTGATCAGCGCGAGGTTGGCGGGCTTGTCGTCACCGGGCGCGAACTGCGCGAGAGCCACGTGCGTCATGCGGTTTCCTTCCTGGGGGCGGCGGGCATGCGGTCGAGCTTGCCGAGCACGACCGTGTAGCAGAAGATCCCGGCGAGCAGCACCACGCCGGTGACGAGGAACGCGCCGGCGAACGAGCCCGTCACGTCCACGACGGCGCCGGTCACGATCGGTGCGGCGATGCCGATCATGTTCGCGACGAAGTTGACCAGCCCGCCGAGGGTGCCGGAGCAGCCTTCCGGCGCGATGACGGCGACGATGCTGGACCCGGCCGGCACCGACACGGCGAGCCCGGCGGCGCCGACCGACAGGAACACCAGCGCCGTGGCGACCGAACCGGCGTACGCGGCACCGGCGACGGACAGCGAGACCAGCATGCTCGTCACCAGCACGATCCGCCGCGCCTTCGTTTCGTTGCCGGTGCGGGCGATCAGGCGGTCCAGCACGATCCCACCGACGAGGAACTGCGCGAGCACGGCGACCAGCCACGGGATCATCGTGTAGAAGCCGCCGGCGAGGAGCTTCACGCCGAACTGCTTCTCGAGGTAACCCGGCAGCCAGGTCAGCAGCACGTAGTACGCGTAGGTGTAGGACGCGTAGCCGAGCGCGAGGCCCCAGGTCTTGCGGCGGCGCAGCAGGTGACCGAGCCCGGTCAGCGAAGGGGGTGCCGGCGCGTCTTCGTCGTCGGCGCCGCCCTCGCGCAGGTACGCGAACTCCTCGGGAGACAGCCGGCCGCGGGCGAGGGCCTGCTTCGGCGTCAGGTACAGCAGCCACCACACCAGCAGGTAGCCGAGGCTGAGGACGCCGGTGAAGAGGAACGCCGCGTGCCAGCTGAACACCGTCACGAGGAAGGCCATCACCGGGATGCCGAGGACGTTGGAGATCTTGGCGCAGCCGTCGAAGATCGCGGTGGCGCGGCCGCGTTCACTGCGCGGGAACCACTGCCCGATCGCCTTCCAGCCCGCCGGGATGGTGGGCGCCTCGCCGAACCCGAGCACCAGCCGCGAGAACAGCAGCAGGCCGAGCCCGCCCGCCGACGCCGTCAGGAACGACGCGATCGCCCACAGGATGGCGGCCGCGCGGTTGACCCAGCGGACACCGATCCGGTCGATGATCGCGCCGATCGGCAGCTGCAGCACCGCGTACGTCCAGAGGAACGCCGAGGCGACGACGCCGAGCTGGGCCGCGCTCAGGTGGAACTCGCGCATCATCTCCGGCCCGGCGATGGACAGGTTGACGCGGTCGACGTAGTTGACGAACGAGCCGACGCCGAGCACGCCGGCGATCGTCCAGCGCGTGCGGCCCGCGATGCGGGACTTGGTCCGCTCCGTGGTCGTCATCGCGCCTCCTTCGCGAGCGACGTGGTCTCGTCGAAGGCCGCGGTCAGGCCGGCGGCGAGTGCGCCGTGCTGCATGGTCAGCGCGAGCTGCCCGGCGCCGTGGGCGAGGGCGAACTCCTTCTCCTCCCGGCTCCACGCGGGCAGGACCCACGGCTTGCCGGCCGCGCGGGCGGCGTCGGCGACGCGCTTCAGGTCGGCGAAGTCCCCGGGGTCACGGGTGTACGCGCCGCGTTCGCGGCGCAGGGACAGGTCCGACGGCCCGACGAAGACACCGTCCACAGTGTCCAGTGCGAGGATTTCGGCGATGTCCTCGAGCGCGCCGGCGTCCTCGATCATCGGCAGGCAGCGGGTGCCGCGGTCCTGCTCGGCGACCCACTCGTCGGTGAAGCCGCGGTAGCCGGTGGTGCGCCCGCCCGCGAAGCTGCGGTCACCCAGGGGCGGGAACTTCGCGAACGCCGTGACGGCCTTGGCGTGCGGCGCGTTCTCGACGTGCGGGATGACGACCGCGTCGGCGCCGAAGTCGAGCGCCTGCTGGATCGGGCCGCGCTCGGGGCCGAGGACCTTGGCGAGCACCTCCAGCCCGAGTGTGCGCAGGAACGGGACGAACCGCTCGAGGTCGGCCAGGTCGAAGGCGCCGTGCTCGATGTCGAGGACGGCGGCGCCGTAGCCGATCCCGCGGGCGATCTCGGCGGTCGCGAACGACGGGTCCGAGAGCCAGACGGCGTAGCGCCGGTCGGCGGGGACTGGGGACTGTGCTGAAGCCAACGGAAACCTCCTGCGCACGGACGACGGTAGCTCCGGTCGTTGTGTGCACCGTGTATACACGATGGATATTCATGGGTCCAGACGCTAAGCTGACGGCCGGACGAGGGGAGTGGCATGACCACCAGCGCACCGGCCGGGCCGGCGCGGGACCGCGTGTACGCCTGGCTGCGGGACGGGATCATCGCGGGCGAGCTCGAAGGCGGCCGGTTCCTGGACGAGCAGTGGGTCTCGGGCGTGGTCGGGGTGTCCCGGACGCCGGTCCGCGAGGCGTTCCACCGCCTGGAGGCCGAGCGCTTCATCAGCCTGCTCCCGCGCAAGGGCGCCCAGGTCCGCACGGTGACCGCGCGCGAACTGGCGGAGGTCTACCAGAGCCGCCGGCTGATCGAGGGGCACGCGATCGCGGAGGTCTGCGCGGCCCGCGCGGGAGCGCCCGCGGAGATGGCCGGCCTGATCGAGGAGATGGACCGCGCGGGGAAGGCCCGCGACTGGTTCGCGGTGTCCGGCCTGGACCGCTCCTTCCACCGCGCCATCGTCAACGCGGCGGGCAACAGCGTGCTGACGGAGTTGTACGACACACTGCGGTCGCGGCAGCAGCGGGTCGCGGTGCGGGCGCTCGAGGCCCGGCCGGAACGGCTGCCGGTCATCGACGCCGAGCACCGCGCGCTGGTGGCGGCGCTGGACGCCCACGACGCCGACGAGGCGTCGCGGGTGCTGAACCAGCACCTGCGCCCGGTGTCCGAAGTGGTCTCGGCCCTGGACCGCGGCTGATCCCACCCGCGTCGGCGACCAGCGGCACCGGCCGCGCGGGTGATAGGAATGGCCGGTGACCGAACCGAACCTGATCGAAGTCGCCGCGGCCGAGGCCGTCACGCTGACCAGCGAGCTCATCCGCATCGACACGACCAACACCGGCGACCCCGACACGCTGGTCGGCGAGCGGGCCGCGGCCGAGTACGTCGCGGAGAAGCTGACCGACGCCGGCTACGAGATCACCTACGTCGAGTCGGGCGGGAAGAACCGGCACAACGTGATCGTCCGGCTCGAAGGGGCCGATCGCGAGCGGGGCGGCCTGCTCATCCACGGCCACCTCGACGCCGTCCCCGCCGACCCGTCCGAATGGTCGGTCCACCCCTTCTCGGGCGCGATCCAGGACGACTACGTCTGGGGCCGCGGCGCGGTCGACATGAAGGACATGTGCGGGATGGCGCTCGCGCTGGCCCGGCACTACAAGATGAACAACGTCGTGCCCCCGCGCGACCTCGTCTTCGCCTTCCTCGCCGACGAGGAGGCGGGCGGCAAGTACGGCGCCCAGTGGCTCGTCGAGAACCGGCCGGAGCTGTTCGAAGGCGTCACCGAGGCGATCAGCGAGGTCGGCGGCTTCTCGATCACGCTCAAGGACGACGTCCGCGCGTACCTGATCGAGACGGCGGAGAAGGGCATCCGCTGGATGAAGCTGCGCGTGCGCGGCACCGCCGGGCACGGCTCGATGATCCACCGCGACAACGCGGTGACGAAGCTGGCCGAAGCCGTCGCGAAGCTCGGCAACCACCGCTTCCCGCTCGTGCTGACCGACTCCGTCAGGGAGTTCCTCGCCGGCGTCACCGAGATCACCGGCTGGGACTTCCCCGAGGACGACCTCGAAGGCTCGGTCGCCAAGCTGGGCAACATCTCCCGGATGATCGGCGCTACCCTCCGCGACACCGCCAACCCGACCATGCTCACCGCCGGGTACAAGTCGAACGTCATCCCGTCGGTCGCCGAGGCCGCGGTGGACTGCCGGATCCTGCCGGGCCGCCTGGAGGCGTTCGACCGCGAGCTCGAAGAGCTGCTCGGGCCGGACATCGAGAAGGAGTGGATGGAGCTCCCGCCGGTCGAGACGACGTTCGACGGCGCCCTCGTCGACGCCATGACCGCCGCCGTGCTGGCCGAGGACCCGGGCGCGAAGACGTTGCCGTACATGCTTTCCGGCGGCACCGACGCGAAGTCGTTCCAGGACCTCGGGATCCGCAACTTCGGCTTCGCGCCGCTCAAGCTGCCGGCCGACCTGGACTTCTCGGCGCTCTTCCACGGCGTCGACGAGCGCGTCCCGGTCGAGGCGCTGAAGTTCGGCACCCGCGTGCTGGACCGGTTCCTGCGCACGTCCTGATGACCGCGTTCGCGCTCGCCGACGGGACGTCCCTGCAGGTGGTCCGCAGGGGCGACCCGGCCGCGCCGGTGACCGTGGTGTTCGTCCACGGCTACGCGCTCGACCAGCGCAGCTGGGGCCGGATCGCGCCGCTGGTGCCGGACGCGGCCGACGGTCCGGTGGCCGTGCTGACCTACGACCAGCGCGGCCACGGCGGGTCCGGGCGGGCGCGGCGCGGCACGGCGACGATGGCGCAGCTCGGCGACGACCTCGCCGAGCTGGTCGAGCGCGAAGTTCCCGAAGGCCGGGTGGTGCTGGTGGGGCACGACATGGGCGGCCTGGCCATCATGTCGCTGTCCCAGCGGCACCCGGAGCTGTTCGCCGCGCGCGTGTCGGGGCTCGTGCTGCTCGCGACGGCGTCCGGAACCCTGGCGACCGAGGTGTCGGCGGCCTGGCCGAACGCGCTGGGCAAGCTGGCCCGCGACCTCGAAGCGGTGCTCGGCTCGAAGGTCTTCGGCGTGGTCCGGGAGCACACGAGCCGCGCGGTGAGCGCAGGCCTGCGGTGGTGGCTGTTCGGCGACGACCCGGACCCGGAGCTGGTCGAGCTGACCGTGAAGATGATCCGCGGCAACTGGCCGCACACGGTGTCGCTGTTCCGCCCGGCACTGGACGCCTATGCCCGTGACTCGGCCTTGGCGCAGGTCAGCGGCCTGCCGGTGACGGCGATCGTGGGGGAGCGGGACCGGATCGTCCGCGCGTCCGACGTCGAGCAGTGGGCCGGCGGCCTCGACGACGGGACGGTGGTGGTGCTGCCCGGCGTCGGGCACGTCGTGCCGCTGGAGGCCGCGGCGCAGGTCCTGCCGCGGGTCGTCGCCGTGGTCAACGCCAGTCACCGACAAGACTAGGGTTCTTGACAACTTCTCTGTTCGGTACGACGCTGGTCCCATGTTCTCCGTGGCGGTGATCGAAGACGCGTCGGCGGCCGAGGTGTCGCTGGACCCGGTCCGCGCCCGGCTGCTGGCCGAACTGGCCGAGCCGGCGTCGGCGACCATGCTGGCCGCGCGGGTCGGCCTCCCGCGCCAGAAGGTCAACTACCACCTGCGGACGCTCGAGGCGCACGGCCTGGTCGAGCTGGTCGAGGAGCGGCGGAAGGGCAACGTCACCGAACGGATGATGCGCGCGACGGCGTCGTCGTACGTCATCTCGCCGGCCGCGCTGGCCGCCGTCCAGCCCGACCCGGCCCAGTCGCCGGACCGGCTTTCGGCCCGCTGGCTGCTCGCCGTCGCCGGCCGGCTCGTGCGCGACGTCGGCCTGCTGATCACCGGCGGGGAGAAAGCGAAGCAGCGCGTCGCGACCTTCGCGATCGACGGTGAGATCCGGTTCGCCTCCGCGGCCGACCGGGCCGCGTTCGCCGAAGAGCTCGCGACCGCGGTCACCGGCCTGGTCGGCAAGTACCACGACGAAACGGCCGAGAAGGGCCGCCCGCACCGGGTGGTCGTCGCCGTCCACCCGAGCATCCCGGAGGACTCCCGTGGGGCATGAGTTCGAGCTGACCGACGTCGCCGAGGTCGAGGCGACGCCGGAACAGGTGTGGGCGGCCATCGCCACCGGGCCGGGCATCGACTCGTGGTTCATGGGCCGCAACGAGGTCGAGGGCGGCACCGGCGGCGTCATCCGCGGTGCGTTCGGCGGGTACGAGCCCGAGTACCGGATCCGCGAGTGGAACCCGCTCGAGAAGCTCGTCTACGGCAACGAACCCGGGCCCGACGGGCGGAAGATCGCCTACGAGTTCCTCGTCGAGGGCCGCGACGGCGGCAGCTCGGTGGTCCGCTGCGTCACGACCGGGTTCCTGCCCGGCGACGACTGGGAGGACGAGTTCGAGGCGATGACCGGCGGCGGCGCGATGTTCTTCCGCACCCTGGTCGAGTACGTCACACACTTCGCCGGGCGCGCGGCGGTGCCGGTCACCGCGTTCGGCCCGCCGGTGGGGGACTGGCCCGCCGCGTGGGCCCGGCTCGGCACCGCGCTCGGGCTGCCGGCGCGGCCCGCCGAGGGCGACCGGGTGCGGGTCGAGCTGCCCGGCCGGGCGCCGCAGGAAGGTGTCGTCTACGCCGTGAACGACCAGAACGCCGGGGTCCGGACCGCGGACGCGATGATCCGGTTCCTGCGCGGCTTCCACGGCCCGATGATCGCCGCGCACCACGTCTTCACCCCGGGCGCCGACTCCGAAGTCGAGGAGAAGGCCTGGAGCGAGTGGCTCGACCGCGTGTTCGGCTGAGCGCCGTCAGGTCGGCAGCGCGCCGGGAAGGCTCTGCGCCGTCTTCTTGCGGCGCAGCCAGACCCGGCGCGTGCCGTCGGCGTAGAGCCGCACGGTGCGCAGTTCCCAGCCCGCGAACTCCGCGTGGATGGAGAGCTGGATCGCCGCCGCACGCCGGGACACACCCGGGGGGAGGTGCAGGCGGCGATACTCCCAATCCCCTTCGACCACCGCCTCGCTGACCGTCGTCATGGCTGGATCACCTGGGTCCCTTCTCCGGCGGCCGAGCCGATGATCACCCGGCCACTGGTTTCGTCCACCCCGACCGAGTCCGGCTGGCGCACGGTGGGGAACCTGAACTTCTCGACGGGCTCGCCCCCGCGGATGTCGAACCCGACCACCTCGTTGCGTCCGGTCAGCGTCACCCAGGCCAGGCTCCGCTTCGCGTCGTAGGCGATCCCGTACGCACCACCCGGCACCGGGTACCGCTGCCGCATGATCAGCGGCGACGCCGAGAACGCGATCAACGCGCCCGCCCGCGCGTCCGTCACCAGCACCCGCCCGTAGGAGTCCGCCACGGCGTTCGCGGCACCGTCACCCGCGCGCAGGCCCTCGTTGACCTTCCCGGCGGCGACGTCGACCGAGAACACGGCCGTGCGCAGCCGATCCAGCACCACGACACCCTTCCCGGTGTCGACGACGTCGTCGGCGCTGTAGAGCTGCCCGCCGATCGTCCGCGCCGGACCATTCGCGGGCAGCAGCTGAATGTCCTTCGCCGTACCCATCGCGACCAGCCGATCGGCGCCGTAGGCGATGCTCGACGCCGGCTGCCCGCCCGTCCTCGTCTCGGTCAGCTTCCGGTCCGGCAACGTCAGCTGCTGCACCACACCCTGAGCCGGCTCCGCGATCTCGACCCGCCCCGGCGCCACCGTCAGCTTCTCCGCCTTGCCGTATAACGGCATATTCACCGGGGGTGACGCGAGCGCGTTCAGGTCGTACAGCCGCAGCGACGGCGGCTCGGAAAGCGCGAGGACGAGGGTCGAGGTCCGCGCGTCGACGGCGACGGCCGACACCGCTGCGGTGGCGAGCACCTGACCGGCCGGCTGCACGGTCACGGCGGGGGAGACCGCCGGCTTCGCCGCCACGGGGTTCGCGACGATCTGCAGGTCGTCGCCGTCGGACTTGGCCGACGAGCAGCCCGAGAGCACCAGGACACCGGCGAGCGGGATCGCGACCCACGACACGGCGGCGAACCGACGCACGTTGCTGCCTCCAGATGTCCCTCGACGGGCGGTCTCCATCAGCATCCTCCACGATCGTCTTGCCGTCACGTGCATGTCACCCAACAGACACCTACCGCGGCCACCGCTCCGGGTAGCTGGCCTCGATCGCGCTGACGTCGTCGAGTGCCGAGCGGATCGCCGGCGGGAGGGTGATGTCCTCCGCCGCCAGTGAGCCGGTGAGCTGACCGGTGTCCCGGGCGCCCACGACCGGGGCCACGACGCCGGGCCGGTCGCGGACCCAGGCCAGCGCGACGGCCAGCGGTGACGTGCCCAGCCCGTCCGCCGCGGTGGCCACCGCCTGCACGATCCGGGCGGCCCGGTCGGTGCGGTGGTGCTCGACGTAACCGGCGTACGCGCTGTTCGCGCCGCGCGAGTCGGCGGGCGTGCCGGTGCGGTACTTGCCGGTCAGCACGCCGCGGCCCAGCGGCGCCCAGGGCAGCAGCCCGACGCCGTGGTGCTCGGCGGCCGGGACGACCTCGCGGTCCACCCCGCGTTCCAGCAGTGAATACTCGACCTGCGTGGAGACGATCGGCGCGACCGCCGCAGCGCCGGCGGCGGCCGTCGCCAGCTGCCAGCCGGCGTAGTTCGAGACGCCGACGTAGCGAGCCTTGCCGCTGGTCACGGCGTACTCGAGGGCGGCGAGGGTCTCGGCGATCGGCACGCAGGTGTCCCAGGCGTGCAGCTGCCACAGGTCGACGTGGTCGGTGCCGAGCCGCTTGAGCGAGCCGTCGAGCGCGGTGAGCAGGGCGCCGCGCGAGGCGCCGCCGCCGAACGGGCCGTCGTCGCGCCGGGCGACCGCCTTGGTCGCGAGGACGACGTCGTCGCGGGGCACGAGGTCGCCGAGCAGGGAACCGAGCACCCGCTCGCTCTCGCCCTCGCCGTAGATGTCGGCCGTGTCCACCAGGGTGCCGCCGGCGTCCACGAAGGCGACCAGCTGGCTGGCTGCCTCTTCCGCGTCGGTGTCGCCACCCCAGGTCATGGTGCCGAGCGCCATCCGCGAGACGCGCAGTCCCGAGCGGCCGAGCAGTCGCTTTTCCACGACCGCCGAGCCTAGTGGGCGGCCCCTCCCGAACCTGACCAAGGTGAGTCGTGTCGCCCACAAGGGCCCCCGTTAGGGTCTGGCCCCGTGCGACTCGGACTGAATCTCGGCTACTGGGGAGCGGGGAACGACCCCTCGAACCTGGCGCTGGCGAAACAAGCGGACGAACTGGGCTACGCCGTCGTGTGGGCGGCGGAGGCGTACGGCTCGGACGCCGTCACCGTGCTGACCTGGATCGCGGCGCGGACGTCGCGGATCGACGTCGGCGCCGCCGTGCTGCAGATCCCGGCCCGGACCCCGGCGATGACCGCGATGACCGCCGCGACCCTCGACACGCTCTCGGGCGGCCGCTTCCGGCTGGGGCTCGGCGTGTCCGGGCCGCAGGTGTCCGAGGGCTGGCACGGCGTGCGGTTCGCCTCGCCGCTGGGCCGCACCCGCGAGTACGCCGAGATCGTGCGGAAGGCGCTGCGGCGCGAGCGGCTCGTCCACGACGGTGAGCACTTCACGCTGCCGCTGCCGGACGGGCCCGGCAAGGCGCTGCGGCTGACCGTCCGGCCCGCCCGCAAGCACATCCCGCTCTACCTGGCCGCGATCGGCCCGAAGAACCTCGAGCTGACGGGCGAGATCGCCGACGGCTGGCTGCCGGTGTTCTTCTCGCCGGCGCACGCGGGGGAGCAGCTGGCGCAGCTGCGGACCGGCGCCGGACGGGCCGGCCGCACCCTGGACGGCTTCGACGTCGTCCCGACCGTGCCGCTCGTACCCGGCGACGACTGGCGGGCCTGCGCCGACGCCGTCCGCGGCTACGCGGCGCTCTACCTCGGTGGGATGGGCAGCAAGGAGAAGAACTTCTACAACCGGCTGGCGTGCCGGATGGGCTTCGCAGCCGAAGCCGCCGAAGTGCAGGAGAAGTACCTGGCCGGCGACCGGGCGGGGGCGATGGCGGCGGTGCCGCTGGAGTTCCTCGACGCGACGTCGCTGCTGGGCCCGAAGGAACGGATAGCGGAGAAGATGACCGAATACGCCGAGGCCGGCGTGACGACCCTGTCGGTGTCGCCGTACACGGAGGACGCGGCGGCCGCGCTGCGCACCGCCGTCGAAGCGCTCGAGCTGGCGGGGGTGGCCTGACGTGGGCTGGTTCGAAGCACTCGTCCTGGGCCTGGTCCAGGGCCTGACGGAGTTCCTCCCGATCTCCTCGAGCGCGCACCTGCGGATCGTCGCGGCGCTCGTCGGCTGGGACGACCCGGGCGCGGCGTTCACCGCCGTCACCCAGATCGGCACCGAGCTGGCGGTGATCATCTACTTCGGGAAGAAGATCGGCCGGATCCTGCAGGCCTGGTTCTTCTCGCTGTACAAGCCGGACTGGCGCCGTGACCCGGACGCGCGCCTCGGCTGGCTGATCATCATCGGCTCGCTGCCGATCGTGGTGCTCGGGCTGCTGCTGCAGGACCAGATCGACAGCGCGTTCCGCGACCTGCGGATCACCGCCACCGTGCTCATCGTGTTCGGCCTGATCCTGCTGTACGCCGACCGCGTCGGGAAGCAGGAGCGGACGCTGGACCACCTGACCGTGCCGCACGGCCTGGGCTTCGGGTTCGCCCAGGCGCTGGCGCTGATCCCGGGCGTCTCCCGCTCCGGTGGCACGACGAGTGCGGGCCTGCTGCTGGGCTACACCCGCGCCGAGGCGGCGGAGTACTCGTTCCTGCTGGCGCTGCCGGCGGTGTTCGGGTCGGGTGTGTACAAGCTCAAGGACATCGGCTCGGGCGGCGTGCCCGCCCAGTGGGGCCCGACGATCCTGGCGACGCTGGTCGCGTTCGGCGTCGGCTACGCGGTGATCGCCTGGCTGATGGCCTACATCAAGAGGCGCAGCTTCGTGCCGTTCGTGATCTACCGGCTGGTGCTCGGGGTGCTGCTGTTCGTGCTGATCTTCACCGGCGCCCTGGACCCGAACGCCGGCCCCGTCAGCCACTGACCCGCCCGCGTGGGGACCCGATGATCGGTCCCCACGTAGGGTGGGCCTCGTGAGTACGGTCATTCTGGTCAGGCACGGCAAGTCGACGGCCAACGGCTCCGGCGTCCTGGCCGGGCGGTCCCCGAAGGTCAACCTCGACGACACCGGCCGCGCCCAGGCGGACAAGCTGGTCGCTCGCCTCGACGGCGTGCCGCTGGCGGAGCTGGTCGTTTCGCCCATGCTGCGGTGCAAGCAGACCGTCGGCCCGCTGGCCGCCGCGCGTGGGCTCGGGAAGACAGTCGAACCCGGGCTGTCCGAAGTGGACTATGGCGACTGGACCGGCAAGGAGCTCAAGAACCTGGCCAAGGAACCGCTCTGGCGGGTCGTGCAGGCGCACGCCTCGGCCGCGGTCTTCCCCGGCGGCGAAGGGCTCGCGGCGATGCAGGCCCGGTCCGTGGCCGCCGTCCGCGCGCACGACCGCCGGATCACCGCCGAGCACGGCGACCACGCCGTCTGGCTCCTGTGCAGCCACGGCGACGTGATCAAGTCCATCCTCGCCGACGCCCTCGGCCAGCACCTCGACGCGTTCCAGCGGATCGTCGTCGACCCCGCGTCGATCTCGGTCGTGCGCTACACCGAGACCCGGCCGTTCGTCATGCGGGTCAACGACCACAGCGACGACCTGCGCGGGATCGTGCCGCCGGAGCCCAAGCCGAAGCGGGGCAAGAAGGCCGCCGGGAGCAGCGACGCCGTCGTGGGCGGTACCACCGGCCGGTGAGCGTGGCCACCTCCGGAAAGCGCTGACATCCGCACCGGGGGACCACGTAGGGTGGCGAGACCGAGTGTTGTACCCCCACCAGGAGCCTGCCCCGATGATTTCGCCGGACAACCCGTTCGCCGCACCCAGCGAACTGCCCTACGCCCTGCCGCCCTTCGACCGGATCGCCGACGAGCACTACCGGCCCGCGTTCGAGGCGGGCCTGGCCGAACACTCGGCGGAGATCGAGCAGATCGCCGCGCAGGAAGCCGAGCCGACGTTCGAGAACACCGTCGTGGCCCTCGAGCGCGCCGGCGAGCTGCTGGGCCGCGTGGCGAGCGTGTTCTACAACCTGTCCGGCTCCAACAGCACCGACGAGATCCAGGCCATCCAGGCGGAGTTCGCGCCGAAGCTGGCCGCCCACCACGACGCCCTCCACCTGAACCCGAAGCTGTTCGCCCGGATCGACGCCCTCCACGCGCGGCGTGAGGAACTCGGCCTGGACGAGGAGTCGCGGCGGCTGCTGGAACGGCGTCACCTCGACTTCAGCCGCGCGGGCGCCGGGCTCGGCGAAGCGGAGCAGGGCCGCCTGCGGGAGCTGAACGGGCAGCTGTCCACCCTGCAGACGAAGTTCCAGCAGAACCTGCTCAAGGACACCAACGACCTGGCCGTCGTGATCGAAGACCGCGCCGAGCTGGCCGGCTTCGGCGACGGCGCGATCGCCACCGCGGCCGAAGCGGCGGCGGCCCGCGGCGAGGACGGCAAGTACGTCATCCCGTTGACCCTGCCGACGAGCCAGGCCTCGCCGCTGGAGACGCTGCGCGACCGCGACGTCCGCGCGCGGATCCACGCCGCGTCGATGGCGCGAGGCAACCGCGGCAACGAGTTCGACAACAACGCCCTGGTCGCCGAGATCGCGCACCTGCGGGCCGAACGCGCCGCGCTGCTCGGCTACCCGAACCACGCGGCGTACGTCATCGCCGACGAGACGGCGAAGACCGCCGAAGCCGCGGCCGGGCTGCTCGAGCGCCTGGCGCCCGCCGCCGTCGCGAACGCCCGCACCGAAGCCGCGGAGCTGCAGCAGCTGCTCGAAGCCGACGTTCCCGGCGCGACGCTGCGCCCGTCGGACTGGCCGTACTACGCCGCCCAGGTCCGCCGCGAGCGCTTCGACGTCGACACCGAAGCCCTGCGTCCGTACTTCGAAGCCGACCGCGTGTACCTCGACGGCGTCTTCTTCGCCGCCACCAAGCTCTACGGCCTCACCTTCACCGAACGGACCGACCTCCCCAAGTACCACCCGGAGGTCCGGACCTTCGAGGTGTTCGACACCGACGGAACCCCGCTCGGGCTGTACCTGCTCGACCTCTACACCCGCGACGCCAAGCGCGGCGGCGCGTGGATGAACACCTTCGTCGACCAGTCCGAGCTGCTGGACCGCAAGACGGTCGTGGTCAACGTGCTCAACGTCGGCAAGCCGCCGGCGGGGGAGCCGACCCTGCTCACCTTCGACGAGGTCGTCACCGCGTTCCACGAGTTCGGCCACGCGCTGCACGCCCTGGTCTCCTCGGTCCGCTACCCGGCGTTCTCCGGCACCAACGTGCCCCGCGACTTCGTCGAATACCCGTCCCAGGTCAACGAGATGTGGATGCTGTGGCCGGAGGTCCTGGCCAACTACGCCAAGCACCACGAGACGGGGGAGGCGCTGCCCCAGGAGCAGGTCGACAAGCTCCTCGCCGCCCAGCAGTACGGCGAAGGCTTCTCGACCACCGAGTACCTGGCCGCGTCGCTGCTCGACCAGGCCTGGCACCGCCTCGGCGTCGACGACCGCGTCGAAGAGGTCCAGCGGTTCGAGACCGACGCGCTCGTCAAGGCGGGCGTGGCCGTCGAAGCCATCCCGCCGCGCTACCGCACGACGTACTTCGCGCACGTGTTCAGCGGCGGCTACAGCGCCGGGTACTACTCCTACATCTGGAGCGAGGTCCTCGACGCCGACACCGTCCAGTGGTTCCGGGAGAGCGGGGGACTGACCCGCGAGAACGGCGACCACTTCCGCCGCACCCTCCTCGGCAGGGGAGGCAGCATCGACCCGATGGACGCGTTCCGGGCCTTCCGCGGCCGCGACCCCGAGATCGAGCCGCTCCTGGCCCGCCGCGGGCTCAACGGAGTCTGAGTCTTCAACTGTATAACGACCTATACTGCGGGCCGAGTTTTTCAAACTCGGCCCGCAGTGCGCTGTGTAGCACCAAAGCCCGCAACGACTAAGAGACCAGATCCAGCCAGGCGTCCGCGAGTGCGGCGTGACCGGCCGGTGTCGGGTGCACGCCGTCTTCGGACCAGCGTTCCGGTCCGCTCGCCGCGGCGAGGTCGGTGAACATGCGGTCGGCGGCGAGCAGGTGCGCGTCGAACCGCGCGGCGAGGTCCCGTACGACCTGGATCTTCGGGTTCAGCCCGGCGCGCCATTCCCGGCGCACGTCGTCGTTGATGAGTACGGCTTGTTCGCCTTCTTCGCGGTGGATTCCGGCTTCGACGACACCGTTGACCGGCAAAAGGAACGGTTCGATGAGGATCAGTTCGGTGCCCGTCTCGGCGAGCGGGGCGAGCAGGCGGTCGTAGCCGGCCGCGAACTCGTCGGCGGAGACCGCCGGGGCGTTCGGGTCGAACGTGTGCCGGCCGTTGTCGTTGACTCCGACGAGGATGGAGACGACGTCGGGGTGTGCGTCGAGGACGTCGGTGGACCAGCGGGCTTCGAGGTCGGGCACCGTGTCGCCGGCGTGTCCGGCGTTGAGCCAGGTGACGGGCCGGTCGGGGTAGCGGAAGCACCATCGGCCCGCGGCGAGTGCCGGGTAGCCGCACTGGTCTTCGCCGTCGGGGCGCCAGAGGTCGGTGATCGAGTCGCCGGCGAAGAGCACGGTGCTGTGGGGCTTGAGGGTGATCGTCATGGAGCCGAGCCTGGTGGCCGTGGCTGGCGGGGAACGCACACCGGGCTGGTACCGGGCCGGCATTCCCCGCCAGGTGCGTGTCAGGCGGTGTGCTCGTTGGCGACGATGTGGTCGACGAAGCCGTAGGTGAGGGCTTCTTGCGCGTCGAACCAGCGGTCCCGGTCGGCGTCCGTGGTGATCCGCTCGACGCTCTGGCCGGTCTGGCTCGCGGTGATCTCCGCGATGCGGCGTTTCATCTTGCCGAAGACCTCGGCCTGGATGGCGATGTCGGTGGCGGCGCCGCCGATGCCGGCCGAGGGCTGGTGCATGACGATCCGCGTGTTGGGCAGCAGGTAGCGCTTTCCGGGGGTGCCGGAGGAGAGCAGGAACTGGCCCATGGAGGCGACGAAGCCGAGGCCGTAGGTCGAGACGTCCGGTTTGACGAGCTGCATGGTGTCGTAGATGGCCATGCCGGCGGTGACCGAGCCGCCGGGTGAGTTGATGTAGAAGGTGATGTCCTTCGCCGGGTCGTCGGCGGCGAGCAGGAGGAGCTGGGCGATGAGCCGGTTGGCCACCTCGTCGTTGACCTCGGAGCCGAGGAAGACGATGCGGTCGTGCAGGAGCTGTTGGTAGACCGAGTCTTCGGGTGAGGGACTCGGTGCCTGCATGTCGGGTACGGCGAGAGTGGTCATGGCCCGACGGTAGGGCGCGGGAATGGGTGTCCGGTGGTGGTTTCGCTGTGAGCGTGCGGTGTTCGCGGGGAGCGGAGTGAAGGCGGCCTTGCCAGGGTGGTCGGCGTCGGCTAACGTACAACCACATGGTTGTACTTCAGGAAGAGAGTGAGGAGTCGCTCAACCAGCTCTTCCGCGCCCTGGCCGACGGCACGCGCCGCGACATCCTGGCGCGGTCGATCACCGAAACGCCGTCGGTGTCCGAGCTCGCCGCGCACTACGAGATGAGCTTCGCCGCCGTGCAGAAGCACGTCGCCGTGCTCGAGCGGGCGGGTCTCATCCGCAAGCGCGCGAACGGCCGCGAGCAGCGGGTGGCGGCCGACCGTGCGCGGCTGCGGCGGGCCAGTGAACTCCTCGACTCCTTCGAGTCCGTTTGGCGTCAACGAGTGGCGCAGCTCGATGATGTCCTGCTATCGAAAGAAGTTTGAACGATGCCCGTCACCTCGGTGACCAAAGATCCGGAAGCGCTCACCCTGACGCTGGTGGCCGACTTCCCGGTTCCGCAAGAACGCCTGTGGGCCGCCTGGGCCGATCCGCGGCAGCTGGAGCGCTTCTGGGGTCCGCCGTCCGCGCCCGCGACCTTCACGCACCACGACTTCCGGGTCGGTGGTCGTGCGGAGTACTTCCTGACGGGGCCGGACGGGGAGAAGTGGAGTGGCGCCTGGAAGTTCACGGCGGTGGACCCGATCGCCTCGTTCGTGGCGGACGACGGTGAGGACAACGCCGAGGACGAGGCCATGCCGATGTCGATGACGTTCGCCTTCGAGGCGACGCCGACGGGGTCGCGCATGATCAGCGTCACCCGATTTTCGAGTGTCGAAGCCATGGAACAGACGACCCCGGGCATGGAAGAAGGCCTTCGCGCCGCGATGCCCCAACTGGACGAGGTGCTGGCCGGATGAGAACTCTCAAGATCATCGAGCATGTGTCGCTCGACGGTGTGATCCAGAACTCCGCCGACGGGGACGGTTTCCCGTACAGCGACTGGACCGGGGCGTACCGGACCCCGGCGGGTGCGGAGATGATGCTGTCGGCGCACGGTGAGCGGTTCGACCTGCTGCTCGGCCGGCGCACGTACGACATCTTCGCGGGGTTCTGGCCGACGGTGTCGGGCATGCCGATGGCGGACCGCCTCAACGCGGCGAAGAAGTACGTCGTGACGCACCGTCCGGACGATCTCGGCTGGGGGCCGGCCGAGGGGGTCGGCCCGGACCTCGTCGAGGGTGTCCGGCGGATCAAGGCGGAGGACGGGCCGGGGCTGGTCGTGACGGGCAGTTCCACGCTGACGTCGGCGCTGCTGGAGCACGGGCTCGCGGACGAGGTCGTGCTGGTCGTCTACCCGGTGCTGGTGGGCACGGGCAAGCGGCTCTTCGCGGAGGGGACCCCAGGGCAGACGTTCGAGTTCGCCGGGACGACGCCGACGCCGTCCGGAGTGCTGCTCAGCACCTACAAGGTCGCCGGGCCGCTGAAGACCAGCTGACGAGAAAGGGGCCACCGTCCTGCGTGGACGGTGGCCCCTTCGTGGGTCAGGCTCAGATGAGGCCGAGCTTCTGCACGGTGTCGCGCTCCTCGACGAGCTCGGCGACGGAGGCGTCGATGCGGGCGCGGGAGAAGTCGTCGATCTCGAGGCCCTGGACGATTTCGTACTTGCCGTCCTTGGCGGTGACCGGGAAGGACGAGATGATGCCCTCGGCGACGCCGTAGGAGCCGTCGGAGACGACGCCGGCGGAGGTCCAGTCGCCGGCCGGGGTGCCGTTGACCCAGGTGTAGACGTGGTCGATGGCCGCGGAGGCGGCCGACGCGGCGGAAGAGAGGCCGCGGGCCTCGATGATGGCGGCGCCGCGCTTGGCGACGGTCGGGATGAAGTCGCTCTCGAGCCAGGCCTGGTCGACCTCGACGCTCTTGCCGCCGACCTCGGCGTGCTGGACCGAGGGGTACTGGGTGGCGGAGTGGTTGCCCCAGATGGCGAGCTTCTTGAGCTCGGTGACCGGGACGCCGAGCTTCTTGGAGAGCTGGGCGAGCGCGCGGTTGTGGTCGAGGCGGGTCATCGCGGTGAAGCGGTCGGCCGGCACGTCGGGGGCGTGCGAGCGGGCGATGAGGGCGTTGGTGTTGGCGGGGTTGCCGACGACGAGGACCTTGATGTCGTCGGCGGCGCCGGCGTTGATGGCTTCGCCCTGGGGCTTGAAGATGCCGCCGTTGGCCTCGAGGAGGTCGCCGCGCTCCATGCCCTTGCTGCGGGGGCGGGCGCCGACGAGGAGGGCGATGTTGGTGCCTTCGAAGGCCTGCTTGGGGTCGTCGAAGATGTCGGTGCCGGCCAGGAGCGGGAACGCGCCGTCGTCGAGCTCCATGGCGGTGCCCTCGGCCGCCTTGACCGCCTGCGGGATCTCGAGGAGCCGCAGCTTCACCGGGACGTCCTGGCCGAGGAGCTGACCGGACGCGATGCGGAAGAGCAGCGCGTAGCCGATCTGGCCGGCGGCGCCGGTGACGGTCACGTTGACAGGGGCTTGGGTCATTGCGGTTCTCCAGCTTGAGACGACTTTGGCTAGTGCACTGGAGCCTATCCCTCCTCGTGGTCGCGGGTCGGGTGCGTCCAGTCACTCTCGCTGGATCGATCAGGTACCGGTGACGTTGGCGGCGAGGCGGTGGAGGAGGTCGGCGAGCTGGGCGATCTCGGTGTCGGACAGGCCTTTCCGCATGCGTTCGTCGTGGGCGATGGCGGCGGAGGCGAGCCGGAGGAAGAGCTGTTCGCCGTCGGGGGTGAGGGTGACGAGGTGGACCCGGCGGTTGTCGGGGTCGCGACGGCGGGTGACGAGACCGGCCGTTTCCATGCCGTTGAGGTGGTGGGTGAGGGTGGCGCCCTGGATGCCGACCGCGTCGGCGAGTTCGCGTTGGTTGGCGACGGGTCTGGTCTTGAGGGAGATGAGGATCTGCCAGACGGGCTGGGAGCCGCCGGCGGCGGCGAGGGCCTGGTCGAAGGCGCGGCCGGCGGTTTTGGCGGTGCGGGCGAGGACGACGCCGATGGGGGTGGTGGCAGGTGCTGGCACGGGGTGAACCCTACCGCAGATACCGAGAGATCTAAGCGTTTGACATCTAATGGTTAGACATCTAACGTTGGTGCTTATCGAACCGGAAGGGGAAACGCGATGAGCACCGAAGAGCAGGTCCGCGAGTTCGGCCGGGTCTGGGCCGCGGCGGAAGAGCGTGGGGACACCGAGGTCCTGGCCGGTCTGGCCGCGGACGGCTTCCGCCTGGTCGGCCCGCTCGGCTTCGTCCTGGACCGCGACCAGTGGCTGGCGCGCTACAGCGGCGGCGCGCTGGTCACCGAGAAGCTGGACTGGGACGAGGTCGAGGTCCGCGACTTCGGCACGACCGCCATCGCCGTCGGCGTGCACGCCCAGGTCGCCAAGCACCAGGGCAACCCGGTCGACGGCCGGTTCCGCGCCACGCACGTCCTGGTCCGCGACGAAGACCGCTGGCGCCTGGCCGGCATCCACCTGAGCCCGATCGGCGGCCCGCCGCCGTTCGCACCCGGAGGTGCCGCGCGATGAGCGTCGAACTGAACCACACGATCGTGTGCGTGACCGACCGGGAGAAGTCGGCGGAGTTCCTCGCCGGGATCCTCGGCCTGCGGACCGAGCCGGTATCCGGGCCGTTCGTGCCCATCCGGCTGGCGAACGGCGTCACGCTCGACTACCTGCGGGTGGACCGCGTGACGAGCCAGCACTACGCCTTCCTGGTCGGCGACGACGACTTCGACGCCGCGCTGGCGCGGATCGAGCGGGCCGGCATCACCTATTGGGCGGACCCGTTCCACGAGCGGGCCGGCGAGGTCAACGACCTGAACGGCGGCCGCGGGGTCTACTTCGAGGACCCGGACGGCCACAACCTGGAACTGCTGACGAGGGGGTAGCCATGCGGGTGAGCATCGGGGTCACGGACTTCTCGTGGCCGGACAAGCTGACCGACGAACTGGCGGGCATCGCCGTGGCGGCCGACGACGCCGGGCTGGACACGCTGTGGGTGGCCGACCACCTGCTGCAGGCCGACCCGCACAGCACGCCGGACTCGGCGATGCTCGAGGCGTACACGACGCTGGGGTTCCTGGCCGCGCGGACCGGCCGGATCGGGCTGGGCACGATGGTCTCGGCGGTGACGTTCCGGCCGCCCGCGCTGCTGATCAAGGCCGTCACGACGCTCGACGTCCTCTCCGGCGGGCGCGCCCGGTTCGGGATCGGCACCGGGCACCACGACGGCGAGGCGCGGGCGATGGGCCTGCCGTTCCCGCCCGTGGGCGAGCGGTTCGAGCGGATGGAGGAGACCATCCGGCTCGCGCTGCGGATGTGGGCCGGGGACGACTCGGCGTTCGAGGGCGAGCACTACCGCCTGGACCGTCCGATCGGGATTCCGCGGCCGGTGCGCCGGCCGAAGGTGCTGATCGGCGGCGCTGGTGAGCGCAAGACGCTGCGGCTGGTCGCGCGCTACGCCGACGCGTGCAACGTGTTCGACATCCCGGACGGCGGGAAGACGGTGCGGCACAAGCTGTCCGTGCTCGCGCGCCACTGCGACGAGGTGGGGCGGCCGTACGGGGAGGTCGAGAGGACGATCAGCACGCGGCTCTCGCCCGGCGAGTCGGCGGAGTCGTTCGCGCGGCGGTGCGGGGAGTTCGCGGAGTGGGGGATCGAGCACGCGGTCGTGATCACGGCCGGGCCGTGGTCGTCGGCGGGGGTCGCGACACTGGGGCGGGTCGCCGAACTGGTGGCCTGAAGGGTGCGGAGTCGCGGGTCTGCCGGCGGAGTGAAACGATCAAGCCCGGACGTCGCGGGGTGATCGCGGACGGCGGGCGGCGGTCCGGGGGCGCGAAATCGTTTTCCGGTCGTATTTCTTCGTGTTCACTATAATGACGGCTCGAAATTATCGGTATACCGCGTGGCGGGACTGCTACTGCGTGTTGCTCCGTTCAGCGGGGTTTCGGACCATGATCCATTCGCTACCATGGTCGGCGCCCCCGTACCCAATTCGAATGTATTGGGAAGGATTCCGATGCTGTCTGCGGTCGTTGCTGCCGTAATGGCGCTGTCCTCTGTGGTCACCCCGCATTCGTGGAACACTCCTCCGCCGCCCGACAAAATCGTCATCGACGTCGTGAACGCCATTGGCACGGGCTGTCCGCCGAACACGTCCGCGGTGGCCGTCTCGCAGGACAACACGGCGTTCACCGTCACCTACAGCGCTTACACGGCGCTGATCGGGGTCGGCGCCGGTCCGCTGGACGCCCGGAAGAACTGCCAGATCGGCCTGCGGGTGCACGTCCCGCAGGGGTTCACCTACGGAATCGCGCAGGCGGACTATCGCGGATTCGCCCACCTGGAACGGGGCGCGACCGGCCTGGAAAGAGCCAACTACTATTTCCAGGGCAATTCTCCGACGGCCTACATGCAGCACCCGCTGGCCGGTCCGTTCGAGGATGACTGGCATTTCACCGATTCGACGGAAGTCGGCGCGATCGTGTTCAAGCCGTGTGGTGAGGAACGCAATCTGAACATCAACACGGAATTGCGGGCCGGGGCCGGGACGTCGGATCCGAAGAAGACGACGAGCTACGTGACGATGGACTCGACCGACGGCAGCATCACGACCACGTACCACTTCGCGTGGTTGTCCTGTCCCTGATCGGAGCACCGTGAAAACGGGGCGGCGCGGCTTGGCACCGCGCCGTCCCGGCGGTCACTTCTTCGCGGGGGCGCGGGGATCGGTGGCCTGGACGTCGAAGACGCGGCCGAGCGAGACGAGGCCCTCGTCGAGGTGGCTGAGGCTGGAGAGGACGGCCCGGGTTTCGGCCTGCTCGACGCGGTCGGACACCGGGGTGCCGTCGTCGCGCACGAGCGTGCCGGTTGTGGGGCCACCCGGCGCGTCGAGTGCTTTGCGCAGGACGTCGATGTTGGCCAGCAGCCGGCCGGTGAACTGGCCCAGGCGATCGGTGTCGGGGCCGGCGAGCATCCCGGGCTGGGCGCGGGCGGCGACGTGGCGGGCGCGGAAGGCGATGGTCTCCAGGGTGGTGAGCACGT
The DNA here is from genome assembly GCF_040682155.1 of Amycolatopsis sp. NPDC051371. Classification (NCBI taxonomy): domain Bacteria; kingdom Bacillati; phylum Actinomycetota; class Actinomycetes; order Pseudonocardiales; family Pseudonocardiaceae; genus Amycolatopsis; species Amycolatopsis sp. NPDC051371. Next base: position 102,709 of record NZ_JBFBAG010000037.1, read on the forward strand.
GCCAGCCGTAGTCGCGGCGGGCGCTGCGGAGGTTGACCGGGTGGGTGAGCGGTTCGATGGTGGTGCGGACTTGCTCGACGGCGCGGTCGAGGTCGCGGGAGAGCTCGATGATGTTGACGTTCTCCTCGCCGGCGAGCAGGTCGCGGGCGTGCTCGAGGAACTCGGCCAGCTCGTCGAGCACGGCGGAGATGTCGTCGAGCATGACCGAGCGGGTGCGGACGGGGACGATGACGACGGCGGCGAGGATGCCCGCGGTGGCACCGACCGCGGTTTCGGCGACGCGGATCCAGAGGACTTCGAGGCTGAACGTGCCGAGCAGGCTGTAGAGCAGGCCGAGCATGCTGGTGATGAAGAAGGCCATCACGACCTGGGAGACGCGGGCGGTGTAGACCATCCCGAAGACGCACACCAGGATCAGCGCGAGCGTGGCCGGGGTGCTGCCGGCGACCAGGAAGGCGAGCAGGACGCCGCCGACGATGCCGATGAGGGTGCCGCCGAGGCGGCGGACGCCCTTGACGAAGGTGGCGCCGGCGCTGGAGGCGCCGATGAACACGACGAAGACCGTCAGGACGGCCCAGTACCAGCGCTGGTGGGAGACGAGTTCACCGCCGAGCACGGCGAGCCCGCCGCCGACGACGGCCTGGATGGCGCTGCGGGTGCGGTTGTCGTAGGCGAACGCGGGGGTCGGCTCGTCGTTGTCCTCGTCGAGGGGGTCGGGAGTGGACTCGGGTGCGGCGGCGCGCTGGGCGCGGTCGTCGGCCAGCGCGAGCTCGGCGAGTGCCTTGCGGACGCCGTCGCCGGGGGCGGCGTGTTCGTCGATGCGGCTGCCTTCGACGAGCATGCGGCTGTACTCGCCGGTCTGGCTGATCAGCGGCAGCTCGCGCGGGTCGCGTTCCATGAGGGCGCGGAAGCGGGCGAGCCGGGCGATGAGGTCGTCGCGGACGTCGGCGGTGAGCTCGTCGGAGCAGGTGCGCTGGACGGTGATCGTGAGCCACTGGACGGCGAGCTCGACCTCGATGGCGCGGCGGCGCAGGCGGTCGGCGGCGCGGGCGTCGACGACGTCGGGGGCGGCGTCCTCGATGAGCAGGACGCACTCGTGGAGCCGGGCGAGCGCGCTGCGGAGCTGTTTGCGGGTGCGTTCGCTGCCGTTGACGGCGAGGTGGGCTTCGGTGGCACGGACGACGGCGGCGAGGCGGGCGCGGAAAGCCCGGCGCACGCGGAGGAACTCGGCTTCGGCGTTGTGGCGCAACAGGACGAACCGGACGACGGCGTTGGCGAGCACACCGACGGCGAGCGCCATCAGCAGCTGCGGGACCTGCGCGAGGTGGGCCTGCAGGAACATCGGGAAGAAGAACAGGAAGAAGCCGATCGAGCCGAGCGCGGTACCGCGGGCGCCGAAGCGCTGGGCGTAGACCGCGACGAAGATCAGCAGGACGAACACGATGCTGTCCATCGGCGGCAGCGCCGACCCGAGGCTCGCGACCGTGATGGACGCGGCTCCGGCGAGGAACGCCAGCACGAGCGTGACGGCCTGCCCGCCGGGCGTCGGGTCGTTGACGGTGAACGCCGTCATCATCGCGGCGATGGCGCCGACCAGCATCACGGTGAGCGGGACGTGCGCGGGCAGCAGCGCGGCCACGGCGAGGACGATGCCGAGGACCGCGGACCCGGCCAGCCGCAGCCGGACCAGGCCGGGGTCGGCCGCCGCCAGCCGGTCGAGGGCGGCGGTGCGGAAGTGGTTCATCGGGCGAGCAGCTCCCACTGGGCGAGGGTGGCGCGCCGGCCGCGGGTGGCGGTGATCCGCAGCCGGTAGTGCGGGTGGGCGGCCGGGGTGGCGAGGGCGAAGGGACGGGTCTGGCGGCGCCAGCGGAACAGCTCGTCCTGGCGTTCGTCCAGTGTGGTCCAGTCCGTGCCGTCGTCCGAGCCTTCCAGGACCCACGCGCTGGGGTCGCCGCCGCGGCCGCCGGAGGTGAGCGTGTACAGCGTGACTTCGCGGGGTTCGCCGGTGACGGTGAACTCGATCGCCGGGGTGGCGCCGCGGAAGGTGACCTGGGTGCGGGTGGTGTCGTCGAAGAGCGCGTCGAGGCTCTTGGCGTCCTCGCTGGTGGCGGTGCCGGTGAGATCGGAGACCGGGTCCGGTTGTTCGGCGGGTGGCGGCGGGGCGCCCCACTCGGCCGGTTCGGTGGTGAGGTCGAAGACCAGCTCGGCGCCGCCGGCGAGGGTGGCGTGGGCGATGGTCGTCGCGTCGTGCGGTTCCCCGTCGACGGTGAGGCCGCGGACGTAGACGGTTTCGCCGGTGTTGCCGGGCGCGCGGACGACGAGCTTCTTGCCCTCGCCCAGGTGCACAGTGGCCTTTTCGAACAGCGGTGAGCCGATCGCGTAGCGCGGGCTGCCGACGGCCAAGGGGTAGAAGCCCAGGGCACTGAACACCCACCACGCGGACATCTCGCCGTTGTCCTCGTCGCCGGGGTAGCCCTGCCCGAGCTCGCTGCCGAGGTAGAGCCGGCGGAGGACCTCGCGCACGACGCGCTGGGCCTTCGCGGGCGCGCCGGCGAGGTTGTAGACGTAGGGGATGTGGTGGGAAGGCTGGTTGGAGTGGCCGTACTGACCCATGCGGACGTCGCGGGCCTCGGTCATCTCGTGGATCAGGCCGCCGTACGCGCCGGGACGCTGCCCGGTCTCCGGGGTCGCGAAGAACTCGTCGAGCTTGGCTTCGAGGCCGGCGTTGCCGCCGTGCAGCGCCGCGAGGCCGGGGCCGTCGTGGGGTGCGGTGAAGGCCGTGTTCCAGGCGTTGGTCTCGACGAAGTCGCCGCCCCACGCGGCCGGGTCGTAGCCTTCGGGGGCGAACTTGCGGCTGCCGTCGCGCTTGCGGCCCTGGAAGAAGCCGATCTTCGGGTCGAAGTGGTGGACGTAGTGCTTCGCGCGCTCGCGGAAGTAGGCGGCGTGGTCGCCGTACATCCGGGCGCGCGGCCCGTCACTTTCACGGGAAAGCTCCGCGGAGAGGTTGGCGAGGCCGAAGTCGTTGATGCAGCCTTCCAGCGCCCACGACAGTCCTTCGTGGACGGACGTCGGGGTGTAGCCGAGGAAGATCGACTGGTCGAGCCCCTTGCGTCCGACCGAGCGGTGCGGCGGGGTGACGGTGGCGTTCTTGAGGGCGGCGTCGTAGGCGGCTTCGACGTCGAAGTTGCGGACGCCCTTGAGGTAGGCGTCGGCGAAGGCGACGTCGGAGCTGGTGCCGGTCATCAGGTCCGCGTAGCCGGGTGAGGACCAACGGGAGATCCAGCCGCCTTCGCGGTACTGCTGGACGAACCCGTCGACCATCCGGCCGCAGTGCTCCGGGGTGAGCAGCGCGTAGGCGGGCCAGGTGGTGCGGTAGGTGTCCCAGAAGCCGTTGTTGACGTACATCTCACCGTCCACGACCTTCGCGCCGGTGCGCCGGCGGGTGCTCGGCCACCGCCGGCGGATCACGGGGCTGGCGTGCCGGATGCCCTGCGGGGTGGTCTCGTGCGCGACGTTCGGGTAGAGGAACAGCCGGTAGAGGTTGGAGTAGAGCGTGGTCCGCTGGTCCTCGGTGGCGCCTTCGACCTCGACGCGGCCGAGCTGCTCCTGCCAGAGCGCGCGCGCCTGGTCGCGGACCTGCCCGAACGTCGTCCCGACCGGGATCTCCTGCTCGAGGTTGCGCTTGGCCTGCGCGAGGCTGATCAGCGACGTCGCGATCCGCAGCGTCGCGTCGGGACCGTCGAACTCGAAGTAGCCCGAGACGCGCCGCCACGGCGGAAGCCGGACCTTCGCGCCGCGGGTGGCCGGGGCGTCGGTCACGCCGTAGACGAACATCCGGCGCGCGCCGGCGGACAGGCGGCTGCGGACCCGCGTGTACCCCGAGATCACCCCGGTGTCGGCGTTCAGGCGGAGCCGGCCGCGGTTGCGGACGTTGTCGAACAGCAGCCAGCCGTGCTTGTCGGGGAAGGTGAACCGCAGGATCGCCGCGTGAGAGGTCGGCGCGAGGTCGGCGGTCATGCCGTTGGCGAACCGGACGCCGTAGTGGTGCGGCGAGTCGGTCTCGTCGTCGTGGGAGAACGCCAGCGCGCGCTTGCGGCGGTCGCGCTCGACCGGGCCGGTGCCGGGCATGACGTGGAAGGTGTGCCGGTCGCCCATCCACGGGCTCGGCTGGTGCGACAGCGCCAGGGCTTGCAGCGCCGGCCGGTTCTCGGCGTTGTTGTGGCGGTGGTAGGAGTAGATCCAGTTGGTGACGCCGGCGTCGGTGACCGGGGTCCAGAAGTTGAACCCGTGCGGCACCGCCGTCGCGGGGAAGTTGTTCCCGCGGGAGTAGTCGCCGCTGGAGTGCGTGCCGCGGGTCGTGCGGACGCAGTCGACCGGGTCGCGGGGCGGCTCGGGGCGTTCGGCGACGCGGACGTCGTCGACCCAGCCGGTGATCTCGTCGTCCGGTGACGCTGTGCGCAGCACGATCCGGCTGATCCGGCGGCCCGCGAACGCGCCGAGCGGGCGGCGGACGAGGTTCCACTGGTCCACCCACAGCGTCTTGTCGTCCTCCGGGGCGAACCCGGCGGCGGTGCCGTCGGCGAACTCGACGTCGAGGCTGACCCAGGTGGCGTGGTAGGCCGGGATGTCGCCGTCGGACCGTGGGAAGACTACATAGGACAGCTCGGTGGTCCCGGTGACCGGGACGTCGAGTTCGAACAGGACGCTGCGCGGGCGGGCGGTGTAGCGCAGGGCCTTGGCGCCGGTGAAGCCGACGCCGGTCTTGGCCGTGGGGGAGCGGTCCGGGCCGCTGTCGACCGTCAGGGCGGGGTCCACCGGCTGCGGGTCACCGGTTTCGAAAGACGAGAAGAACACGGCGTCGGACATGCGCACACCGTATCGGCCGAACGGCGTAGCGTGTGCTCGACGCGGGGGGAGGTGGGCCGGTGAGCACGGACACCGTCCGGCACGAGGGTGCCGAGCTGCGTTACGAGCTGCGGGGCGACGGGCCGCTCCTGCTGCTGATCGCCGGCCGCGGCGGCCACAGCGCGCGGTACGCCGGGCTGGCGCAGCGGCTCGCCGGCACCTACGCGGTGCTCACCTACGACCGGCGTGACCCGGGCACCGACTTCGACATGGGCCAGCAGGCCCGCGACGCGGCCGCCGTCATCCGAGCCGCCCGTCCGGAGCGGCCCCGGGCGGCGGTGTTCGGCCAGGGCGCGGGCGGCTCGGTCGCGTTCGAGCTCGCCGCGCAGGTCCCCGACGCGGTGACGGAGCTGGTGGTCCACGAAGCCCCGGCGATCACCCTCCTGCCGGACGCGCCGAAGTGGCTGGCGATCGCCCGCCGGGTCCGCGCCACCCACGAGAGCGAGGGCCTCGACGCGGCGCTGGCCCTGGCCGGGCTGAGCTTGACGGACTTCCCGGATCCGGCGGCAGCGGAGCTGTTCCTCGCGCGTGAGTTCCCGGCGGTGGTGCTGCACACCCCGGACCTCGACGCGGTCCGCCGCACGGGCATCCCGGTGGTCACGGCGGCGGGGGAGACCAGCCGCGACACGTGCCTGGAGCAGTCGGCGCGGATCCAGGCGGAGCACCTGGCGTGCCGGTATGCGCGGTTCCCCGGCGGGCACCAGGGGTTCGAGTCCGACGTGGACGCCTTCGCACCGGCGCTGTGCACGACGTTGGCGAGGCTCCGCCGCCTCTGACCGACCCCAGACGCGCCGCCTCAAAGGTCTTGAATGAGTCATTCAGGACCTCCCAAGACCTGAATGACTCATTCAAGACCTTCGCACCCGGTCCGCCGGAACCCGCACGGCTCAACCCGGGCGGCCGCCGAACTGCCAGCGGTGGACCTCGACCCCGTCGTACCGGCCCGGACTCAGCACGGCTCGCGCCGCGGCCGCATCCGGCGCCCGCAGCAGTACCGCCGTGCCCAGCCACGCCGCGCCGTCGTCCGAGAGCAGCGGCCCGTACGCGATCAGCTCCTCCCGCGGGCCCGCCACCTCGACCGGCTCGCCGGAGCCGAACCCGAGGACCAGGTACCGGTCCCCGCCGGTCCGTCCACCCGGGAACTCCCACATCGTGCGCCCCAGCGCGTTGCGCCACCGGCGCAGCAGCACGTCCCGGTACGCCCCGGCCTGGTAACCCGGCTCGTCGAACGCGAACGCCCGCGCCGCCGCCGGGTCCGGCAGGTCCACGATGTGCACGCTGCCGGTGGGGGTGTCGCCGTCGAACGTCGGGCCGCGGGCGATCATGCCCGGGAACCGGTCCATGTAGGACCAGTGCTCGTCCCTCAGCTGCTCGCGCAGGGTCGCCGAGCCGGGCCGGTCCCGGTGGTAGCAGAAGAACTCCACGTCATCTCCCGAAATGAGTGAAGGCCTCCCCGCCGAGGCGGGGAGGCCTTCACCGAACCTACCGCTGGACTAGATCTTCGCGCACTGCCCCGCGGACGGGCCGCGGACGGTGTTCGGGAGGTCGTAGTCCGTCGGGACCGGCGAGTTGGCCGCACAGGCCAGCGGGCCGCCGATCGTGCTCGACGTCAGCACCGGCCCGTGGTTGCCGGTCAGCGCGACCGGGCCACCCACCGACGTCAGCTCGATCGACACCTGGCCGGTCACCCCGGTGATCGCCACCGGGCCGCCGACCTTCGTGCGGTTGAGCACGACCTGACCCGCGCCCGTCGCGGCGAGCGGGCCCTTGATCTCCCCGCCCCGCACGATCAGCGACGCGCCGGGCGAGACCGTCACCGGGCCCGAGACCGTCGCGTCCTGCAGGCACACCGTGCCGGACGAGACCGTGAGCGGCCCCTTGCGAGCACCGGTGATCGTCTGCGTGCAGGCGGCGTCCGGCTTGCCCAGCAGCTCGAACTCGGCCAGCTGCGCCGGGGCGCCGGTGCTGGTCGCGGTGACTTCGAGCTTGTAGTAGGCGTAGTGCGCCGGGTTGGTCACCTTGAACGCGCGGGTCTGCTGCCGCCAGCTGAACGCCTGGTTCGTCTGCTGGTCGGCCACCGCCCACGTCTTGCCGTCGTAGGAGCCCTTCAGCGTCCAGCTCTTCGGGTCGCCCGCACCGGTCTGGGACGTCAGCGTGTAGTCCGTGACGGCCTCGTCGGTGTTGTTCAGCTGGTACTGCACGGCCCCGGTGACGGCGGCCTGGGTGCGCGAGGTGTTGTCGAGCAGCGCACCCGCGTTCGAACCGTCCGAAGTGGACAGGGTGCCCTTGCCGGCCCCGGTCTCGTCGTGCAGCGGCGCCGGGACGGCGTCGCCCTGGGTGATCGACTTCGGTGCGTCGTTCGGACCGGTACCCCAGTTGGAGGGGTTCGGGCCCATGTCGAAGTCGATGACCCCACCGCGCGCGATGACGTCCTGCGACAGCGACGTGGAGCTGTACGCCTTGCCGTTGACCTTCACGCCCTGGATGTAGACGTTCTTCGCGTTGTTCTTCGGCGCGTTGATCACCAGGTCCTTGCCGCCGGCCAGGTGGACCGTGGCCTTCTTGAACAGCGGCGACCCGATCGCGTAGTTCGGGCTGCCCATCTGCAGCGGGTAGAAGCCCAGCGCGCTGAAGGTCCACCAGGCCGACTGCTCGCCGTTGTCCTCGTCGCCCGCGTAACCCTGCCCGATCTCACTGCCGGTGTAGAGCCGCGAGAGCGCCTCGCGGACCTTCGCCTGCGTCTTCGACGGCTGACCGGCGTAGTCGTACATGTAGAGCGTGTGGTGCGAGGCCTGGTTGGAGTGGCCGAGCTGGCCCATCCGCACGTCCCGCGCCTCCCGCATCTCGTGGATCACGCCACCGTAGGAGCCCGGGAAGTTCGCGGTCTCCTGGTCGGCGAAGAACCCGTCCAGCTTCTTCGCCAGGCCTGCCTTGCCGCCGTAGAGGTTGGCCAGGCCCTGACCGTCCTGCGGCACGGAGAACGCCATGCCCCAGCCGTCGGTTTCGGTGTAGTCGATGCCCCACACCCGCGGGTCGTATTCCTGGGGGGTGCGGCCGAACTTGCCGGCGGCGTCGCGGCCCTGGAAGAACCCGACGCTCGGGTCGAACACGTTCACGTACTGCTGGGCCCGGCTGGTGAAGTACTCGTAGTTGGCCTGGTACTCCTGCTTGCGCGGGTCGCTCGCGGGAGCTTCGTCGTAGAGCTTCTTCGACAGGTTCGCGATGCCGAAGTCGTTGACGTAACCCTCGATCGACCAGGAGAACCCGTGCTCCGAGGTGTTCGGGGCGTAACCGAGGAAGATGCCCTGGTCGAGACCCTTGCGGCCGACGGCGTTGTTCGGCGGGGTCACCGTCGCGTCCTTCAGCGCCGCGTCGTAGAACGACTTGACGTCGAAGTTCTTCACGCCCTTGAGGTAGGCGTCGGCGAACGCGACGTCCGCGCTGGTGCCCGTCATCAGGTCCGCGTACCCCGGCGACGACCACCGGGAGATCCAGCCGCCGTCGCGGTACTGCTGGACGAAGCCGTCGATCATCTTCCCGGCCATGTCCGGGGTCAGCAGCGAGTACGCCGGCCACGTGGTGCGGTAGGTGTCCCAGAACCCGTTGTTGACGTAGATCTGGCCGTCGACCACCTTCGACCCGGTCTGGGTGACGGTGTCCGCGCCGACCTTCGGCGAGACCGGGCTCGCGTACTTGTAGACCGGCTTGTCGGAGGTGCCCGTGTTCTCGAACGCGGAGTTCGGGTACAGGAACAGCCGGTACAGGTTCGAGTAGAGCGTCGTGAGCTGGTCCTTCGACGCGCCCTCGACCTCGATCACCTTCAGCTGGTCGTCCCACGCCTTCTGCGCGGCGTCGCGCACGGAGTCGAACGTCGCGGCCGGGGCGATCTCCTGCGCGAGGTTCTTCTTCGCCTGGTCGAGGCTGATCAGCGACGTCGCGATCCGCATGTTCACGGTCTTGTCGGCGCCGGCGTTGAACCGCAGGTAGCCGGTGACGTTGTCGCGGCCCTGCCCGGTGAGCTTGCCGCCCGCGGTGACCGGCTTGTCGAACGTCGCGTAGACGAACATCCGGCCCGCCCCGGCGTACACGTTGGTCTCGGTGTAGCCCGAGAGCGTGCCGGTGGCCGGGTCGAGCGTCAGCCCGGCCGAGTTGTTGACGCTGTCGAAGATCAGGCTCGAGTCCGCGCCCGGGAAGGAGAACTTCATCATCGCCGCGTGGTCGGTCGGCGCGATCTCGGTCTTGATCCCGTTCTCGAACTGCACGCCGTAGTAGTGCGCGCGGGCGGTTTCGTTGTCGTGCTTGAACGGCAGCGCCCGGTTGGCGCGGTTGGCGTCGGGCACCCCGGCGACCGCGGACGGCATCACCTGGAAGGACTCCCGGTCACCCATCCACGGGCTCGGCTCGTGGCTCACGCTGAACGCCTGCAGCTGCGGGAGGTTCTGCGCGTTGTTGTTGGTGCTGTAGTTGTAGAGCCAGCTGCTCGACCCGGCGTCGGTCACCGGGGTCCAGAAGTTGAACCCGTGCGGCACGGCCGTGGCCGGGAAGTTGTTGCCCCGGGAGAACGTGCTGTTGGCCATCGTGCCGCGCGTGGTGAGCACGTTGTCGCTCGGGCGGGTGCTCGACGGCGGTGTCGGCGTGGCCGAGATCTTCACGTCGTCCAGCCAGCCTTGCAGCGAGCCGGGGCCGTCCGGGTTGTCGTAGCCGACGAGGATCCGGTCGATCGTCTTGCCCTTGGCGACCGTGCCGATCGCCGAGCGCACCAGGTTCCACTGGTTGGTGTAGAGGACCTTGCTCTTGCCCTGGCCGTCCGGCGTCAGCGGGAAGCCGTACTGGTCGGTCGCGCCGAGGTTGCGCAGGTAGGTGCCGTCGGTGAAGGCCAGGTCGATCGCGACGTTCGTGCTCTGGTACTTCAGGTCGCCGGTGATGAACTGCGGCTGGACCTTGTAGGAGAGCTCGGTGGAGGCGACCACCGGCACGTCGACGTCGAAGACCTTGTTGTACGACCAGCCGTGGCCGGCGACGGTCTGGCTGCCGGAGTAGCGGAACGCCTTGAGGCCGGTGTAGCCGACGCGGTTCTTGTTCGTGTAGCCGCTGGTCGGGCCGGAGTCGGTGAAGCTGCGCATGTTCGGCAGCGGCGGCGGTGCCGGGTCGTCGTTGGCCAGCAGCAGCTCCGAGAGCTGCAGGATCGGGCCGCCGTTGTTGGCCGTGATGTCCAGCCGGTAGTACTTGTACGCCGCGGTCGGCGCGGCCAGCTTGTAGTCCTTCTGCTGGAACCGCGCGGTGAACGCCTGGCCGGACTGCTTGTCCAGGTCGGTCCACGCGCTCGCGTCGTTGGAGCCCTGCAGCGTCCAGTCCTTCGGGTCGCGCTCGTCGAAGTCGTTGGCCGAGGAGATCGCGTAGTGCGTGATCGAGGTGGCCTCGGACAGCGTGACCTGCGCCGACGCCGTCGGGTCCCAGGACAGCCACTTCGTGTCCGTGGTGCCGTCGAAGAGGTTCGAGACGACTTCGCCGCCGTCGGTGTTTTCGCTGCTGCCGCTGCTCTCGGTGACCTTGCCGCGGATGTCGCCGGGGATCGCGGTGCCGTTGGCGCCGTTGATGCCGAACGCCCACGGCTTGCCCGCCGCGTCGGTGTCGACGGTGTCGGTCCACGTGGGCTGGACGTCACCGGCCTCGAAGGAGGACGAGAAGTCGGCCGGCAAGGCTTCTTCGGCCGCGGACGCCGTCGCGGGGAGGGCGGCGACCAGGCCGGCGGCGACCACGGCGGCGGTCACCAGGAAAGCGACCGGTGGTCTGGCGCTTCGGGGCATCGTTGCTCCAAGCTCTGGAGGGTGAACTGGGGACCGACGGACGGGGGACCGGCGGCGCCCAGAGAGCGAAACGCGCGGGTGACATCGATGTCAAGACCGGTCGGCAAACCTGGCCAGAACTGGACAACCGAGGGGAAGGACCCCGATGAGAACAGTCCGGATCTTCACCGCCGTCGTCACACTCACACTCGCCACCGCCGGATTCGCCCCGGCGGTGGCCACCGCCGCGACAGCGCCCACCGCCGCAGCCGAGTCCACCACGGTGGAGGACTCCACAGTCCGGCCGATCACCACCTGCGGTGACCTCGTCCGCGGGTTCGCCCTCCCGGGCGCCGCCACGCACGTCACCTCCGCGGCCGTCGTCGCCGTGACCGGCACCGACCCCGGGTACTGCGGCGTCCAGGGCTACGTCGAACCGGCCGTCCGCTTCGAGCTGCGGCTGCCCACCCAGACCTACGCCGGCCGCTACCTGCAGTACGGCTGCGGCGGCTTCTGCGGCCTGATCACCCCGCCCGCCTTCGCCGGCTGCGCCCTGCCCCACGGCGGTGACCTCGCGGTCGCCGCCACCGACGACGGCCACGTCGGCAAGACCCCCGCCGTCTTCGACGACGGCAGCTGGGGCGCCGACGACCAGGCCGCGCGCGACGACTTCGAGTTCCGCGCCCCCCACGTCGTCGCCCGCGCCGCCAAGGCGATCATCCAGGCGTTCTACGGCGCCCCGCCGAAGAAGTCCTACTTCACCGGCTGCTCCGACGGCGGCCGCGAAGGCCTCCAGCTGGCCCAGCGCTACCCGGCCGACTTCGACGGCGTCGTCGCCGGCGCCCCGGCCGGGTACTGGGGACCGCTGCTCGGCGAGTTCCAGACGTGGCTCGCGCGGGTGAACAACGCCGCCGACGGCAGTCCCGTCCTCACCGCCGCGAAGCTGCCCGCCCTGCACGACGCCGTGCTGGCCGCCTGCGACCGCCGCGACGGGCTCGCCGACGGGCAACTCGACGACCCGCGCACGTGCCACTTCGACCCGGCGACGCTGACCTGCACCGGCGCCGACAGCCCGACGTGCCTCACCCCCGCGCAGGTCGGCGTCGTCCGCAAGCTCTACTCGCCGCCCACCGACGCCCGCGGCACGCTGCTCTACCCCGGCGGTGAGCAGCCCGGGTCGGAACTGTCGTGGGCCGGCTGGATCATCGGCGTGCCTCAGACCGGCGGCGTCTCCTTCGCCCGCAGCCTCGCCGACAACTACCTGCGCTACCTCGGCTACCCGATCGGCGCGCCGGCGTCGAAGGTCGACGACTTCGCCTTCACCCGACGCGAGTTCGACCGGCTCACCCCGGTCGGCGCCCGGTACGACGCGATGAGCCTCGACCTGTCGGCGTTCCAGCGCCGCGGCGGGAAGCTGGTGCTCTGGCACGGCTGGGCCGACCAGGCCATCCCGCCGGCCGGCACGCTCGACTACTACCAGCGGCTCACCCGCGGCCATGGCCAGGACTTCGCCCGGCTGTTCATGGTCCCGTCGCTCTACCACTGCGGCGGCGGCACCACGCTCACCGATTTCGACCCGCTCCGCGAACTGGTCGCCTGGGTCGAACGCGGCACCGCGCCGACGAAGGTGACGGCGACCGGCCGCGACGCCGCCGGCACCGTCACCCGCACCCGGCCGGTGTTCGCCTACCCGCGCCGCGCGGTCTACGACGGCACCGGCAGCGTCGACGACGCCGCCAACTTCCGCCCGGCCCCGCCAACCTCACCGCCCCGGGACGTCGTTGACTGGGCCGGCAACGGGCTGTACGCGATCCCGGGGCCGGTGGCCCGGTAAAACCCGTCACGCGGGTCCGGCGTCGTCGCTAAGGTCACGATCATGACCTCGATGCCGGACCCCGCCGACCGAGTACTCGCCCGCGCCTCCCTCGCCGAAGGCAACCCGACCGGGTGGTTCGAACAGCTCTACACCGCCGCCGCCCGCGGCGAGGCCGAAGTGCCCTGGACCCGCGGCATGCCCACCACGGACCTGATCGCCTGGGCCGCCGAGCACCCCGGGGCGTCGCGCCGGGCGCTGGTGGTGGGCAGCGCGCTGGGCGACGACTCCGAGCTGCTGGCCTCGGCGGGCTGGGCGGTGACGGGGTTCGACGTCGCCCCGACCGCGGTCGAAGCCGCCCGCGCCCGGTTCCCGGAGTCCACAGTGGACTACGTCGTCGCGGACCTGCTGAACCCGCCGTCGGACTGGCACCACGCGTTCGACCTGGTCGTGGAGATCATGAACATCCAGGCCATGCCCCGCGACTTCCGGCCCGCGGCGCTGACGTCGCTGGCCGGGTTCCTCGCCCCCGGCGGCACGGCCATCGTGTCCGAGGTCGCGGAGGAGAGCACGGACGTCGAGACGTGGCAGAGCCCGCCGTGGCCGTTCAGCCGCGCGGAGGTCGAGTCGGTGGCCCAGGACGGCGTCACGCTGGTGAGCCTGCAGCGGATCCGCGGCGGGGCGCGGCACTGGGCGACGTTCACCCGGTAACGGCGGCCGCCGCGCCCCCGACTCACGGGGCATGTGGGCCGTCATCGGAGTCTGGGACATCGCGCCAGAGAAGATCGACGAGCTGCGCGCTCAGGTGCCGCTCATGGCCTCGAGCAAGGTCGGCACGCCGGGCTTCGTCCACGGGACCTGGACCCTCGACGGCCACATGATCCAGGTCTACGCCGACGAAGCCGACGCGCGCCGCTACCACCAGGAGATGCTCGACGGCGGATTCACCGAGCAGCCCGGCGTGCGGTGCGTCGTCTGGGACGTGGCCGAGGTCGGCGCCGAGTCGCGGGTCTAGCAGTCCGTGAGGAACCGCGACAGCACGCGGGTCCCGAAGCGCAGGCCCTCCACCGGCACCCGCTCGTCGACCCCGTGCGCCATCGCCCGGTACGGGAAGCCCTTCGGCAGCCACAGCGGCGCGAACCCGTAGTTGGCGATCCCCAGCTGGGCGAACGCCTTCGCGTCCGTGCCGCCGCCCAGGCAGTAGGGCACCACCACGGCCTCGGGGTCCTCCGCCCGCAACGCGGCCGCCATCGCCGAGAACCACGGTGAGTTGACCGGGGCCTGCACCGGCGGCTGGTGCGCCACGAACTCCCGCGTCACGCCCTCGCCGAGCAGCTCGTCCAGCGCGGAGAACAGCTCGTCCTCGGTGCCCGGCAGCACCCGCACGTCCACCTGCGCGGTCGCCGTCGACGGGATGACGTTCACCTTGTAGCCCGCGTCCAGCATCGTCGGGGTCGTGCTGTTGCGGACCGTCGGCACCACCAGTCCGCCCGCCGGTCCCAGCGCCGCCACCGCCGCGTCCACGCCGTCCGAAGAGGACAGATCCACCGGCACGTCCAGCGCCGCGCCGGTCCGCTCGAGGAACGCCCGCACCGCCGGGGTCAGCGTCACCGGCCAGCGGTGCGCGGCGATCCGGTGCAACGCGCCCACCAACCGGGTGACGGCGTTCTCGTCGTTGGGCCGCGACCCGTGCCCGGCCCGGCCCCGGGCGGTGAGACGCAGGTGCGCCGTCCCGCGCTCGGCCGTCCCGATCGGGTACAGGTGCACGTCGTGGCCGCCGGCCGCGGGCACGTGGTAGGTGTAGCCGCCGGACTCGCTGATCGCGGCCTCGCAGCCTTCGAACAGCTCGGGATGGGTCGCGACCAGCCAGTGCGCGCCCCAGTCGCCGCGGTCCTCCTCGTCGGCGACGAACGCCAGCACCAGCTCACGCCGGGGCCGCACCCCGCCGGCCAGCGCGGCGAGCACCATCGCGACGAAGTCCTTCATGTCGGTCGCGCCGCGGCCCCACAGGTAGCCGTCGCGGACCTCGCCGGAGAACGGGTCCACCGACCAGTCCGCCGCGTCCGCCGGCACGACGTCGAGGTGGCCCTGCACCAGCAGTGCGGGCAACGACGGGTCGGTGCCGGGCACCCGCGCGATCACACTGGCCCGGCCGGGCGCGGCCTCGAGGATCTTCGACGGGATGCCGAGCGAGTCCAGGAACGCCGCCACGTACTCCGCGGCCGGGCGTTCGGGCTCGGCGTCGTTGCCGCCGCGGTTGGTCGTGTCGAACCGGATCAGGTCCGCGCACAGCTCGACGACGTCGGCGCTGTCAGCCACGTCAGCCATAGATGCCCTGCACCGCCCCGCCCGCGATCGCCGTGACGACCTTGAACGCCTTCATCGCCTCGGTCATGTTCACCGCGTCGAAGCCGACCCGCCGGGTGCCGATCTGCTCGACCGTCGGGATCACCGCCGTCGCCTGCGCGAGGTGGCTCGCGTCGAACTCCACCTCGATCCGGTGCGCCCCCACCTGCCGCTCTTCCCGCCCGGCCCGCGCCATCGCGTCGGCCGCCGCGCCGCTGAGCAGGTCCGCCGTGCGGGCCGGGGGCAGGCAGATCGCCGCGTACCGGCTGACGCACTCCTTCACCTGGACCAGCTCCGCCTCCGGAGCGTAGTCACGGGCGTCGTCACACGTTTTGTCGTCACCCGAAACGAGCAGGACGGGGACGCCGTATTCCGCGGCCATCGCTGCGTTCAGCCGGCCCTCGCTCGCCGGGACGTCGTCCAGCCACACCCCGGTGATCTGGTTCTCCAGGTAGGTGTGGGAAAGCACCCCGTCGAACCCGGCCCCGGCGTGGTAGCCGAGGAACACCACACCGTCCACACCGGAGTCGACGCCCTGCATCATCGACAGCGGCTTGTGCCGTCCGGTCAGCATCCGCGCCCGCGGGTCCAGGTCCTCCAGCAGCAGGTTCCGTTGCGACGAATGCGCCTCGTTGACCAGCACATCCCCGGCCCCGGCCTCGTACAGCCCGGCCAGCACCGCGTTGACGTCGCCGGTGAACAGGCGCCGGAAGCGGTCCCACTGCGGCGAACCGGGCACGACGTCGTCGGTCCAGGTGACGCCGGTGGCGCCCTCCATGTCCGCCGAGATCAGGATGCGCATGCCCGGCACTCTAACCAGGCCGCCGCGGCCCGGGGCACGGATCCCCGATCACGGTGCGTCACCGAACCCGATCGATAACGATCGGACACCTGCCGAGGCGGCAACATATTGCGCGGTTGTCCGGGTATGTGGTTACTTCTCGTCCTTGGGGAGGCTTCACAGCGAGAACGATGGGGTGGTTTTTGGTGTTTTTCCCACGCAGAATCGGCCGGTTCGGCCGCGTCGGCGCGGTCGTCGCGGCCGCGACGCTGGCGGCGATCCCGCTCGCCCTCCCGGCCCAGGCCCAGCAGGCCAAGGTGCTGCGGGTCGCGCTGACCACCGGCATCGACCACCTGAACCCGTTCACCGCCGTGCTCTCCGCGTCCACGCAGATCGGCCGGTTCACCTACGAGTTCCTGACCGTCCCGGACGCCGCGAAGGCCGAGGCTTCGCCCGCCCTCGCCGAGTCGTGGACGCCGTCGCCGGACAAGCTGACCTGGACGTTCAAGATCCGCAGCGGCGTCAAGTGGAGCGACGGGCAGCCGGTGACCGCCAAGGACGCGGCGTTCACGTTCAACCGCATGCTCACCGACGAGAACGCCCGCACCGCCAACGGCAACTACGTGGGCAACTTCGAGACGGTCACCGCGCCCGACGACACCACCCTCGTCATCAAGACGAAGACCGTGCAGGTCAACATGAACCTGCTCGACGTGCCGATCGTGCCCCAGCACATCTGGGAAGGGGTCACGGACCTCAAGGCCCCCTCGACCGACGACCTCAAGATCGCCGGCGTCTCCGACGGGCCGTTCCAGGTCACCGAGTACAAGCCGAACGAGTACGTCAAGCTCAAGGCCAACAAGGACTACTGGCGCGGCGCCCCCAAGATCGACGAACTGCAGCTGCTGCAGTTCAAGGACACCGAAGCCGCGGTCAACGCGCTCAAGCAGGGCGAAGTCGACGTCATCAACCGGCTCAACCCCAACCAGTTCGCCGCGCTGCAGGGCCAGGAGGGCATCACCACCAACGCCGCCCCCGGCCGCCGCTACGACGAGCTGTCGCTCAACTTCGGCGTCACCGACAGCTCGAACAACCCCATCGGTGACGGCAACCCGGTCCTCAAGGACATCAACGTCCGCAAGGCGATCACCCAGGCCGTCGACACGCAGTCGCTGGTGGACAAGGTGCTCAAGGGCCTCGGCCAGGTCGGCGGCGGTGTCGTGCCCCCGATCTACACCGCCTACCACTGGGACCCGAGCGACGCCGAGAAGGTCAAGTTCGACCTCGCCGCCGCCAACGCCACCCTCGAGCAGGCCGGCTACAAGAAGGGCGCCGACGGCGTCCGCACCGCCCCCGGCGGCGCCAAGCTGGAGCTGCGCCTGACCGGGCACTCCAACCGCAGCTACGACCAGGGCGTCGCCCAGTACGTCAGCGGCTGGCTCAAGGACATCGGCATCACCGTCAAGCAGGACCTGGTCTCCGACGACGAGCTGTCCGACCGCACCGCCACCGGCAAGTACGACCTGGCCATCGGCGGCTACGGCACCAACCCCGACCCGGACTACGCCCTGTCGCTGCACACCTGCGCCGCGCGTCCCAGCGCCGACGGCAAGGGCGGCAGCACCGACACGTTCTTCTGCGACGCCCCGTACGACGAGCTCTACAAGAAGCAGCTCACCGAGACCGACGACGCGAAGCGCGCCGACTACGTCAAGCAGGCCCAGGCCCGGCTCTACAGCCAGTTCCCGACGATCGTGCTCGACTACCAGAACGCGCTCGAGGCCTACCGCTCCGACAAGTTCTCCGCCTTCACCACCCAGCCGCAGCCCAAGGGCGCAATCCTCGAGCAGACCGGCTACTGGGGCGTCTACGGCGCCACCCCGGCCGGCACCGACGCCGCGTCGGCCGACTCGGGCAGCAGCGGCACCGTCGTGTGGATCGTCGTCGGCGCGATCGTCGTGGTGATCATCGTCGTCGGCGGGGTCGTCATCAGCCGCCGTAACAAGACCTCCGAGGACCGCGAGTAAGCATGACCGCCCCTGAACAAGCCGCGGTGCGGCGGCGCCCCCCGCCCCCCCCCCCCCCGGGGGCCGCCACGCAGCAGAAAAACAAAAACAAAAAAAAAACAAAACCCAAACACAAAGAAATTAAAAA
>NZ_JBFBAG010000038.1:0-111334 GCF_040682155.1 Amycolatopsis sp. NPDC051371
TCCCAAGCGCCCCAAGGTGGCCTTCGGTGCGTTCAACGCACCCAAGGCGGCCTTCGGTGCGTTGAACGCAACCAAGGCCGCCTTGGGGCGCTCGGGTCAGGACTTGAGGTCGGGGAAGTCCTCTTCGCGGTACTCGGTCCCCGCGGCGCGCTTCGGGTCGTTCTCGCGGCCTCGCAGCTCGACGCGGCGGATCTTGCCCGAGATCGTCTTCGGCAGCTCCGCGAACTCGATCCGCCGGATCCGCTTGTACGGCGCCAGGTGCTCGCGGCAGTACGCGAGGATCGCCTTCGCCGTCTCCGCCGACGGTTCGTGGCCCGCGGCCAGCACGACGTACGCCTTGGGCACCGCGAGCCGGATCGGGTCGGGGGCCGGGACGACCGCCGCCTCCGCCACCGCCTCGTGCTCGATCAGCACGCTCTCCAGCTCGAACGGCGAGATCCGGTAGTCCGACGCCTTGAACACGTCGTCGGTGCGCCCGACGTAGGTGATGTAGCCGCGTTCGTCGATCGAACCGACGTCACCGGTGTGGTAGTAACCGCCGCCGAACGCAGCTGACGTGCGCTCGTCGTCGCCGGTGTAGCCGGTCATCAGGCCCACCGGGCGGTGCTGCAGGTCGAGGCAGATCTCGCCCTCGGACGCGCGCTCGCCGCTGACCGGGTCGACCAGCGCCACCACGAACCCGGGCAGCGGGCGGCCCATCGAGCCGGGCACGACGTCCTGGCCGGGGGTGTTGGCGATCTGGACGCTGCTCTCCGTCTGGCCGAAGCCGTCGCGGATGGTGACGCCCCACGACTTCTGGACCTGCTCGATCACCTCGGGGTTGAGCGGCTCCCCCGCCCCGACGACCTTCTTCGGCGGCGTCTTCAGCGCCGTCAGGTCCGCCTGGATGAGCATCCGCCAGACCGTCGGCGGCGCGCAGAAGCTCGTGACGCCGCAGCGGTCCATCTGGGCCATCAGCGCGTTCGCGTCGAACCGGCTGTAGTTGTAGAGGAACACCGTCGCTTCGGCGTTGAACGGGGCGAAGAAGTTGCTCCACGCGTGCTTCGCCCAGCCGGGCGAGGAGATGTTCAGGTGGACGTCGCCCGGCTCCAGCCCGATCCAGTACATCGTGGACAGGTGGCCCACCGGGTACGAGACGTGCGTGTGCTGCACCAGCTTCGGCTTCGCCGTCGTGCCGGAGGTGAAGTAGAGCAGCAGCGGGTCGGCGGCCTTCGTCGGGCCCTCCGGGGCGAACTCCGGCGAGTGCGCGAACGCGGCAGAGTACGGCTGCCACCCCTCGACCGGCTCCCCCACCGCGATCCGCGTGTAGTCGCCCTCGACGCCGGCGAACTTCGGCGCGTCCACCGACCGGACCACGACGTGCTTCGCCGCACCGCGCTCCACGCGGTCGGTCAGGTCGGCCGGCCCGAGCAGCGTGGACGCCGGGATGATCACGGCGCCGAGCTTGATCGCCGCGAGGATGGTCTCCCACAGCTCGCCCTGGTTGCCCAGCATCAGGATCAGCCGGTCGCCGCGGCGCACGCCGAGCGAACGCAGCCAGTTCGCGACCTGGTTCGACCGGCCGGACATCTCCGGGTAGGTCCAGCGGTTCTCGGTGCCGTCCTCCTCGACGATCCACAGCGCGTACCGCTCGGCGTTGTCCGGGTCGTGCGCGACGACGTCGAACCAGTCGATTGCCCAGTTGAACTCGTCGAACTCCGGCCAGGCGAAGTCCCGGTAGGCCGTGTCGTAGTCCTCGCGGTGGGTCTGCAGGTAGTCCCGCGCGACGCGGAACGCGTGGTGGACTTCCGAAGCGGTCACGCTGCCTCCTCTTATTCGCCCTTGAACTCCGGCGCGCGCCGCTCCATGAACGCCTGGACCGCCTCGCCGAGGTCCTTGCTGGGCAGGAACGCCGAGTTCCACGCCGCGACGTACCGGAGGCCGTCGGCGACCTGGCGCTCGGTGTTCGTCGCCAGTACCTGCTTCGTACCCTGCACCACGAGCGGCGGGTTCGCAGCGATCTCCCCGGCGAGTTCGCGCGCGGCCTTCAGCAGCGCCTCCTGGTCGGGGTGGACATCGTTGACGAGCCCGATCTTCTCGGCGCGCGCGGCGTCGATGTCCTTGCCGGTCAGGGCGAGCTCGCGCAGGTGGCCTTCGCCGACGATCGAGGCGAGCCGCTGGAGGCTGCCGAGGTCGGCCACGATGGCGACGCGCACTTCGCGCACGCTGAACTTGGCATCGGCGCTGGCCAGGCGGATGTCCGCGGCGGCGACCACGTCGACCCCACCGCCGATGCACCAGCCCGAAACGGCCGCGATGACCGGTTTGCGGCATTCCGCGATCGAGCTGACCGCCGCCTGCAGCGACCGGACCTGGTCGAGGAAGGCCGTCCGCGGGCCGGCCAGGTTGTCCCCGCCGAGCATCGGCGCCCAGTCGCCCATCATCGCCGGCAGGTCGAGGCCGTAGGAGAAGTGCTTGCCGCCGCCGGTCAGCACGACCGCCCTGACCTGCGGGTCGGCGTCCAGCGCGCGGAACACCAGCGGCAGCTCGCGCCAGAAGTCCGGCCCCATCGCGTTGCCCTTCGAAGGGCCGAGGAGCGTCACTTCGGCCACGGCGCCGGCGATGTCGACCTTCAGGGAGACGAGGTCGGGCAAACTGTCAGCAGTAGCGGTCATGGAATCATCTTGACCCATGTCCGCGACGAGCCGCCATTGGCATGTTGTCAATTGACGCGCGAGTCACTGCCGGGAACCACTGTGCCAACGTGGTCACGGGATGTTTTCCTGGACGTAGGTGTCCACGACGCGGGGAGGACGGTGGGACATGAGCCCGGCCAGCAGCGCGACCCTGATCGAACCCGAGCCTCCCGCCTCGCCCGCGCGGCGCGAGTCCCGCCCGATCGAGCTGACCGGCTCGTTCGACCACGAAGGCCACCGGCTCTGGTACACGGAGTTCGGCAGCGGCGACAAGGTCGTCGTCCTCACCCACGGCATCATGCTGACCCGCCGGATGCACGCCCCGCTCGCGCGCCGGCTGGCCCGCGCCGGGTTCCGGGTGGTCACGCTCGACCTGCTCGGCCACGGCGACTCCGACCGGCCGACCGAGTCGTGGCTCTACTCGATGCCGTCGTTCGCCGAGCAGACCCTGGCGCTGCTCGACCACCTCGAGGTCGGCTCCGCCGTCATCGGCGGGACGTCGCTCGGGGCGAACGTCTCGCTGGAAGTGGCGGTGCGGGAGCCGGACCGGGTTCGCGGGCTGATCGTCGAGATGCCGGTGCTGGACAACGCGATCGTCGCGGGGCTGTTCACGTTCGCACCGCTGCTGATGGCGGCCCGGTTCCTGCCGGTGACGGTCCAGGCGGTGGCGCTGGTGGCGTCCCTGGTCCCGCACGGCAACCAGTGGGTCGACGTCGTGACGGACACGCTCTCGCAGCGCCCGGCGCCGATGGCGGCGCTGCTGCACGGCGTGCTGTTCGGCCGGATCGCGCCGCCGAAGTCGGTGCGCCGCAAGATCACGACGCGCGCGCTGGTGATCGGCCACCAGGGCGACCCGATCCACCCGTTCGGCGACGCGGACACCTTGGCGATCGACATGCCGGACGCGGAGTTCGTCCAGGCGCGCAGCCCGGTCGAGCTGAGGCTGGACCCGACCCGCCTGTCGGACGCGATCCGGGACTTCGCCGCGAGCTGCTACGAGGGCTGAGCCGGTGCCGCTGGTGTGGGTGACCGGCAACGCGGGGGTCGGCAAGTCGGAGGTCTGCGCGCTCCTGAAAAGCCGGCGGAAGTTCGCGGTCGACGCAGACTGGGATGGCTTCAACCACTGGGTGGACCGGACGACCGGACAAGCCGTCGCCGATCCCCCCGATCCGGTGCCCGCCGGCTGGCTCGACCGCTACGGTTGGCAGACCAGCCGCACGAAGGTCGAGGCACTGGCGGCGAAGGCGTCCGACAAGGTCGTGTTCTTCTGCGGTTCCGCCGAAAACGACGCAGAGGTGCGGGCCCTCTTCGACCTCGTGGTCTGCCTGGTGGTCGACGACAGCACGCTCCGGGACCGGCTGCTGACCCGCACCTCGAACAGCTTCGGCAAGCACCCGGAGGAGCTGGCTGCGGCACTCGACGCCAACGGACGTGCCGAGGCCGCCTACCGGCGGCTCGGAGCGACGATCGTCGTCGACGGCCGCCGGCCGCTTTCCGAGGTCGCCGACGCGATCCTCGCCGCCGCCTACGAAGGCTGAACCGGCGCGAGGCCGGCCACCGGGCCGATCACGATGATCGCCGGCGGGCGCACCCCCGAAGCCGCCGCGTCGGTGACCACCGTGTCCAAAGTGGACCGCAACGCCCGCTGGGTGCGCATCGTGCCGTCCTCGATGATCGCCACCGGGGTGTCCGACGGGCGGCCGCCGTCCAGCAGCGCCTTCGCGAACTGCGGCAGCCGCTCCACGCCCATCATCAGCACGATCGTGCCGCGCATGCGGGCCAGCAGCTCCCAGTCGACCAGGGACCGGTCGTCGCCCGGGGCGACGTGGCCGGAGACCACCACCACCTCGTGCGCCACCCCGCGGTGAGTCACCGGGACGTCCGCCACCGCCGGGACCGCGAACGCGCTCGTGATGCCCGGGACCATCGTCACCGGGACGCCCGCCTCGGCGCAGGCCAGCACCTCTTCGAAGCCGCGGCCGAACAGGTACGGGTCGCCGCCCTTGAGCCGGACGACGAACTTGCCCTCCTTGGCCTTCTCGATCAGCGTGCTGTTGATGACGTCCTGGCTGGCCGCGCGGCCGTACGGGATCTTCGCCGCGTCGACGATCTCGACCTCGGGCGCCAGCTCGTCCAGCAGCTCACGCGGTGCCAGCCGGTCGACGACCACCACGTCCGCGCGCGAAAGCAGCCGGCGGCCGCGGACCGTGATCAGCTCCGGGTCGCCCGGACCGCCGCCGACCAGCGCCACGCCGGGCAGGCTGCCCTCGGGGTGCGGCTGGCGGCCGTCCTCGATCGTGCCGTTGTGCAGGCCGTCGAGCATCGAGTCGCGGACCGCGGCCGAGCGCAGCGGCTCGCCGCCGGAGAGCACGCCGAAGAGCAGGCCACCGTGCCGTCCGGACGCCGGGGTCACCGCGGAACCCGACTCGCCCTCGTCGGCGCGGACGCAGAACACCCGTTCGCGCTCGGCCTCGGCGCAGATCGCTTCGTTCACTGAAGGGTCATCGGTGCAGGCCAGCGCGTACCAGGCGTCCTTGAGGTCACCGGAGGTGTAGCGGCGTTCGTGCCAGACCAGCTCGCCCGCGTCCACCATCCCCTGCACCGACGGCGTCGTGTGCGGCGACACCAGTTCGACGCGGGCCCCGGCGCCGATCAGCCGGGGCAGCCGTCGCTGGGCCACGCTGCCGCCGCCGAACAGCACGACGCGGCGGCCGGTGAGCTGGAGGCCGGAGAGGTAGTGCGGGTCGTCCATGGGCGGGAGTTTATTGACGGTTCACCCTCGCGCCAGCCAAGCGTGCGTTATGCCACGCGGAAGACCGGCCCGCGGGCCACGAATGGCAGTCGCGCGCCCCGCGGCACCAGGTACGCGTGCTCACGACGCGGCCGGACGTGGTCGCACATCGCGTCGGTGATGATCAAGATGGGCCCGTCGGCCGGGAAGTCGGCCGCGCGCTGCAGGAGGTCGACGCCGGGCTGCAGGATCGTGCCGCCGCGACCGCGGACCTTCACCCGGCCGGCGATGTCCTCCACCGCGAGGTAGCCGGCGTCGTAGGCGACCGCGTCGCAGAACACCACGCGCGCCGCCGGGACGTCGCGGGCCAGCGCGTACGACGCGATCGCGCCCAGCGCCTTGCCCAGCAGCTCCGCGTTCATCGAGCCGGACGTGTCGAGCACGACGCCGAAGGTCGCGCGCCGGTCGAGGTGCTCGGGGCGGACCCGGCCCGGCCGCGGGATGTCCGGGGTGGCGGACTGACGCCGCGACGCCCGCGCGTAGCCGCGCACCGGCAGCTCCGCCCGGACGTGCTCGTCGAACCAGCGGGCCAGCTGCGCGTCCCACGGCAGCGGCGGGTGGTCCAAGGCCCGGATCTCCTGTTCCAGCCCGAGCGGCAACAGCCCGCGGCCCTGCGCGTGGTGGTATTCCAGGCCCTGGGTGAGCGCCCGGCGGTAGAACTCGTCGAGGTCGACACCCCGGACACGGTCACTCCACGACATCGGCCGCGGCTCGCGCTGCGACGACCGGCGATGGGCCGCCTCGGGCTCGGACAGCCAGTCGCCGAGAACGTCGCCCGCGGCGCGGCCGCCCAGGGTCATCAGCTTGCGGGCGCGGCGGATGTCCGTGGTCAGCGTGTCGTAAACCGACTCCGCGGACATCCCGGTGAGCTGCTGGTCGTGCAGGCTGCCGTCGGGCAGCTCGCCGACGCCCATCGCGACCAGCCAGCCGTTGACGACGTAGTCGCAGGCGACGTTCCACAGGTAGGGGTCGCGGCCCAGCACCCGGAGGTCGTGGCGCAGCGCGGCGTGCAGCATCTCGTGGGCCAGCACGAACCGCCATTCTTCGGCGGTCAGCGCGGCACTCGGGTTGACGTGGATCTCGCCGTGCCCGGCGTCGACCGCGGCCAGGGAGATGTCCCAGGCGCGCACGACCTCGGCGTCCACGACCAGCGTGAACCCGGCGGCGACCGCGCCGAGCAGCGGGAACGACGAGACGAACCAGGACAGCGCCCGGTCCCACTCCCCCATGGCCCGGCGGTGCCGCGTCTGCCCGCGGGCGGCGGCAGCGCGTTCCATCGCCTCGGTGGCCGACGCGATCAGCCCGCGGGCGAACCGTTCGGTCCACGGCTCCGGCTTCCCGTGGTACTGCAGCTGCCAGCGGCCCATCGGCTCCGCGAGCCGCAGGCACGGCCGTCCGGTGCCCAGGTCGGTGAACGGCGCCGGGACGCCCGTCTGGCGCCACGCGCGGGTCAGCGCGAGCTCGTCGGTTCCGGGGAGTTCGGGCAGGTCGAGGACGGCTGTCCCGACGTGCACCGCCTCGGCGAACCGGTGGACGGCCACGCAGCACGCGGCGCCGTAGACCGCGTCCACCTCGCGGCCGGGCGTGACCGCCTCCGCCTCGGTGAGCTGGTCCTCGTCGAGGTGACCGAGGCCGAGGTGCAGCAGGAGGTGCGCGAACACCCAGGCCCATTCGGCGGGCTCGGCGTCACGGGCGCGGTTCGGGGTGACGAGGCCGCGATCGGTGACGACGGCCCAGCCCTCGGCGCTCTCCGGGCTCAGGCTCGCACCCCGCATGAGGTGGTCCAGGACGGTGTTCGAGCGCGCCTGCGCCCAGCCGTCGGCGATCGCCTTGTTCCGCCGTTCCCGGCGCTTGGCTTCCGCGCGCGCGGTGCTCATGCGCGCGCCGCGACCAGCCGCGGCAGATCACGGGCCGCTTCGACCAGGAACCACGACGGCAGCCGCGGGTGACCCGCTTCGTCGTCGGCGATGACCAGCTGGGCCATCTCCAGGGAGATCTCGGCCAGCTCGACGAGCAGGCCCTTGGCGCGGAAAGCGAACTGGCGGACGGTCGCCGACGCGTGCCGCTTGTCCGCGGGCAGGTCCTTGACCAGGCGCGCGCGGAACGTCTCGGCGAGGAAGTAGAGCAGGTCGCGGTCGCCCGGCTCGGCCGGCCAGCGCGCGTCGCCCTTGAGGATCGCCTCCAGGTCGAAAGCGTGCCGGGCCACCTTGAGGTACGCGCGGAAGGCACCCGCGTGCGCCGGCGTGAGCGTGGCGTACGCGAGCAGGGCGATCGTCTCGTCGCCGTCCGGGTCGCCGTAGGAGTGCAGCAGGTCCGACAGCATGTGCCAGGACCGCGGCGTCGAGAACGGCTCCTCGGTCTTCGGCGGCGGGCTCCAGAGGTGGTCCGGGCGCTGGGTCAGGTACTCGACGACCCACGGGTGGATGCCGTGGCCCGCGGCCCAGACCAGCCAGTCGCCCGCGGCGGCGCGCAGGTGGACGTGCACCAGGCGGTTCACCAGCGCCGAGGCCATCGGCCGGGCCAGCGCCTGGTCGGTGGCCCGGTTGCCCGCCCCGATCACGACCGAACCCGCCGGCAGCTCGTAGGAGCCGGTCCGGCGGTCGAGGATGAGCGAGTAGAACGCCTTCTGGACGTCGGGCGCGGCGGCGTTCAGCTCGTCGAGGAACAGGCAGTACGGCTCGTCGCGGGCGATCTGCTCCGGCGGGCAGAACCGGCTGCGGCCGTCGACGATCTGCGGGACGCCGATCAGGTCCTCCGGCGCGAGCTGGGTGCCCAGCAGCGACACGCACTCCAGCCCCAGCGATGCGGCGAAGTCCCTTACCAGCGAGGACTTCCCGATGCCGGGCGCGCCCCAGAGGAACACCGGCCGGACGACGGCGGTGTTCAGCAGGACTTCGGGCAGCTGGGCGGGCGTGATCGTGAGCTGGGCGTGCAAGCGTGGACCTCCCGAGTCAGGACATCCCCGTGCGACGCCCCCTTTCGTGAGCCCATGGTCGCGCGCCCGCCCAGCCGGCGCATCCGAATTACCCGGCGCGACCCGAGGCCGGGTACGGCAGCAGGGCCATCTCGCGCGCGTTCTTGATCGCCGTGGCGACCTGTTTCTGTTGCTGCGGCGTCAATCCAGTGACGCGCCGGGCGCGGATCTTGCCGCGGTCGGAGACGAACTTCCGCAGCAGCTCGACGTCCTTCCAGTCGACCTCGGTGACCTTGTTGGCGCGCAACAAGTTCACCCGGCGCTTGGCGGGCCGGTCCCGGTTCGGCTTCGGCATCCGGCTCACCAGCTCGACTTCGTGACGCCGGGCAGCTCGCCGTTGTGCGCGGCTTGACGCATCTTCACCCGTGACAGCCCGAACTTCCGCAGATATCCGCGGGGACGTCCGTCGGCGGCGTCCCGGTTGCGGATGCGCGTCGGGCTCGCGTCGCGCGGCAGCTTCTGCAGTGCGACAACGGCTTCGGCCTTCTCGTCCGGGGACGACGACGGCGAGGCGATGACGGCTTTGAGCGCGCGACGTCGTTCGACGTACCGGGCGGCGACCACCTTCCGCTGCTCGTTCTTCGCGATCTTGGACTTCTTGGCCATCAGCGCTCTTCCTTGAACTCGACGTGCTTGCGCGCGACCGGGTCGTACTTGCGCAGGACCATCCGGTCGGGGTCGTTCCGCCGGTTCTTCTTGGTGACGTAGGTGTAGCCGGTGCCCGCGGTGGACCGCAGCTTGATGATCGGGCGGACGTCGGTGCTCTTCGCCATTACAGCTTCACTCCCCTTGCCTTCAGTTCGGCCACGACGGCCTCGATGCCCCGCTTGTCGATCGTCTTCATGCCCTTGACGGAGACGCGCAGGCGTACCCAGCGGCCTTCACCGGGCACGAAGTAGCGACGGTTCTGGAGGTTCGGCTCCCAGCGCCGCGAGGTGCGGCGGTGGGAGTGCGAGACCTGCTTGCCGAAGCCCGGCTTGCGGCCGGTGACCTGGCACACGGCGGACACGGGCCCTCCCGAGTTGATAGTGGTTGTCGTTTTCATCTACTCTACGCACCGTACCCCGCCCGTATTCCTGGAGCACTCGTGACCCCTCACCCCCGCGTCCCGCTCGTCCTCGTCAGCGGTCTCGCGCCGGGACCGAACGCCACGCTCGCCGAGCTGCTGCGCGTCGCCGAGCCCGGTACCGCCGTCGTCCACCACGACCTGCGCGAAATCCACGCCGGCGTCGTCCGCCGCCGGCTGCGGCTCGAGCAGCGCGACCAGCTGACCGTTCTCGAGCTGGCCCACGGCTGCGTGTCGTGCACGCTGCGCGAGGACCTGCTCCCGCTGCTGCGCCACCTCACGCGGATGCCGCAGGTCCGCCGGATCGTCGTCCGGCTCGACGAGGCCATGGAGCCGGAGCCGGTGAGCTGGGCGATCCGGAACGTCCTGGTCGGCGACCACCCGGTGAGCGACGACGTCGACCTGCGGGCCGTGCTCACCGTCGTCGACTGCGCGACCTTCCTCGCCGACGCGACCGGCGACGACGTCCTCGCCGAGCGGGACCTGCAGGCGAGCCCGGAGGACGAGCGCACGGTCGCGCAGGTCGCGCTCTCGCAGGTCGAGTTCGCCGACGTCCTCGTGCTGGCCGGCGCGGCCACCGACGCTTGGACCGCCGCGAAGGCGTCCGCGATCCTCGACCGCGTCGCGCCGTCGGTCCCCCGCGTGGAGCTGGGCCGGATCGACGGGCACAGCGTGCTCGACGCCGTGCCGAAGGATGCCCGGCGCGGCGAGGTCACCGACATGCACGGCGCGCTGCTGCGCGGCGAGCCGCCGTTGCACCCCGACTGCGGCATCGGCGTGGTCACCTTCACCGCCCAGCGGCCGTTCCATCCCGAACGGCTGCACGACGCCCTGGACGTCCTCCTCGACGGCGTCATCCGGACTCGCGGACGCGCCTGGGTGGCGAGCCAGCCGGACGTCGCGTTCTGGATCGAGTCGGCCGGCGGCGGGCTGGGCATCGGCCACGCCGGGCCGTGGCTCGCGGCGCCGGACGGTCCGGAGTGGACGGACGTCTCCCCGGAGCGCCGCACCCTGGCGTCCCTGCGCTGGCACCCGGTGCACGGCGACCGCGCGCAGGAGCTCGTCGTGGTGACGGACCAGACAACGCCCGACGAGATCGACGCGGCCCTGCGCAGCGCTCTACTCACTGACGACGAACTGGCCGCCGGCCCGGCGGGGTGGCAGCGCTACCCCGACCCGTTCGGCGACTGGCACGAAGAGCCGTGCGAGGACACCGAGACCGACCCGGCGCGGCACGACGCGACCGCGGCGAACCGAAAGGAAGACCAGTGAAGACAGGCATCCACCCCGACTACCACCCCGTGGTGTTCAAGGACTCGTCCACCGGCGACGCGTTCCTGACCCGCTCCACCATCACGTCCGACAAGACCGTCGAATGGTCCGACGGGCAGACGTACCCGCTGGTCATGGTCGACATCAGCTCGTGGTCGCACCCGTTCTGGACCGGCACCCAGCGCATCATGGACAGCGCCGGCCAGGTCGAGAAGTTCCACCGCCGCTACGGGAAGCGGGGGACGCGCTGATGGCCGTCCCGAAACGCAAGAAGCCGCGCAGCACCACACGATCCCGGCGTTCGCAGTGGAAAGCCGCGGTGCCGGACCTGGTGCCGATCAAAGTCGACGGCGAGACGAAGCTCGTCCCGCGCCGCCTGATGAGGCACTTCCACTCGTGACCGTCCCGGTCACGGTGCTGTCCGGCTTCCTCGGCGCCGGCAAGACGACGCTGCTCAACCACATCCTCGCCACCCGGTCGGGGCTGCGGGTGGCGGTGATCGTCAACGACATGAGCGAGGTCAACATCGACGCGGCGCTCGTGCGCTCGCAGGAGCGCCTCGTCGAGCTGACCAACGGGTGCATCTGCTGCACCCTGCGGGAGGACCTCCTCGAGGAGGTGTCGGCGCTGTGCGGCGAGAACCGCTTCGACCACGTGCTGATCGAGTCGAGCGGGATCTCCGAGCCGATGCCGGTGGCGGCGACGTTCTCGTTCCTGGACTCGGTCGCCCACCTCGACACCATGGTGACGGTGGTGGACGCGGCGGACTTCGCCCGCGAGCTGGCAGCGGGCGACTCGCTGGCCGAACGCCGGCTGGACCAGTACGAAGGCGACGAGCGGACGGTCAGCGACCTGCTGGTCGACCAGATCGAGTTCGCCGACGTCCTGCTGCTGAACAAGACGGACCTGGTCCCGGCTTCGGACGTCGACCGCCTGGTGGCGACGCTGCGGCGGCTCAACCCGGCGGCCGACGTCGTCACGGGCAGCTTCGGCGAGGTACCCCTCGACCGGGTCTTCGGCACCGGGCGGTACGACTCGGTGAAGGCCCAGGAGGCGCCGGGCTGGGTCGCCGAGCTGAACGGCGACCACGTGCCGGAGACCGAGGAGTACGGCATCTCGAGCGTCGTGTTCCGCGCTTCGCGGGCGTTCGATCCGGCGCGGCTGTGGGACTTCGTCACGCGACGGCTGGACTCCGGCGAGTTCGGGACGGTCTTGCGGTCCAAGGGGTTCTTCGCGCTGGCGTCCCGGCCCGGGGTGACGGGACTGTGGTCGCAGGCGGGAGCGGTGGCGCGGTTCGAGCCTCAGGGCGTGGCGGATGAGCCGCGTCAGGAGCTGGTGTTCATCGGCGTCGACCTGGCGGACGAAGCACTTCTGACGGCCTTGCGGGACTGCCTGGGCGAGGCGACCGCACCGGATCCGTTCCCGGCGTGGGAACCGGTCCACGTCCACTGAGCGAAAGCTCCCGACTCACCCGATAGCGGCCGCTCCGTCCGAGTTGATCAACCCAGGTTTATCAGCCTAGGTTGACTAATGTGACGGACGAGGAACTCCTCCAGGTGAGCGCCGACCTGCGCGTCGCCCTGGGGCGGCTGATCCGGCGGTTGCGGCAGGGGTACGTCGTCGGGGAGCTGACGCTGCCCGAGCGGTCGGTGCTCTCCCGGCTCGACCGGGAGGGCCCGGCCACGCCGGGTTGCCTCGCCGACCTCGAACGTGTCAAGCCGCAGGCCATGGGCGTCACGCTGGCCGGGCTCGTCGACCGCGGGCTCGTCCAGCGGCGCAAGGACGACTCCGACGGCCGCAAGGTGCTGATGTCGGTCACGGACACCGGGGTGGCGCTGCTCACCGACCGGCGCTCGCACACGACCCGGCTGATGGCGACCGCACTGGCCGAGAAGTTCACCGCGGCCGAGCAGCGCGAGCTCGTCACCGCCATCCCGCTGATCGAGCGGCTGGCGGACCAGCTGTGACGACGACGCGGACCACGAACAGCCGCTACAAGTGGGTCGCGCTCTCCAACACGACCCTCGGCGTGCTGATGTCCGCGCTCGACGGCTCGATCGTCATCATCTCGCTGCCGGCGATCTTCCGCGGCATCGGCCTCGATCCCCTCGCGCCGGGCAACATCGGCTACCTGCTCTGGATGATCCTCGGCTACCTGCTGGTGCAGGCCGTGCTGGTGGTGACGCTCGGGCGCCTGGGCGACATGTTCGGCCGGGTCAAGATGTACAACCTCGGCTTCGTCGTCTTCAGCGTCGCGTCGGTGGCCCTGTCGTTCGACCCGTTCCACGCTGGCGGCGGCGCGCTGTGGCTGATCGGCTGGCGGATCGTGCAGGCCGTCGGCGGGTCGATGCTGACGGCGAACTCGGCCGCGATCCTGACCGATGCCTTCCCGGCCGAACAGCGCGGGATGGCGCTCGGGGTCAACCAGATCACCGCGCTGGCCGGGCAGTTCCTCGGCCTGGTCGTCGGCGGGCTGCTGGCCGAGATCGACTGGCGCGCGGTGTTCTGGGTGAGCGTCCCGTTCGGGCTGCTCGGCACGATCTGGTCGATCCGCAGCCTGCGCGAGGTCGGCACGCCGAAGCGCGCGAAGGTCGATTGGGGCGGCAACGTCACCTTCGCCGCCGGGACCGCGTTGCTGCTGGCCGCGATCACCTACGGCATCCAGCCCTACGGCGGCGCCGCCACCGGCTGGGGCAGTCCGTGGGTGCTCGGCGGGATCGGCGCCGGCGTGCTGCTGCTCCTGCTGTTCGGCGTCATCGAGACCCGCGTCGCGGCGCCGATGTTCCACCTCGGCCTGTTCAAGATCCGCGCGTTCGCCGCGGGCAACATCGCCGCGTTGCTGACCGCGGTCGCCCGGGGCGGCATGCAGTTCATGCTCATCATCTGGCTGCAGGGGATCTGGCTGCCCCTGCACGGCTACGACTACGAGCGGACACCCCTGTGGGCGGGCATCTACATGCTGCCGCTGACCGTCGGGTTCCTCATCGCCGGGCCGGTGTCGGGCTACCTGTCCGACCGGTTCGGGGCGCGCGCGTTCTCCACCGGCGGGCTCCTGCTGGTAGCGGCGGCTTTCCTCGGCCTGCTCGCCCTGCCGGTGGACTTCCCGTACCCGCTGTTCGCCGCGTTGCTCGTGGTCAGCGGGATCGGCCAGGGCATGTTCTCCGCGCCCAACACGTCGGCGATCATGAGCAGCGTGCCGACCGAGCAGCGCGGGGTGGCCTCCGGGATGCGGGCGACGTTCCAGAACTCCGGGACGTCGCTGTCGATCGGTGTGTTCTTCTCGCTGATGATCGCCGGGCTGGCGTCGTCGCTGCCGCAGACGATGACGAGCGGGCTGCAGGCCCACGGCGTCCCGGCGTCGGTCGCCGACGGCGTCGCGCAGTTGCCGCCGGTGAGCACGCTGTTCGCGGCGTTCCTCGGCAGCAACCCGGTCGGGCACCTGCTCGGCCCGGACGTCCTGGCCGGGCTTTCCCCGGCCGACCGCTCGGCCCTGACCGGCGGGGAGTTCTTCCCGCAGCTGGTTTCCGGCCCGTTCCACCACGGCCTGGTGGTCGTGTTCACGGCGGCCGCGGTGATGGCCGTCGTCGCCGCGGTGGCTTCCGCTTCGCGCGGCGCGCGTTACTTCCACACCCCCGAGGGATCGAAGGAGAACCGATGACCGACGAGATCGTCGCCGGGACCGTCACCATCACCGGCCACGGCGGTGACGAGCTCGAGGCCTACCTGGCCAAGCCGACCGACGCGACCCCGCGCGGCGGCGTCGTGGTGATCCACCACATGCCCGGCTACGACGCGGCGACGAAGGAGATGGTCCGCCGCTTCGCCGTCGAGGGCTACAACGCGCTCTGCCCGAACCTGTACACGCGCGAAGCACCGGGCGCGGATCCGGACGACGCGGCCGCCACGGTCCGCGCGGCCGGCGGCGTCCCGGACGACCGGCTCGTCGGCGACGTCTCCGGCGCGGCGGATTACCTTCGCGCCCTGGAAAACGCGAACGGTCGCATCGGTGTCATCGGGCACTGCTCGGGCGGGCGTCAGGCGTTCCTTTCCGGCTGTTCGCTCGACATCGACGCGGCGGTCGACTGCTACGGCGCGTTCGTCGTCAACGACCCGCCGGAGGCCATGAAGCAGATGAAGCCGCTGCTCGGCCTGGCGTCGCAGCTGTCGTGCCCGCTGCTGGGCCTCTTCGGCGCCGACGACCAGTTCCCCGGTCCGGACGAGGTCGCGGTCCTGGCGGCCGACCTGGAGAAGCTGGGCAAGCAGCACGAGTTCCACACGTACGCGGGCGCCGGCCACTCGTTCTTCTCCGTCGACCGCCCGAGCTACCGTCCCGAAGCCGCGAAGGACGGCTGGGAACGCATCCTCGACTTCTACTCCCGCACGCTCACGGCCTGAGAGGACAGCTCATGTGCACCTACCTGACCGAGAAGTTCGAGCTCGAAGGCAGCGGCAAGGGCGCCCGCGGCTGGTTCCGCCTCAATGAGGGAACCGTGTACGTCGACCACCCGGTCCACGCACCGTACGGCCACACGGTGAACATCGACTTCCGCAACCCGGGCCTGGGCGCGTCAGCCCGCGTCGCCCTGGAACTGACGGAAGAGGATGCGCTGGCGCTGGCGGACGCGATCCACGCGGCCGTCAAGTCGGCGCCGGACGGCCTGGCTTCGCGGAACCAGTGAGTCAGGGCGTGTAAAGCGCGCCCAGGAACTCCAGCAACAGCCGCTCCCGCAACGGCCCTGGCGCCGTTGCGAGGAGCGCGTTGATGGGCGCCATCCGGTCCGGCAAGCCCGAAGCGCCGCCGAGACCCGCCGCGGCCAAGAGACCCGCGAACTGCTCCGACGTCAGCGTCGCCGGGTCGAGGGCCGCGACGAACTCCGCCACAGCGGCGTCGATCACCACGGGACCCGAGGCGCGGGCCGCGTCGACCGCGGCCGCCAAATCCGTCAGGAACTCCTTCTCGCTGCCGTGGTTCGCCGCCGTCACCGTCAGGTGCAGGTTCACCGGTGAGGCCTCGAAAGCGAACTGCGGCTGGACGTACCAGCCGCGCACCTTCATCTCGTCGGCCACGGTGAACAGGTCGAAGTCACCGGAACCCGTGAACGCGATCAGCGTCGACACCGGGTCGCCGAGCACCTGGAGGCCGTCGATCTCGGCGATGCCGGACCGGATCCGGGAAACCGCTTCCCGCGTGGCGGAAGCCAGCTGCAGGTAGCCGTCCTCGCCGAGGTGACGGACCACCGCCCACGCCGCGGCCAGCGGCCCACCCGAGCGCGTGCTCTGGATCGTCGTGTTCAGCATCGTGTAGCCCGGCCAGGCCGCGCTCGCGAAGTAGTGTGAGCGCCGCAGCTCCGCCGATGCGTGCAGCAGCACCGAAGTGCCCTTCGGGCAGTACGCGTACTTGTGCAGGTCCACCGAAATGCTCGTGACGCCCGGGACGCGGAAGTCGAACGGCGGGATCTCGGCGCCGAGGCGGGCGAAGTACGGCAGCACCCAGCCGCCGATGCACGCGTCGACGTGCATCCGGACGCCGCGCTCGAGCGCAAGAGCCGCGATCTCGGCGATCGGGTCGAGGACGCCGTGCGCGTACGACGGCGCGCTCGCCACCACCAGCACCGTCGAGTCGTCGATCGCCGCGGCCATCGCGGCCGGGTCGGCGCGGAACGTCACCGGGTCGACCGGGACGTCGATGCGGCGCAGCCCGAACAGGTGCGCCGCCTTGTGGAACGCGGCGTGCGCGGTGGTCGGCAGGACAATCGACGGCGACGCGATCTCCGGGTGCGCGTCGCGGGCGGCGAGCACCGCCAGCAGGCACGACTCCGTGCCCCCGGACGTCACCGAACCGACCACGCCCGGGACGTCGCCGAGCAACCGGGACGCCGCGAGAACGAGGTCGTTCTCCATCCGCAGCAGGCTGGGGAACGCCGTCGGGTCGAGGCCGTTGGCCGACGACGCGAGCGCGTGCGCGGCGGCCCCCAGGGTGTCCACTTCGGACAGGCCGCTGTCGTAGACGTAGGCGAGCGTGCGGCCGCCGTGGGTCGGCAGGTCACCCGCGCGCAATTCCCGCAGCGCCGCGAGGACGTCCTCAGGCGGGTTCATGGCGCGGCTCCTGCGGTTCCCGAGGCTCCAGCACCTTGCGCCGCAGCAGCGGCAGGGCCAGCGCGATGAGCACGCCCGGGATGATCGACGCGCCGACGAGGATCGCCACGATCGCGCTGTGCGGCTGGGCGGTCGTCGCGTCGGTGCTGGAGACGTACCCGCCGAAGGCGAGGATGAGCGCCCAGAGCCCGCCGCCGAAAGCCAGCCCGAGCGTCTCCCCCGCCGTCCACACGCCGGCCGCGATCCCGGCGCGGGTCTCGCCGGTGCGCTCCTCTTCGGCGGTGATCAGGTCGGGCAGGATGGCCAGCGGGAACACCGAGATCCCGGCGTACCCGACGCCGCACAGCGCCACGAAGACGAACGACACCACGAGCGGGATCGACTGGGCGAACACCAGGCCCAGCAGGCCGATCGCGAACGCCGCCGTCGCCAGGCGGAAGCCGTTGAGCTTGCCGACCCGGTCGCCGAGCCGCGGCCACAGCGGCATGGTGACCAGCGCCGGGCCGACGAAGATGACGAACAGGATCGTGCCGTAGCCCTCGCTGCCGAGGATGCGCTGGGCGAAGAACGGGATTGCGGCGAGCACCGTGCCGATGCCCAGCGCCTGGATGAAGTACGTGCCGAGCAGCCAGCGGAACGGCCGCCAGCCGGCGAGCGTGCGGACGAGCTCCTTCAGGTTCACGGTGTTCGGCCGCAGCGAACCGACCGGCGCGCCCTTGAGCCCGAAGTACACGAGCAGCGTCGCGGCCAGCACGATCAGCCCGATCACCACGGCCATCACCCGGTAGCCCGCGACCCCGTCGATCCCGGCGGTGATCGCCGGGGCGCCGCCCCCGCAGATCAGGATCGTCACGGCCAGCACCCCGATCCGGACGCTGGTGAGCTTCGTCCGCTCGGTCGCCGACTCGGTCAGCTCGGCGGGCAGCGCGTTGAACGGCACCTGGAACAGGGCGTACGCCGTGGCGCAGAGGGCGAACATGACCGCGACGTACAGCGCGTCCGGCAGCGGGCTCCCGAAGCCGGGGTGGGCGAACATCGCCGCGAACAGGATCGCGACACCGATGCCGCCGACGAGTAGGAAACGGCGCCGGCTGCCGGTCTTGATCAGGTCGGCGTCGGACATCCGGCCGGCGATCGGGTTGAAGAAGAAGTCCCAGGCCTTCGGCACGAAGACGATCGCGGCGGCCCACCCGGCCGGCACGGCCATGGTGTCGGTCAGGTACTTGACCAGGACCAGGCCGGGAACCGTCCCGAAGGACCCGGTGACGAACGA
Source organism: Amycolatopsis sp. NPDC051371 (assembly GCF_040682155.1). NCBI lineage: Bacteria > Bacillati > Actinomycetota > Actinomycetes > Pseudonocardiales > Pseudonocardiaceae > Amycolatopsis > Amycolatopsis sp. NPDC051371. The sequence continues at coordinate 18,148 of NZ_JBFBAG010000038.1, forward strand.
GCCGAGCGAATAGCGGAACCTCGTCCGGCCGGACAGCGTCGCCATGGTCCTCCTCGAAGGCGTACCGGGTGCCCGCATGAGTATTCGATCTCGGCGGGCACCCGGTAGTGGTCGAGGGGAATCGTGCCATCGTCGTGACCTGGAGCACGGAGCGACCCGCGCTACGCGGTCACGAAAGCGCTTCGGCGATCTTCGTCAGGGTTGCCGCGTCGCCGCGCAGGAGCAGCTGGGTGACCACCGTTTCCTCCCAGGCCTGCAGCTCGTCCCGGATCTTCGCCGCCGGCCCGATCAGCGACGTGTCCTCCACGAGCGACGTCGGGATCGCCGCGGTCGCCTCGTCCTTGCGGCCCGCGAGGTACAGCTCCTGCACCTTGTCGGCCACGTCCTCGTAGCCGAGCCGGGCGAAGACGTCGTGGTGGAAGTTCACGCTCTTCGCGCCCATCCCGCCGATGTACAGCGCGAGCGACGGCTTGATCCAGCTCGCCGCTTCCTCGACGTCGTCGTGCACGATCACCGGGATCGAGCACGGCACCTCGAACGTCTCCAGGGTGTGCCGGGCGCCTTCACGGGCGAAGCCCTCTTCCAGCGCCGCCTTGTAGAAGGCGTTGCTCTTGGGTGAGAAGAACAGCGGGAGCCAGCCGTCGCCGATCTCGGCGGAGAGGGCGACGTTCTTCGGGCCCTCCGCGGCCAGGTGGATCGGGATCTCCTTGCGCAGCGGGTGGACCGTCGGCTTCAGCGCCTTGCCCAGGCCCGCACCCCCCTTGTACGGCAGCTGGAAGTGCTCACCGTCCAGGGTCACCGGGGCTTCGCGGGCGATCACCTGGCGCACGATGTCGACGTACTCGCGGGTCCGGGCGAGCGGCTTCGGGTACGGCTGCCCGTACCAGCCCTCGACGACCTGCGGCCCGGACGCGCCGAGCCCGAGCACCATCCGGCCGCCGGAGAGGTGGTCGAGCGTCAGCGCACTCATCGCCGTCGCCGTCGGGGTGCGCGCCGCCATCTGCACGATGTTCGTGCCGAGCCGGATCCGGCTGGTCGACGAGCCGTACCAGGCCAGCGGCGTGAACGCGTCCGAGCCGTACGCCTCCGCCGTCCACACCGAGTCGAAGCCGAGCTCCTCGGCCTTCAGCACCGCTTCGAGTGCCCCCGGGGTCGGGCCGCTGCCCCAGTACCCGACGTGGAATCCCAGCTTCACGAATGCCTCCTAGACGTTCGGCGCGTAGTGCTCGGGTTTGCCCCGCTCGGACAGCGGCGGCAGGTTCCTTCGTGGAGTCTCGACCAAGGCGGCGTCCGGAGCCACCTCGCCGCGTACCCGGCGCCAGCCGGCCCGGGCCCGCGGGTGGTAGCGGCGGTCGTGCGGGACGAGCTTGAACACGGCGTTGATCAGCTTCCCCACCCGCCGGTGCCGCCGTGCGTCGCGGTCGGTCCAATGCAGGCCCAGCAGGTCGCGGATCTCGCGGTCGTACAGCCCGGTCGTCAGCCAGACGAAGTTCTTCGCGATCAGCGTGCTCACCGGGCGCCAGAGCGGGTCCGGCAGCCACGGCAGGAACGGCGGTTTCGCGATGCCGCCCAGGTCGAGGACGTCGCGGGTGGCCTTGTTGTCCTCCAGGACCTCGGCGCACATGTGCTTCCAGTACCGCTGGAAGTCCTCCCAGCTCTCCGGCACCGGCCGCATGGTCATGTCGTACATCCGCCACCACGTGACGTGCTCGTCGAACAGCCGCCGCTTCTCCGCCTCGCCGATGCCGCCCATGAAGTGGTCGGCGATGAGGATCGTGCTGACGAAGAACGTCGAGTGCGCCCAGTAGTAGGTGTCCGGGTCGAGCGCGTGGTAGCGGCGGCCCTGCGCGTCGACACCCTTGATGCGGTCGTGGTAGCCGCGGACCTCCAAGGCCGTCCGGTGCGCGCGCGGGCCGTCGTAGACCACCCCGCCGATCGGGTAGAGCGAGCGGAACAGCCGCTGCCAGCGCTCCTCGAAGAACCGCGAGTGCTGCTCGACGCCGGCGCCGAGGCCCGGGTGCATGTTCTGCATCGAGCCGGCCCACAACGCGATGAGCAGGCCACGCCAGTCGCCGAAATACTTCCACGTCAGCGAGTCGGGGCCCAGCGGTTGGGGGGCATCCATGGGCGGCTCTCCTCGTCGAGTCGTCGAGTCGGAACTGACTACGGCTGTTGTCAGGCTAGGATCTGACAACACATGTAGTCAACCGAGGAGCGACCATGCCGGGCCGCACGTGGGCGGGCACGACCCTGGACGACCGCAAGGCGCAGCGACGCGAACAGCTCGTCTCCGCGGGTCTGGAGCTGCTGGGCACCGAGGGCTCGGCCGGGACGAGCGTCCGTGCGGTCTGCCGGCACGCGAAGCTTACCGAGCGGTACTTCTACGAGAGCTTCGCCGACCGCGAGGAGCTCGTCGCGGCCGTCTACGAGCACGTCGGCGAGCAGGCGCGGCAAGCACTGGTCGACGCGGTGCGGGACGCGCCGACCCCGGCGTCGCGGGCCGAGCACGCCGTGCGCGCGTTCGTCGAGCTGATCGTCGACGACCCCCGCCAGGGCCGGATCCTGCTCCTCGCGCCCCTGACCGACCCGGCACTGACCCGCCGGGGCCTGCACCTGCTGCCGGTGTTCGCCGCGCTCGTCGGCGAGCAGCTGTCCCACGGCGACGAAACCGAGCGCCAGATGGTCGCGGTCGGGCTGGTGGGCGCGCTGAGCAACGTCTTCATCGCCTACCTCGACGGCTCGCTGAAGGTCTCGCGCGAACGGCTCGTCGCCCACTGCGTGAAGCTCGTGCTGGGCGCCGACGACCACTGACCTCACCTCCGCTGACCTGGTGACAGTGGCGGGGAAGATCGGGCACACTCAACCCATGCGTACCGCTGGGCGGAACGACGGCGCGAGCGGCGACGGACTCGTCGCGGCCCGGCTCGCCGCACTCCTGGAAGCCTTCCGGCCGGGTGACGAGACCCTCGGCGTCTCCGAGCTGGCCCGCCGGACCGGGCTCGCGAAGACGACGGTCCACCGGCTGGTGGGCCACCTGGCCGACACCGGCCTGCTCACCCGCGAGGACGGCGCGGTGCGCCTCGGACTCCGGCTGTTCGAAATCGGCCAACTGGCCTCACCCCGCCGCGGACTGGTCGAAGCGGCCCGCCCGTACCTCGCCGACCTGCGCGAGGCGACGCGCAACACCGTCCACCTCGCCATCCTCGAAGGCACCGAAGTCGTCTACCTCGACGTCCTGCGCGGCCCGGACGCGCCGACGCTGCCGTCGCGCATCGGCGGCCGGTTCCCGGCGCACGCCACCGGAGTCGGGAAGGCAATCCTCGCCTTCTCTCCGGAATCCGTGGTGAATCAGGTGATCGACGCCGGATTGCCCAGGATGAGCCCCAAGACGATCACCGCGCCGGGCCTGCTGCGCCGGCAGCTCACCCGGGTCCGGGAGGACGGGATCGCCCTGGAACGCGAGGAATCCGGCGTCGGTGTCGTCTGCGCCGCCAGTCCACTCCTCGACTCCCGCGGCGTCGCGGTCGCCGCGGTCTCGATCTCCGGTTGGGCCAACCGGATGCGGACCGAACGGGTCGCGCCCGCCGTCCGCACGGTCGCACTCGCGTTGACCCGGACACTCTCCGGATCCACTCGGGACAGTCGGAAATAATCTTGCGGGACAAGGCTTTCACGATCTCTAGGCCGTCCGGCTGACGTAACCGTCCCGAGCTGGACCGGTGATCGGGAGCGGCTACGATCCGTCGAATGGCCCAGCACAGCTGGGGGACGACGTTCTCGGGCCGCTCCCCCGCGACCCACCTCGAGCCGGCGGCCGGACACCGGTTGCTGTCGCTCGACATCGTGCTCGCGCTGCTGGCCCTCACCGGCGGCCTGCGGGTGCTCTACCTCGCCGCCCCGGCCCCGGCGCTGCCCGCCGAAGCCGCGAACGTCGCCCACGCCTACGCGCTCGGCCACCTCACGCCGTTCACCGACGCCGGCGGCGCCGGCGTCAGCCCGTTCGGCTGGTGGCAGCTCTCGGCCTACACGATGATCTCGGACGCGTTCGGCCGCTCGGCCACGGCGCTGGCGGCGGTCCGCGAGACGATGCTCGTCGCCGCGGTCGTCGGCGCCGTGCTGCTCTGGGTGCTGGCGCGCCGGCTCGGCTTGACGCGGTGGGCGTCGGCGGCCGCGGTGCTGCTGGTCGCGGCGTCCCCGCTGGCGCTGGGCCTGCAGCGGCTGGTCGTCGTCGAGCACCTGGCGGTCGTCTGGGCCCTGGGCGCGCTGGTGCTCGTGACCAGGCCCGATGCCCGGATCCGGCACGACGTCTTCGCCGCGGTCTGCCTGCTGGCCGCGGTGCTCACCTCGCCGTTGGCGCTGTTCTTCCTGCCCGCCGCCGGCTGGCTGCTGGTGCGGCGCGCGCCCGTGCGGGCCGCGCTGGTGGCGGTGCTGCTCAACCTCGGGCTCGGCATCGCGTTCGGCCCGGCGGCGGGGATCCTCCGGCCGCACCTCGCGGCCGCGGGCCGCCCGTCGGTCGCCGACTGGGTCGCGCTCGACCCGGCGTGGGCGGTGCTGTCGACCGTCGCACTGGTGGCCTCGCTGGCCGTCAGGTCCCTGCGGCCGTTCGCGGTGTCCGGCCTGCTGCTCGCCGCCACCCTGGCCGTGCCGGGCGTGCCGGACACCGCCGTGCTCGCGTTGCTGCTGCCGGTGACGCCGTTGCTGCTGGCCGGGGTCGTACAGGCGCTGACCCGGCAGCGCGTTCCCGCCCACCGGTGGGAGGCGAAGCGGGGAACCGGCGTCGCGGTCGCCGCGGTCGTCCTCGTCGTGGTGGTCGCCGCCGGCTGGGTTTACGGCTACCCGGCCCTGCGGCCCTCGACCGACCGGGGCGGCCCGATGGCCGACGCGCAGGAGTGGTTGCGGGCCAACGCTTCCGGCTCGCGCGTGCTCGTCGACGACGCCGCCTGGGCCGAACTCGCCAAGGCCGGCTGGCCGACCGGCATGCTCGTCGCGCCCGCCGCGTGCGCGGCCGCCTGCCCGCCCGCCGAATGGGCCGTCTTCGCCGACGACGCGACCGATCTCCGACACCGCTACCCGGCCCTCGAAGCCGCCTTCGACGACGCCGGGGCGACCGCGGTGTTCGGCGACGGCGATCGCCGGGTCACCGTCTCGCGCCTGGGCCTGCCGCCGGCCGACCCGGCCGCACCGTCGGAGTCCTCGGCGCGCGCCCACGCCGGCGCGGCCCTCCAGGCGTCGGCCCGCATCACCTTCACCCCGGACGCCGCCGCCGAACTCCGCGCGGGCCGTGTCGACCCCCGGCTGATCGCGACGATCGCCGCGCTCGCGGCCCTGCAGCCGGTCGCGGTCGCGGCGTTCCCCGAGGTCCCCGGCGAAGACCCCGCCGGGCAACCACGCCGCCGTGTCCTGCTGACCGGCGGCGAAGACGGCGCGGCCGCGTTCTACACCGGCCAGCGCGACCTGTTCCGCCCCTCGTCGGTCGCCCGGACCGGCGGCGGCGTGCTGGTCACCTATCCGCTGTTCGCGCCCCCGGGACTGCTCGTCCCGTTCTCCTCCCCCTGATCGGCGAAAGGCCTTCCGATGCGCACTCTCCCCCAGCTCCTGCTCAGACCCGGCGGGCTGACCGCCGCAGCCCTCCTGCTCGTCGCGCTGACGCCGGTGACGGCCGAGGCGGCGACCGCCCCCGGCCCGGGCGTCGGCTGGATCCGGGTCGGTCACCTCTCCCCCAAGGTGCCGCCGGTGGACATCTACTTCGCGCCGTTCGGCCAGGCCGAGAAGGTCGTCATCCGCAAGGCCGGCTACGGCGCGGTCACCCCGTACTCCTCGCTCGATCCCGGCAAGTACACGCTGTCGATGCGGCCCGCCGACGCCGCGTCCAGCACCCCGCCCGCGCTGTCGGCGACCATCGACGTCGCCGAGCGCAGCGCCTACTCGCTGCTGGTCTTCGCGAACGGCCCGGACGGCACGCTCAAGGGCGACCTCGTCACCGACGACCTCAGCGCGCCGGCCGCCGGCAAGGGCCGGGTCCGGGTGGTCGAAGGCTCGGCGGCGATCGCGCCGGTCAGCGTCGCGGGCCCGACGGGCGTCACGATCGCCAAGGACGCGGCCTACGGCCAGACGTCGTCCTATGTGGACGTTCCGGAAGGCCGCTGGCCGCTGCAGCTGACCGGCGGCACGGTGCAGTCGACCGCCGACCTCGACGTCAAGGCCGGCACGTCGACGACGCTGCTGGTCACCGAGAACGCCGGGGTGCTCAAGGCGAACCCGATCTCCGACGGCGGGTCGCTGCCCGAGCCGCCGAAGCTCGGCGTCGAGACCGGGGGCGGCGGCACGGCGCCGTCGTCGTCCGATCTGCCGCTCTGGCCGGCGTTCGCGGCGGCCGGGCTGCTGGCCGCGTTCGTGGTCGGGCGCCGGCTGGCTCGTGCGCGCTGACCTCGGCGTACTGCTCGTCGCGGTGCTGGTGGCCGCGGGCTGCTCGGCGGCCCCGGCCCAGCCCGCCGCGCCACCTCAGTCGCCGGTTTCGACGACGCCGGTGGCGAGCGGGCCGCAACCGCTGCCTCCGGCGGCCGACGTCCGCCCGGTCCGGCTGCGGATCCCCGCCATCGGCGTCGACGCGGCCGCGCTAGTCCCGCTCGGGCTGGGCGGCGACCACGAACTCGAGGCGCCCGCGCGCTTCGAAGACGTCGGCTGGTACGCCGCCGGCCCGGTGCCGGGAGACCCCGGGCCGGCGGTGATCGCCGCGCACGTCGACTCCCGGTCCGGGCCGGCGCCGTTCTTCCGGTTGCGCGACCTGCGCGACGGCGACCAAGTGTTCGTCGCGCGCTCCGACGGCCAGGAGACCCGGTTCGTCGTGGACACCGTCCAGCGCTACCCGAAGAACGCCTTCCCGACCGACGCGGTTTACGGGCCCGCACCGGGCAGCGCGCTGCGGCTGATCACCTGCGGCGGCAGCTTCGACGCGGCGAAACGGTCCTATCGCGACAACATCGTCGTCTACGCCTCGACCCGCTGGGGTTAGTACTCTTTGAGCAGGCCGCGCCGGGCCAGCTCGGGCCGGACGCCGTCGCCGAACCAGTAGGCCTCCTCGAGGTGCGGGTAGCCGGACAGCACGAACTCGGTGACGCCGACGCCGTGGTACTCCTCGATCAGGTCCGCGACCTCGCGGTGGCTGCCCACCAGCGCGGTGCCCGCGCCGCCGCGGACCAGGCCGACGCCGGCCCACAGGTTCGGGTGGATCTCCAGCCCGCGGACGCCGCCGCCGGTCCGGCCGCCGTGCAGCGCGACCATCCGCTGCTGCCCGACCGACTCGCTCGCCGCGAGCTGGGCTTGGGCCTTGGCGACCTGCTCCGGGCTCAACGCGTCCAGGAGCTTCTGCGCCTCCGCCCACGCTTCGGCCGACGTGTCGCGCGAGATCGTGTGCAGCCGGACGCCGAACCGGACCGGCCGGTCGCCGGCCAGCTCGCGGACCTTGCCGATCTTCTCCGCCACCTGCGCGGGCGGCTCGCCCCAGGTCAGGTAGACGTCGGCGTGCCGGGCCGCGACCGGCAGCGCGGCCGGCGACGACCCGCCGAAGTAGATCGGCGGCACCGGGTCGGGCGCAGCCAGCGTCGTCGCGCCTTCGACGCGCAGGTGCTCGCCCTCGAAGGTGAACGGCTGCCCGGACCAGACGCCGCGGACGATGGTGAGGAACTCGTCGGTGCGCGCGTAGCGGGCGTCGTGGTCGTGCCAGTCGCCGAAGCGCCGCTGCTCCACGGCGTCGCCGCCGGTGACGATGTTGAGCAGCACGCGGCCCTCCGACAGGCGCTGGAAGGTGCCGGCCATCTGCGCGGCGAGCGTCGGCGAGAGGACGCCGGGGCGGAACGCGACCAGGAACTTCAGCCGGGTCGTCTCGCGGATCAGCGCGGCCGTGGTCAGCCAGGCGTCCTCGCACCACGTGCCGGTCGGGGTCAGGACGCCTTCGAAGCCCTGCCGTTCGGCGGCGCGGGCGACCTGGGCGAGGTAGTCCAGGTCGGGTGCGCGCTGGGCCGACGGGCCCGCGGACCGGTTGGCGTGGAAGCGTTCCACGATCGTGCGGCCGTCGCCGCTGGTGGGCAGGAACCAGTGCAGACTGATGCTCATCCGTTGCTCCTCGCCTGATCCAAATCAGGGGCGAACCGCCGGTCGGCGAACGCGGCGAAGTCCACCTTGCCCGGCAGAGTCTTCTCGTCGGTGAAGGCGTCCGCGAGCTGCTGTTCGGACGCCACCACGGCGTCGTCCAGCGGGATCGGCAGGTCACGCCCGGCGTCGACGGTCTTCTGCGCCACCTCGGGCTTCAGCCCGGTCTCCTTGGCCCACGCCTGCGCCCACTCCGTCCGGTGCGTGTCCGCCCACTTCTGCGCCTTGACGACCCGGACGGCGAAGTCGCGCAGCGCCGAGTTCCGCCCCGGGTCGGCCAGCGCCGCGGTGCTCGCGGTCAGGAAGCCGAGGCCGTTCGAGGCACCGCGGCCGTCGGCCAGGACCCGGGCGTGGGCTTCGAGCTGGGCCTGCGCGGTGTAGGGGTCCCAGATCGCCCACGCGTCGATCGTGTGCTGGGTGAAGGCCGCGTAGGCCTCGGACGGCTGCAGGAAGTTCAGTTTCACATCCTTGGTGGACAGTCCGTTGTTGTGCAGGGTGTTCAGCAGCTGGCCGTGGGCCGAGGTGCCCTTGGCGACGCCGATCGTCTTGCCCTTCAGGGCAGCGACGTTCTGCAGCGGCGAGCCGGGGGGCACGAGGACGGCCTCCCGCTCGACGTTGCTGCGCGAAACGCTGATCACCTTGATCTTCGCCTTCGCCGCGGCCGCGAAGATCGGCGGCGTGTTGCCGACGCGACCGGTGTCGATCGCCCCGGCCGACGCGGCTTCGAGCAGCGGCGGCCCCGAGGTGAACGTCGCCCATTCGACCTTGTACGGCGTCCCGTCCAGCAGGCCCGCGGCGGTGAGCAGCGACTTGACGCCGCCCTTCTGGTCACCGACCTTGAGCGTCACCTTCGCCAGGTCCGCCGCGCTCACCGGGCCCGGCACGGCCGCCTGATCGGCGCTGGTCGCCGAGCCGCACCCGGCCAGCGTCAGCGCCGCCGCGACAACGGTGATTCCGCTACGCCACTGCATCTTCGGTCACTCCCAGGTCCGCCAGCACGCGCCGGCGGAGGTCGTCGTGGTCGGCTTCGCGCGGCCGGTGCTCGGCGACGATCCGCCCGCCGTCGAGCACCAGGACCCGGCCGGCGAGCCGCAGGGCCTCGTCGACGTCGTGGGTCACCAGCAGCACGCCCGGCTGATGACGTCGCCAGAGGTCCTGGACCAGCCCGTGCATCGCGATCCGGGTGAGGGCGTCGAGCGCGCCGAACGGCTCGTCGAGCAGGAGCAGATCGGGTTCGCGCACCAGGGCGCGGGCCAGCGACACCCGCTGGGCCTCACCGCCGGAGAGCGTGAGCGGCCAGTCGTCGGCGTGGTCGGCCAGGTGGACCTCGCCCAGTGCCTTCTCCGCGAGCGCGCGGTTGCGGGACTTCGCGACGCCGTCCTGGCGCAGGCCGAGGACGACGTTGCGCCAGACCTTCCGCCACGGCAGCAGCCGCGGCTGCTGGAAGGCGACCGAGACGGTCCCGGTCACCGTCGCTTTACCGGCCACGTCGTCGTCGAGCCCGGCGAGGACCCGCAAGAGCGTCGACTTGCCGGAGCCGCTGCGGCCGAGCAGGGCGACGAACTCGCCGCGCTCGACGGTCAGGTCGAGTCCACTGAGGATGGTCCGGTCGCCGAACCGCTTCGTGAGGTCACGGACCTCGGCTACCGGGTTCGCCACCGCAGCACCTTCCGTTCGAGCAGCCGGACCAGCGCGTCGGTGACCAGGCCGAGCAGGGCGTACAGGACGAGGCCGACGACCACGACGTCGGTGCGCAGGAATTCGCGCGCGTTGTTGATGAGGTAGCCGACCCCGGCGTCGGCGTTGACCGTCTCGCCGACGATGAGCGCGAGCCACGCAAGACCGAGCGACTGCCGCAGCCCGACGAGCGCCTGCGGCAACGCGCCGGGGAGGACGACGTGCCAAAGCCGTTCCGCGCGGCTGAAACCGAGCGCCCGCGACGCTTCGACGAGGTTGGGGTCGGCGCCGCGGATTCCCGAGTGGACGTTGAGGTAGAGCGGGAAGGCCACGCCCAGCGCGACCAGCACGATCTTCGTTTCCTCGCCGATGCCGAACCACAGGATGAACAGCGGGATCAGGCCGAGGAACGGCAGCGTGCGCAGCATCTGCACGGGCGGGTCGACCAGCGCCTCACCCCAGCGGGACAGCCCGGAGACGATGCCCAGCACCACGCCGGCGATCAGGCCGAGGGCGAACCCGGCGCCGACGCGGCCGAGCGACACCGCGAAGGCGGTCCCGAGTTCGCCGCTGCGGGCGACTTCCATCCCGGCCTGGACGACCGTCCACGGTGAACTGAGCTTGTCGGGCGGCAGGACGCCGGTGGCGCTGGCGACCTGCCAGGCGGCGACGAGCACCACCGGGCTGATCCAGCGCCGCAGGTCGAGCCGGCGCACGGTCCGGCGCGGCGGTCCTTCGACGCGGTTGCGGGCGCGCGGAAGCACGCCCGTGGTGGAAATCGACACGGATTTCTCCCGGGGACGGGGATGTTCGGGATTGCGTGGTCCCGACATTCGAGCCCCGGGCAGGCAAAGTCAATCGGTGCCCAGTCCGTGAAATCGCGGGGTTTCACCCCGTGGAACGCCCTTGATCAGCCGCCGAACATGACCTTCCATTCGTCGAGCGACCGCGGCCGGTAGACGAAGTTGGTGCGCTTGACGTCGGACAGCGCGGCCGACGGTTCGGCCGAGTACTGGTGCCCGGGGTACACGACGGGGTCGCCCGGCAGGCCGGCGAGGGCCTGCAGGCTGCGGTAGATCTCTTCGGCGTCGCCGCCGGGGAAGTCGGTGCGGCCGCAGCCTTCCAGGAAGAGCGTGTCGCCGGAGACGAGCTTGTCCTCGACGAGGAAACACTGGCTGCCGGGCGTGTGGCCGGGGGTGTGCAGCATCCGGATCGGGACGGCCCCGACCTCGAGGACGTCGTCGTGGTCGTGCGCGCGCAGATCGGTGTTCTCGACCCCGGTCACGCGGCGGACCCACTCGGTCTCGGCACTGTTGACGTGGATCGGCACCGGCTGGAGCGCGAGCAGCTCGGCGATCCCGGGCAGTGAGAAGCCCATCATCTCGCCGCCGACGTGGTCGGGGTGGTGGTGGGTGGCCAGCACGCCGGTGAGCCGCATGCCGTCGGCTTCGAGGACACCGAGCAAATCCTGCACGGCGTAGGCCGGGTCGACGATCACCGCTTCCCGGGTGTCCCGGTCGCCGATGAGGTAGGCGAAGTTCACCATCTGCGTCGCGACCGGGTCGCCGACGGCGAAGTCCCGCCCGGCGAGCAGCTGCCGGAAGTAGAGCCGATCTGCCATGGCCACACCCTACGGGCCCTCGCCCTACGACCTCGACGGTGTGAGGACCAGCCGGCCGAACACCTCGCCGGCCTGCATCATCCGGTGCGCCAGTACCGCCTGCTCCAGCGGCAGGACCTCGTGCACGACGGCGGTCAGCTCGCCGCGCGTCGCCGCGACGAACAGCTCCGCGGTCACCGCGCTCCGGTCGGCCCGCGGGACGGTGTTCGCGCTGAAGGTCGCGAACGACAGCGACTTCTGGAAGGCCGTGAACATTGCTTTGCCGAAGTCCGCGGGTGGGTCGCCGGCGACCGCGCCGATCGCCACCAGGCGGCCGTTCGGGTTCAGCTTGGCGAAGAACGACGGCAGCTCCGGACCCGCGACGATGTCGATGATGACGTCGTAGGTGTCCGCCGTGCCTTCGCCGGCACGGTCCAGCACGCGAGTCGCGCCCAGCTCGCGCAGGCGATCGGCGCGCTCGGGCGACGACGTCGTGACCGCGATCGCGCCGGCCCCGGCCCGGGCGGCGAGCTGGACCGTCATGATCCCGAGGCCGCCCGCCGCACCGCGGACCAGCACCGACTCGCCCGGGGCGAAGTGGGCGTGACGCAGGCCGAAGTGGGCCACGGCGCCGGAGCTGCCGAGCGTCACCGCGTCGACCGCCGACGTCGTCGCCGGGAGCGGGACGAGCGTCTCGGCCGGGGCGACCGCCTGCTCGGCGTACCCGCCGCCCACGCCGGTGAAGGCCCACACGCGCCGGCCGGCCCACGACGGGTCGACGCCGTCGCCGACCGCGGTCACCGTGCCCGCGATCTCGCCGCCGAGGATGTGCCCGTCCCGGAACCCGTACGCGGCGAGGGCGCCGCTGCGGATCACGGCGTCGACGCCGCCCACGCCGATCGCCTCGGTGGCGACCAGCACCTGTCCCTCGGCCGGCTCAGGGACCGGGACGTCGATGACCGCCAGTCCCTCAGGACCGCCGAACGCTTGTACCGCAACTGCTTTCATGGGTCCGACGGTAGTGGACGCCGGCGTCCGGTTGGCTAAAGTGAGAGCGTGGCCGATCAGTTGCCTCACCTCTTGCGCTCCGACGCCCGCGACAACCGCGAGCGCATCCTCGACGCGGCCCGCGCGGTGTTCGCCACCGACGGCCTGGACGTACCGATGCGGGAGATCGCCCGGCGCGCCGGGGTCGGGCCGGCCACCCTGTACCGCCGGTTCCCGACCAAGGAACTGCTGGTCACCGCGGCGTTCACGGACCAGATGCGGGCGTGCTACGCCATCGTCGACGAGGGGCTCGCCGATCCCGATCCGTGGCGCGGCTTCGCCTCGGTGGTCGAGAAGCTCTGCGAGCTGCACGCGCGCGACCGGGGGTTCACCGCGGCCTTCACGTCGGCGTTCCCGCACGCGATCGACTTCGCCGCGGACCGCGAACGGGCGTTGCGGTCGATCGCCGAGCTGGTCCGCCGCGCGCAAGAGGCCGGGTACGTGCGCCCCGACGTCGTCCTGGACGACGTGGTCCTCATCCTCATGGCCAACAGCGGCCTCCAGGCGCCGTCACCGGCGGCGCGTGTTCTCGCTTCACGTCGCTTCGCCGCGCTCGCGCTCCGGGGGCTGCGAGCCTGACCCCTGGTGCAGTGCGGCATGGGCCCGGTCGCGCAGGACGTTCGCTTCCGCGTCCGACAGAGTCGTGTCCAGCGGACGCAGCACCAGCCGGACCAGGAGGTTCTTCTGGTCCTCGGTCGCGCCGAGCCGGGCCAGCGCCTGGAGTGGCAGCTGCGAGCACGGCGTCTCCTGAAGGATTTCGACCGACTCGACGACGTCGGCGTCATCACCGAGGGCGGTGCGGACGCGATCCCCGAGGTCCTCCGCGCGGTCGTCGTGCGCCACCGCGATCGAGAGGTCGCGGCGCACCGGCGGCAGGGCCGAGACCGGGCGGTACGGCGCGAGGTCGGCGAGCTGCGCGGCGACGGCCGGGTGCGGTGACCGCAGGAGCCGGATGTCCGGGATGTCCTTCAGCAGCATCAGCATCCGGTCGAGACCCATGCCGAGGGCCAGTCCGGACCACCCTGCTTTGAGCCCGGCCCGAGCGAGGACCTCGGGGTGGGCGAGGCCGCACTCGGCGATCTCGACCCACTCGCCGCGGTGCCGGACGTCGAGCTGGGCACCGTCCACTGTGTACGGCTGGCGGCGGGGTTCGAGCCGCCATCGGCGTCCTGGCAGGAGCGTGGTGACGAGGCCCTCCACGAGCCGGTCGAGGTCCGGCTTCGTCGTGCGCGTGATCCGCCAGAGGTCGAGCTGGTGCGGGGTGCCCGTGTGCAGCCGGTCGATGCTGTCGCGCCGGTAGACGATGCCGGGACAGACGAGCAGGACGTCGTCGGCCGGGCACGCTTCGAGCGCCCGCAGCGCGGCGGGAACCAGGGCGCTGGAATGGCTGCGCAGCACGTGGTCCGCGTCGACGTAGCGGGTGTAGCGCGCGTCGCGGGTGACGTCGGCGCGGTCGTAGCCGAGGTTGTCGTAGTTGTCGGCGACGGTGACGATCCGATCCCCCGGCCACCACCGGACTTCGGTGCGCGATCCTTGGACGGCGGCGACGGCCCGCTCGACGACGAGCTGGATGGCGTGCGAGCCGCTGGCCGGATCGGTGAGGTCGCGGATGGCGAGGTCGCGGGTGAGCTGGGTGGGGGTGAGTGTTTCGGGCATGGCAGGGCCTCCTGGGTCAAGGGGATGGGTGAGCGAAGGTGCTCCCCCTGACCCGGACACCAGACGAGGTTCTCGGCGGCGCGCAGTCAGGTCACCGCACGACGATGCCGTTCAGGCAACACCGAACGCGGACGTGGCACCGGAACCCCACTGGCACCCGCGAAGGGCCAGGGGGCCGGTAAATCGGCGGCACTCCGCAACGACGGCCACGAACCCAGGTTAGCCGGGCTTGTCACGCGGATTTCTCATTCACCCACCTCTCCATCGGCCAGCTCCCGCAGCAGGTCCAAATGCCCCACATGCCGAGCCGTCTCCTGCACGACGTGCGCCACCACCCACCGGACCGTGAACTCCGACCGCCGCCGCGTCCGGTCGTCCGGCCCCACCCGGCGCAACGACTTCTCCGACCGGGCCCACTCGGCCTTGTACGCCGCCACCACCGATGCCGGCGTGTCGTCCGGACTCAGATCCCAGCTCGGATCCGGAGACCCCGCCCACAGCGACGGCAGGTCCGCTCCCCCGGCCTCGATCGACAGCCACCACCGCTCGACCGCCGTCAGGTGCTTCACCGCTCCCATCGCGCTCAGCCGCGGCGACGTCGAGAACGGTGTCGCCGCGGCCAGCTCGACCGACAACCCGGCCAGCTTGTTCACCGCCGTCGCCCGGAGGAACTGCAGGAAGTCCAGCTGCAGGCTCAACTCGTCCCACGCCAGCCGGGCCGGCCAGGCGCGCCGCGTCTTCGAACTCGTGTTCGACATGACCGGAACGTACCCCACAGGTCCGACAAAATAGAGTGATCGCCATGTGGTGGGGACTTTTGTGCGCCCTCGGCGCGGCGATCGCGTACGGCGTGGCTTCGGTGATGCAGTCGGTCGCCGCCCAGGCGACCGAAGACACCGGCGCCGACGGTGTCGATCCGAAGCTGCTCGTCCGCGTCCTCGGCCAGTGGAAGTTCGTGGTCGGCCTCGCGCTGGACGTCCTCGGGTTCGTCGCGCAGATCGCCGCTCTGCACGTCCTGCCGCTGTTCGTCGTGCAGGCCGCGCTCGCCGCGAGCCTCGCCGTGACCGCCGTCGCCGCCCGGTTCCTCGGGGTCCGGCTCGGCAACCGGGAGTGGGCGGCCGTCGCCGTCGTGTGCGCCGGGCTCGGCCTGCTCGGCGCGGCCGCGGAGAGCGAGGGCTCCGACCCGGTCGGGCTCGGCTTCCGGCTCGGCCTGATCGGCGCGGTCGTCGTGCTGGCCGGCGCCGGGATCGCGGCCGGGAAGGCGAGCCGGCGCATCAGGACGCCCGCGCTCGGGCTCGTCGCCGGGCTCAGCTTCGGTGTCGTCGCCATCGCCGGGCGGATCATCCCCAGCCTCGCCCCGCTGGACCTGCTCACCGACCCGGCCACCTACACCGTGGCCGTCGCGGGCGGGATGGCGATGCTGTTCTACGCGACGGCGTTGCAACGCGGCAGCGTCACCACGAGCACCGCGATGATGGTCCTCGGCGAAACGGTCTTCCCGTCGCTGGTCGGCGTGTTCGTCCTCGGCGACCGGACCCGCCCCGGGTTCGCGGTCGTCGCGATCGCCGGGTTCGTCCTCGCCGTGGCCGCCGCGCTCGCCCTGGCCCGCTTCGGAGAGCCGGCGACCGAGGGAAATGAGACGAAGCCGACCGTGCTCCCGTAACTCCTTTACTTAGACTAGCCTTACCTATCCCACGACAGGACAGGGAGGCGCGGGTGAGCACGACCGGACGGGAAGTCCTCCGCCGTTCGATCACCGGGCAACGACGATCGGTGACCCTCGCGGCGCTGCTGACGTCGTGCCACCAGGGCGGCGAAGCGCTGGTACCGGTGGTGATCGGCGTGGTGATCGACCAGGCCGTCGCGGGTGGCTCGGCAGGCACGCTGATCTTCTGGCTGGCGGTGCTGGGCGTACTCTTCGCCGCGCTGTCGACCAGCTACCGCCTCGGCGCCCGCTTCGGCGAGCGCGCCGCCGAACGCGCCGCCCACGACCTGCGCCTCGACGTCGGACGCCGTGTGCTGCACCCCGGCGGCGGGGCCGAGGCGGGCAACCTCGCGGGCGAGCTCGTCAGCATCGGGACGTCCGACGCGAAGCGCGTCGGCCAGGTCAACGGCGTCCTGCCGTTCGGCGTCGCCGGCTTGGCCGGACTGCTGGTCAGCGCCGTCGTGCTGCTGACCATGAGCATCCCCCTCGGCCTGCTCGTGCTGCTCGGCACGCCGCCGATGCTGTACCTGGCGCACCTGATCGGCAAGCCTCTCGAACGCCGCAGCGAAGCCGAGCAAGAGCGATCCGCCTTCGCCTCCGGCATCGCCACCGACCTCGTCGCCGGGCTGCGCGTGCTCAAGGGCGTCGGTGCCGAACGCGCCGCCGTCGACCGCTACCGCCGCACCAGCCAGGATTCGCTCAAGGCCACCCTGCGCGCGGCGCGCGCCCAGGCTTGGCACAACGGCGCGCTGCTCGCGCTGACCGGCATCTTCATCGCCGTCGTCGCGCTCGTCGGCGGGAACCTCGCGGCGGCGGGCGACATCAGCGTCGGTGACCTCGTCGCCGCGGTCGGCCTGGCGCAGTACCTGATCACGCCGTTCTCGATCTTCTCGTGGGTCAACGGCGAGCTCGCGCAGGGCCGCGCGTCGGCCGCGCGCATCGCCGACGTGCTGAACGCACCGCCCGCAGTGGGCACCGGTGAAGCGACGCTCCCGACGCCCGCCGCCGGGCACGTCCGACTGTCCGCGCTCGGCCGGGGCGCGTTGCGCGACGTCGACTTCGAAGCCCGCCCGGGTGAGCTGCTCGGCGTCGTCGCCACCGACCCGGCCGCCGCGACCGACCTCCTGGACTGCCTCGGCCGCGCCGCCGACCCCGCGGCAGGCTCGGTGTCGGTCGACGCGGTCGATCTGTCCACTGTGGACCCGAGCCGGGTCCGCGAAGTGGTGCTGGTGGCCGCGCACGACGCGGACCTGTTCGCCGGGACCGTCGCCGAAAACTTCGAAACCGGGCCGCTCAGCGAAGAAGCGCTGACCGCGGCCGCCGTCGACGAGGTGGCCGGCGCGCTGCCCGACGGCGTCGCGACCGAAGTCTCCGAACGCGGGCGGTCGCTGTCGGGCGGGCAACGCCAGCGGGTCGCGCTCGCCCGCGCGCTCGCCGTCGACGCGCCGGTGCTCGTCCTGCACGACCCGACGACCGCCGTCGACACCGTCACCGAGGCCCGCATCGCCGCGGGCCTGGCCGAACTGCGGCGTGGCCGCACGACCATCCTCGTGACCACCAGCCCGGCGCTGCTCGCCGCGACCGACCGCGTCGTCCTCCTCGACGACGGGCGGATCGCGGGCGAAGGCAGCCACGCCGAGCTCGCCGGTCGCGCCGACTACCGGGCGGCGGTGCTGTCATGACCCGCGAACTCCTCCCCGTGGCCGACGGCCGCCGGATCCGCGCCGTCGTCGGCGAGCTCGTCGGCCGGTCGAAGGGCCGCGCCGCGGCCGCGTTCACGATGCTGGTCGCGGCCACGGCGATCGGGCTGCTCACCGCACCTTTGCTCGGCCGGGTCGTCGACCTCGTCGCGACGCGACGGCCGGCGGCCGACCTGCTCACGCCGGTCGTCGAGCTGGTCCTCGTCGCGATCGGACAGGCCATCGCGACCGCCATCGGCGTGTCGCTGGTCGCACGGCTGGGCGAGACGATCCTGGCCGAGCTGCGCGAACGCTTCGTCGAGCGGGCGCTCGGGCTGCCGCTCGACCAGCTCGAGCGCGCCGGGTCCGGCGATCTGACCACCCGCGTGACGAACGACGTCTCGGTCGTCGCGGAAGGCGTCCGGCAGGCGCTGCCCGAGCTGGGCCGCTCGGTGCTGACGGTCGTCCTGACGCTCGGCGCGCTGGCCGTACTGGACTGGCGGTTCCTGCTCGCCGCGCTGGTCGCCGTGCCGATCCAGCTGTGGACCGTGCGGTGGTACGTGCCGCGCGCGAAGCCGCTCTACGCGAGCCAGCGCGAGGCCGTCGGCGCGCAACAGCAGCAGCTGCTGGACACGATCGGCGGCGCGAAGACCGTCCGCGCGTTCCGGCTGGCGGACACGCACCTGGACCGGGTGCGGCAGCGCTCCGACACGGCCGTCGACCTGGCCCTGCGCGGGATCCGGCTGGTGACGCGGTTCTACGCGCGGCTCAACCTGGCGGAGTTCGTCGGGCTGTCGGCCGTGCTGGCTGTGGGATTCCTGCTGGTCGGGGCGGACGCGGTGACGGTCGGCGTGGCGACGGCCGCGGCGCTGTACTTCCACAGCCTGTTCGGGCCGATCACGACGGCGCTGGCCCTGGTCGACGACGCGCAGGCGGCCGCGGCCAGCCTCGCGCGGCTGATCGGCGTCGCGGACCTGCCCGCCGAGGAGTCGCCTTCGCAGCCGGCGCGGCCGGTGGACGCGTCGGTGAAGACGGCGGGGGCGGGGTATTCCTATGTGGACGGTCACCCGGTGCTGCGCGACGTCGACCTCGGCGTCGCGCCCGGCGAGCGGGTGGCGCTGGTCGGAGCGAGCGGGGCCGGGAAGACGACGCTGGCCAAGCTGATCGCCGGGATCCACCGGCCGTCCTCGGGTTCGGTGACGCTCGGCGGGGTGTCCCTGGACGAGCTGGGACCCGAGGCGACCCGCCGGAGCGTCGCGCTGATCAGCCAGGAGGTCCACGTCTTCGCCGGCCCGCTGGCCGAAGACCTCCGTCTCGCGCGCCCGTCGGCGTCCGACGCGGAGCTGCGGGCCGCGCTGGCGAAGGTGGGCGCACTGTCCTGGGTGGACAGTCTGCCGTCCGGGTTGGCCACCGTGGTCGGCGAAGGCGGCCACCAGCTGACGGTGACCCAGGCGCAGCAGCTCGCCCTGGTCCGGCTGGTGCTGGCCGACCCGCCGATCGCGATCCTCGACGAAGCCACGGCGGAGGCCGGCAGCGCCGGTTCCCGGGTCCTGGAGTCGGCGGCCGCGGCCGCCCTCGAAGGCCGGACGGCGCTGGTGGTGGCCCACCGCCTGACCCAGGCGGCGGCGTCCGACCGGATCGTGGTCCTCGACGCGGGCGCGGTCGTCGAGACCGGCACGCACGACGAGCTGGTCGCCGCCGGTGGCCAGTACGCGACACTCTGGGCGGCCTGGTCGGGCCAGCGCGCCTGACTCCGAACACGCGAAAAGCGCCGGGAGCGAGCTGCTCCCGGCGCTTTTCTCGGAGAAGGGTCAGTTGTCCATGGCATCGGCCAGGGACTTCGGCCGCATGTCCGTCCAGTTCGCTTCCACGTGATCCAGGCACTCCTGGCGGCCCGACGGGCCGAAGGCGACCGTCCAGCCGGCGGGCACCTCCACGAACTCCGGCCACAGGCTGTGCTGGTTCTCCGCGTTGACCAGCACCAGGTAGGTACCGGACGGGTCTTCGAACGGGTTCGTCATGCGAGGCCTCCTCAGGCGGTGATGTCGGTGCGGGCGCCCTTGACGACCTCGGTCAGCTTCTGGATGACCGGGGCCGCGAGCACCGGGTTGAACCGGGGTTCGGTCGACCAGTCGGCGAGCTGGTTCGCCTTGACCGCGGGCAGCTGCGCCCACGTCGGGATCGCCGCCAGCTGCGGGCGCGACAGCGCGTACGTGCGGCTGTCGGTCAGGATCAGGTCCGCCGGGTACTTGCCGGCCTGCTCCCAGCTGAGCGTCTCGAAGTAGTCGTCCGTGCCGGCGCCGTTGATGATGTCCAGGCCCAGGTCCCGGTAGTACGCCAGGTCCGCGAAGAACTCCGGCTTGCAGACGTACAGGTTGTCCTTGTCGCTGGACACGACCAGGACCTTGAGGCCGGGCTTGGCCTTGATGGCCGCCTTCAGGTCGTCGGACGCCTTCCGGAAGTCGTCCTTGCCCTTCTTGATGACGTCGGAGTTCGCGTCACCGCCGAGCGCCAGCGCGAGCTGCTCGTAGCGCTCGATCACCTTCGGCAGCGTGACCTTGTACTCCGACATCGCGACGATCGGCGCGATCTGCTGCACCTTGGGGCCGAGGTCGTCCTTGAGCACCCACAGGTCGGTCGGCTTGGCGCCGGTGAGCCCGGTGATCACCAGGTCCGGCTTGGTCGCGGCGAACTTCTCCATGCTGAAGTCGTCCCACGCGTTGCCGATCGACGTCACGGCGTTCAGGTCGATGTTGCCGGCCTGGATCTCCTTGCCGCCGTCGGCCGTCTTCTGCGGGCCGAACACGCCGGCCGGGCGGACGCCGTAGTCCCACAGCGCGGCGGCGGAGCTGACGTAGGCCACGACGCGGGTCGGACGCTGGTCGCGCGAGGCCTTCTGCCCGCGGTCGTCGGTGAACTCCCAGGGGCCCGAGGACGCCGGGGCGGCCTTGTCGTCGCCGC
Source organism: Amycolatopsis sp. NPDC051371 (assembly GCF_040682155.1). Lineage (NCBI taxonomy): Bacteria > Bacillati > Actinomycetota > Actinomycetes > Pseudonocardiales > Pseudonocardiaceae > Amycolatopsis > Amycolatopsis sp. NPDC051371. The sequence goes on from NZ_JBFBAG010000038.1 coordinate 38,621, forward strand.
TGCCGCACGCGGTGAGTGCCGCGGCCGCGGCCAGCCCGCCGGTGCCGATCAGGAATCCACGCCGGCTGAGCCCGGCACCGCCTTGAAACACGGACATGAGAACCTCTCGCCAGCCATTTTTTAGGATAGGCACACCTTATTTAGGTGAGGCTGTCGAAAGCAACAGTCGCGACCTACCTGTGTCCACCCCCACCTGCGTCAATTCCGGCCCGAGAGCTGGGCTTCCGCGCCGGGCACCGGCTCGGCCGGGTCGTGTCCCAGGTGGACCTGGCGGTTGTCGGCGTCCACGTGCACCACGCGCGGCCGGTGCCGCGCGCGCTCGACCTCGTCGACCTGGGCGTAGGTGATGATGATGACGAGGTCGCCGGGGTGCACGAGGTGCGCCGCGGCGCCGTTGACGCCGATGACACCGGAGCCCGGTTCGCCGGTGATGGCGTAGGTCTCCAGGCGGGCGCCGTTGGTGATGTCGACGACCTGGACCCGCTCGCCTTCGACGATGTCCGCGGCGGCCATCAGGTCCGCGTCGATCGTCAGCGAGCCGACGTAGTGCAGGTCGGCCTGGGTGACGGTGGCGCGGTGGATCTTGGCGTTCATCAGGGTGCGGTGCACGTCTACCTCGTGTCTCGGGTCAGCAGCGCGGCGAGTCCGGCTGCCGTGGGGGTACGGAAGAACTCGGCGATCGGGAGCTCGGTCCCGAGCCGTTCGGTGATCCGGTTGCGCAGGACCACCAGCAGCATGGAATGCCCGCCGAGGGTGAACAGGTCGTCGTCGGCGCCCACCGCGTCGACGTCCAGGACCTCCGCGAAGATTTCGCAGAGGGTCTTCTCCAGGGGTGTTTCGGGCGCCCGGCCGCGGGTTTCGAACTCGGGCGCCGGAAGCGCCGCCCTGTCGAGCTTCCCGTTGGGCGTCACGGGGAAGGCGTCGAGGGGGACGATCGCCGCGGGCACCATGTACTCCGGCAGCGACCGGGCCACGAACTCCCGCAGCCGCGCCGGATCCGCCGTCGCCGGGGTCGTGTAGGCGATCAGCCGCTTGTCCCGGTCCTCCCGGACGACGACGAGCGCCTGCTCGACGTCGTCGTGCCGGGTCAGCGCCGCCTCGATCTCACCCGGCTCGATCCGGAAGCCGCGGATCTTGACCTGGTCGTCGGTGCGGCCGAGGTATTCGAGCTGCCCGTCGGGCCGCCACCGCATGAGGTCGCCGGTGCGGTACATCCGCTCCCCCGGCGGCCCGAACGGGTCGGCGACGAACCGGTCGGCGGTGAGCGCGGGACGCTGGTGGTAGCCGCGGGCCAGTCCGGCGCCGGCCAGGTACAGCTCGCCGGGCACGCCGGCCGGGACCGGGGTCAGGCCGCCGTCGAGGACGTACGCGCGGGCGTTGTGCACCGGACGCCCGACCACCGGCCGGTCCGCGTCGGCGAACCGGCCGACGAGCGCGTCCACGGTGGCTTCGGTCGGGCCGTAGAGGTTGTACGCCTCGGTGCCCGGCATCGACCGCAGCGACTCCCACAGCGTCTGGGACACCGCTTCGCCACCGACGCCGACGACTCCCAGCGCGCACTTCCCGTCTTCGACGACGCCGGCCGCGGCCAGCTGCGCGAAGTGCGACGGCGTCAGCTCGAGGAAATCGAGCCCGCGGTCACGCACCACCGCGGCCAGCCGATCGGGGTCGCGGCGCGTGTCGTCGTCGACGACGTGCACCTCGTGCCCGTCGAGCAACCACAGCTGCGGCTGCCAGGACGCGTCGAAGAAGAACGCCCACGCGTGCCCGACCCGCAGCCGCCGACCGCCCGCCGCCGCGACTGCCGGGCGGTAGAGCGTCTCGCGGTGGCTGTGGAACAGGTTCACCAGCCCGGAATGCGGGATCACCACGCCCTTCGGCTTGCCCGTGGAGCCGGACGTGTAGAGCACGTACGCCGGGTTCGCGGGCGACGGCGGGGTCAGCGCCGCCGGAGTGTCCACAATGTCCTCGACGAAGAGCGCCCCGGGAACCGGCGAGGCGAGCGCACGGCTGGTCAGCACCAGCGAAGCACCGGAGTCGGTGAGGATCGCGGCGATCCGGTCCGCCGGCTGGTCCGGGTCCACCGGCAAGTACGCCGCGCCCGCCTTGAACACACCGAAGATCGCCTCGACGACCGCCGCGGACCGCGGCAACACGAGCGCCACGACCTTCTCGGGACCGGCACCGTGCGAAGCGAGCCGCCGGGCCAGGCGGTCGGTCCGCGCCGCGAACTCGGCGAAAGTCACACTGCTGTAAGCGTCGCTCAGCGCGGTCGCACCCGGCGTCGCCGCCACCTGCGCGGCCAGCCGGTCGACCACCGTCGGCGCGGACGTCGTCAGCGGCTCACCACGGCCCCACTCGGCGACGATCCGGTGCCGTTCGGCCGCGTCGAGGACGTCGATCCGGCTCAGCGGCCGGTCCGGGTCGGCGACGACGGCCGTCATCAGCCGGACCAGGCGCTCGGTGAGGGTCCGGGCGGTCGGCTCGTCGAAGAGGTCGAGGCTGAACTCGAGATCGCCTTCGAGGCCGCCGGGTGTTTCGACCAGGTCGAACGACAGGTCGAACTTCGCCTGTCGCAGCCCGGTGTCCCGGTAGGACGCGTCCAGCCCGAGCAGCCGTTCCGGTTCCGAACCCGAGTGGTAGACCGCGAGCATGACCTGGAACAGCGGGTGCCGGGCCAGGGATCGGGCTGGGTTGAGCAGCTCGACGAGGTGCTCGAACGGCAGGTCCTGGTGGGCGTACGCGGCCAGGTCGGCCTCCCGGACGCGGTTCAGGAGTTCCCGGAACGTCGGGTCGCCGCCGGTGTCGGTGCGCAGGACCAGGGTGTTGACGAAGAACCCGGCGAGGTCCTCCAGCGCGTGGTCGGTGCGGCCGGCCACCGGCGTGCCGAGCGGGATGTCGGTGCCCGCGCCGAGCCGGGTGAGCAGCGCCGCGAGGGCGGCCTGCAGCACCATGAACGTGCTCGTGTCGCTGCCGTGGGCCAGGTCCCGCAGTCCGCGGTGGACGTCGGCGGGCACGGTGAACGGCACGGCGGCGCCGCGGTTCGTCGACCGCGCCGGGCGTGGCCGGTCGGCCGGGAGCGCCAGCTCGTCCGGGATCCCGGTGAGGGTGTCCCGCCATAACGCCGCCTGCCGGCCGAGCAGGCTGCCGGGGTCGTCGGCCCGGCCGAACATCTCCCGCTGCCACAGCGTGTAGTCCGCGTACTGCACGGGCAACGGTGTCCACTGTGGCCGCTGTCCGCGGAGACGAGCCGCGTAGGCCGTGTCGAGGTCGCGCTTCAGCGGCGGCAGCGACCAGCCATCGCCGGCGATGTGGTGCACCAGGAGCACGAACACGTGCCGGTCGGGCCCGGCCGACACGAGCGTCGCGCGGACCGGGATCTCGGCGTCGAGGGTGAAGCAGTACGACGCCGCCGCGGTGACGCTCTCGTCGAGGTCCGCCGCCGTTTCGGTGACCAGTACCGGCCGCGCGCGTTCGTCGCTCGGGTCCAGCACGACCTGCCTGGGTGTGCCCTGGTCTTCGACGAGGATCGTCCGCAGGATTTCGTGCCGGGCGACGACGTCGCCGAGCGCGGCCCGCAGCGCGTCGGCGTCGACCGGTCCGGTCAGCTCCCACGCCCACGGAATGTTGTAGGTCGCGCTCAACCCGTCGAGGCGGCCGAGGAACCACAGCCGCTGCTGGGCGAACGACAGCGGCAGCACCTCGGGCCGCTCGGCGGGAACCAGCGCGGGACGGCTTTGCCGGCCCGGGTCGAGCAGTTCCGCCAGGCGGGCCGGGGTCGGCGCGTCGAACACCGCCCGGATCGGCACCTCGACGCCGAGCAGCGCCCGGATCCGGCTGACCAGCCGCGTCGCCAGCAGCGAGTGCCCGCCGAGGGTGAAGAACCCGTCGTCAGGACTGACCCGCGGGACGCCGAGGACGTCGGCGAAGAGGTCGCACAGGGCTTGCTCGGCCGGGGTCCGCGCGACCCGGCCGGAGGCTCGGACCTCGGGGTCGGGCAGCGCGGCGCGGTCCAGCTTGCCGTTGGCGTTCACCGGCAGTTCCGGCAGCACCACGATCGCCGACGGCACCAGGTATTCCGGCAGCCGCCCGGCGAGCGAGGCCCGCAGCGCGATCGGGTCGACGCTGTCCCCGGACGGCACGACGTAGGCGACCAAGCTGTTCGAGCGCGCCATCACGGCCGCGCGGGCGACCGAGGCGTCGGCCGTCAGCACGGCTTCGACCTCGCCCGGCTCGACGCGGAAGCCGCGGATCTTGATCTGCTGGTCGGCCCGGCCGAGGAACTCGAGCGCGCCGTCAGTGCGTCGACGGACCAGGTCGCCGGTGCGGTACATCCGCTCCCCAGGCTCGAACGGCGAGGCGACGAACCGTTCCGCGCTCAGCGCCGGACGGCCGAGGTAGCCGCGCGCGAGCCCGGCACCGGCCAGATACAGCTCGCCGCGGACGCCCGGCGGGACCGGCCGGAGGCCCGCGTCGAGAACGTACGCGCGGGTGTTCGCGACCGGCCGTCCGATGGCCACCGGCCCGCAGATCTGGGCCAAGCTGTCGCCCGCGACTTCCGAGCAGCCGTACAGGTTGACCAGCTTCGCCGACGGCCACCGCCGGGCCACCTTCTCCGCGAGAGCGGCGGAAAGCGGCTCACCACTGGTGATCCACGTGGTCACCGAGGTGAACGCGTCGGCCGGGGCGTCTTCAGCGAAGCTGTCGAGGAGGCTCGGGACGACGGTCAGCACCTGGGCACCGGACGTGCGCACGAGTTCGGCGAGCGCGTGCGGGTCGGTGGCCGTCGCGTCGTCGGCGAGGACCACCGAGTCGCCCGCGACGAGCCCGCCGAGCAGCTCGGTCGAGCCGTCGATGAACGTCAGCGCGCTCTTCGCCATCCGCACGCCTTCGGCGACATCCCGGCCCCAGTGCAGCCGGTTGGCCAGCGCGCGCTGGGTCCCGGCGACGGCCTTCGGGCGTCCTGTCGAGCCGGACGTGAAGATCACGTAGGCCGGGTTGTCCGGGCTGATCGAAGGCCAAACCGGTTCGGGCCCGGTTTCGTCCGGGCGCACCAGCCGATCCCCGAAGCCATCTTCGGCGATGACCAGGTGCGGAGCGGCGTCGGTCAGCATCAGCTCGACGCGCTCGGCCGGGTGGTTCAGGTCCAGCGGCAGGTACGCGGCGCCGGTCTTCAGCACCGCCAGGAGGGCGACGACCAGGTCGGCCGACCGCGGCAGCGCGACGGCCACCACCCGCTCCGGCCCGGCGCCCCGCGCGAGCAACGCCCGGGCGAGCGTCGTGGCTCGTGTGTCCAGTTCCGCGTACGTGAGCCGCTCGGCGCCGAACACCAGCGCCATGGCGTCCGGCGTCAGGGCCACCTGAGCGGCGAACAACTCCGCCGTCGTCTCCGCGGGCAAGGTGGTCGCGGGGGCGGCGGTGAGCTGGTCGTGCTCGGCATCGGTGAGCAGGTCGACCGCGCCGATCCGGGTGTCCGGGTCGGCGACGACGGCCCGCAGCAGCATCCGAACCCGGTCGAGGATCGCTTCGACGCTCCCCCGGTCGAAGACGTCGCTGTTGTACTCCGCCGTGCCGCGGATGCCGGTCCGGTTGCCGGGTCGCTCGCCGACGAAGAACGTCAGGTCGGCGCGGGCGGTGCCGGTGCGGACCGGTTCCTCCGCGACGGTCAGGCCGGGCAGCGCGAGGTCGGCGACGGCGTTGTTCTGCCAGGCCAGCATCGTCTGGAACAGCGGGTGGTACGCGAGCGAGCGCACCGGGTTCAGCGCTTCGACCAGTCGCTCGAACGGCACGTCCTGGTGGGCGTAGGCGTCCAGGCTGCGATCCCGCACGCGCGCCACGAGGTCGCGGAACGACGGGTCGCCGCCGGTGTCGACGCGCAACACCAGCGTGTTGACGAAGAACCCGACGAGGTCGTCGAGGGCCTGGTCGGTCCGGCCGGCGATGGACGTGCCGAGTGGGATGTCGGTGCCCGCGCCGAGCCGGGTGAGCACGGCGGTGAGCCCGGCGTGGACGACCATGAACACGCTGGCGCCGTACGCGCGGGCCAGTTCGACGAGTCCACTGTGGAGTTCGGCGTCCCAGCCGAACGCGAACTGTTCGCCCTGGTAGGACGCTTCCGCCGGGTGCGGCCGGTCGGTCGGCAGCTCGATGCGCTCGGGCAGGTCGGAGAGGGCGTCGCGCCAGTAGGCCAGCTGCGGTTCGATGACCGGCTCGCCGAGGACGTCCCGTTGCCACAGCGTGTAGTCCGCGTACTGGACTGGCAGCGGCGTCCACTGCGGAGCTTCTCCGGCCTGCCGCGCGGTGTAAGCCGTCGCGAGGTCGCGCCACAGCGGCGCGGTCGACCAGCCGTCCGACGCGATGTGGTGAAACACCAGCACGAGGACGTGCTCGCCCGCACCCAGCCGCAGCAGCTCGGCCCGCAGCGGGATTTCCGACTCCAGCTCGAACACCGTGCGGGCCGCTTCCGATACGGCGTCGACGAGCGTGGTCTCGGTGACCGCGCGGGACGGCAACGGGATCGTGACGTCGTGGAGGACCTGCTGCCCGGCTTCGCCGTCGATCTCCGGGAAGACCGTGCGGAGGGCTTCGTGGCGTTCGACCACATCGGACAGCGCGACCTTCAACGCGGCGACGTCGAGGTCTCCGGTCAGCCGCACCGCGGTCGGCATGTTGTACGTCGCCGATGGGCCTTCCAGGCGGTGCAGGAACCACAGCCGTTGCTGGGCGAACGACAGCGGCAGCACGTCCGGCCGCGGCTCGACGCGTTCCAGCGCGGGCCGGGCGACCGAGGCGTCCGACGTGGACAGCAGGGCGGCCAGGCCGGCGACCGTCGGCGACTCGAACACCGACCGGACCTGCAGCTCGACGCCGAACACCGCGCGCAGCCGCGCGACCAGGCGCGTCGCCATCAGCGAGTGCCCGCCCACGGCGAAGAAGTCGTCGTCGACGCCGATCGACGCGGCGTCGAGGACCTCGGCGAACAGCCCGCAGAGGACTTCCTCGACCGGGGTTCGCGGCGCCCGGCCGGCGGTGACGGCCTGCTTGTCCGGGCTCGGCAGCGCCCGTCGATCGAGCTTGCCGGAGGCGAGCAGCGGCAGCCGGTCGAGGACGACGAACGCCGACGGCACCATGTACTGCGGCAGCCGGTCGAGGACGTGGGCCCGCAGGGCCGAGACGAGGGCGCTGGTGTCGCGCTGCCCGGCCGGGTGGTTGCCCAGCGTGGCGAGCGCGGCCCGGACCGGCTTGCCCCGGTGGATCCGCGTCGGCTCACCGGTGGTGAACACGACCTCCAAGACGCCCCCGTGCGCCGTGAGGGTCGGGAACACCCGGTAGCCCAGGCGGGCACCGAGTTCCTGCAGTGTCTCGGGGTCCACTCCGGACGGTTCACTGTCCAAAGCGGACAACGCGGCCTCGGCATCACCCTCGGCCAGCGCGGCGACCGCCGCCAGCTCGCCGGACAGGCGGGCGTTCGGGACGCCGGTGACGCGCACCCGCGCCGGACGTGCTGCCAGGATCCGCTCCAGCTCGGACAGCGAGTCGAAGTTGACGACCTCTTCGTCGAGCGGTCCGGGCTTGGGCGCCTTCCGCAGGACGACGTCGTACCGGTGCCGGGTCAGTTCGTTGTGCGCCTCGCCGCGTTTGACCCACAGGTCGACGTCGTCGAAGCCGTCGAGCTGACGGGCCAGGGCCGTGAAGAAGTCCGGATCCAGCACGAGTTCGCCTTCACGGGCGATCGCCTGGTCGACCGCGGCCGCGTCACGACGGCCGTGCCGCAGCTCGGTCGCCGTCCGGAACGCCCGCAGCGAGCGCAGGTTCCGGATGTCGCCCAGGAAGATCACGCCGCCCGGCCGGACCCGCGCGGCCGCCGTGCGGATGACCTCGGCGAGGTAGTCGACGCTCGGGAAGTACTGCGCGACGGAGTTGATGATCACCGTGTCGAACGGCTCGTCCGGCAGGTCGCCAAGGTCGTGCGCCGGCCGGGCCGCGACGTGGACCTTGTCCGCGAACGGTGTCGCCGCGAGTTCCCGCCGGAGGTTGGCGATGGCCCGCTCGGAGAGGTCGACACCCCAGTACTCCTCGGCGTCCGGCGCGATCCGGGAGAGAATGAGCCCGCTGCCGACGCCGATCTCCAGGACCCGCTTCGGCTGGAGTGCCTGGATCCGCTGGATCGTCGCCGCGTGCCACTCGCGCATCTCGCCGAGGGGGATCTCGGTTCCGTCGTAGCTGGAGTTCCAGCCGGTGAAGTTCTCCTCCAGCCCACCGGACGCCGCTTCGGTGAAGACGTTCTCGTGCAGCTCACGCCACTCGCCGACGTGGTCCAGCTCAGCTTCTTCGTCGCGTCCGGCGGCCGGGACGGCGTAGGCGATGAGCCGGCCGTCCTGCGCGAGGACGACGGACTGCCCGACGGCCGGGTGCTCGGTGAGCACGGCTTCGATCTCGCCCGGTTCGATGCGGTAGCCGCGGATCTTGACCTGGTCGTCGGCCCGGCCGAGGAACACCAGCCGCCCGTCCGGCAGCCACTTCACCAGGTCGCCGGTGCGGTAGAGCCGGCCGCCCGAACCGAACGGGTCGGCCACGAACCGCTCCGACGTCAGCGCGGCGCGCCCGAGGTATCCGCGGGCGAGGCCCGATCCGGCGAGGTACAGCTCCCCCACCACGCCGGGCGGGACCGGCCGCAGCCCGGCGTCGAGCACGGAGGCCCGCGTGCCCGGGTCGGGGATGCCGATCGGGACGACGGTCGCGTCCGCCAACTCAACGGGGTCGCTCTCGCCGAGCGTGGAGTTGGTGGTGGCTTCGGTCGGGCCGTAGGCGTTGAACATCCGGCGGCCCGGCGCCCACCGCCGGATCAGCTCGGGCGACACGCGTTCGGTGCCGGCCAGCAGGACGCTGTCGCGCGGCAGGTCGCAGTCCGCCGGCATGGCGTCGAGCAGCGCGGGCGGCAGGATCATGAAGTCGACGCCGTGCTGATGCGCGTACTCGGTCAGCGCGGGTCCGGCGACCCGGCGCTCGGCCGGGACCACGACGAGGCGACCGCCGGAGAGCAAGCCGAGGCATAGGTCCCAGAAGGCGACGTCGAAGCTCGGCGACGCGAACTGCAGCACCCGGCTGTGCGGGCCGATACCGAACCGCTCGACCTGGGTGGCGACCAGTTTCGCAACGCCCGAGTGCTGGAGGACGACGCCCTTCGGCCGTCCGGACGAGCCGGACGTGTAAATCACGTAGGCCGCGTTTTCCGGCTTCACGACAACCACCGGGTCCTTTATGGACATCGCGTCGAGGGCAGAGTCGTCGAGGAGCACACGAGGCACGTCCGCCGGAAGCTTCGCGTCGATCTCCCGGGTCGTCACGACGCAGACCGGGCGGGCGTCTTCGACCATGTAGGTGATCCGGTCGCCGGGGTAGTCGACGTCGATCGGGAGGTACGCGGCGCCGGCCTTGAGCACGGCCAGCTCCGCGACGATCATGTCGACCGACCGCGGCACGGCCAGCGCGACGACGCGCTCCGGCCCGGCACCGCGGTCGAGGAGGAGGTGCGCGAGCCGGTTGGCACGCGCATTGACCTCGGCATACGTCAGCTCGACGTCTTCGAAGACGAGCGCGACGGCGTCCGGCGCTTCGGCCACGCGGCGGGCGAACAGCCCGGGGAACGTCTCGGTGCCCGCCGGTTCCGGCGACCCGGCCCACTCGGTCAGGACCCGGTCGCGCTCGTCGCCGGCGAGCAGGTCCAGGGCACCGACCGGGCGGTCCGGCTCGGCCAAGGCCGCCCGCAGCAGTACTTCCAGGCGGCGCAGGATCGCGTCGGCGCCGGAGTGGTCGAAGACGTCGGCGTTGAACTCCAGGACACCGGCGATCCCGGCGTCACGCTCGGTCAGCGAGATCGCCAAGTCGAACTTGGACGTCCCGGTGGTCACCGCGATCTCGGTGACGGTCAGCCCGGGCAGGGACACCTCGGCGCGGGTGTTGTTCTGTCCGGCGATCATCACCTGGAACAACGGGTGGTACGACAACGACCGCGCCGGGTTCAGCACTTCGACCAGGCGCTCGAACGGGACGTCCTGGTGGGCGTATGCGTCGAGGTTGCGCTCGCGGACGCGCGCCACGAGGTCGCGGAACGACGGCTCGCCGCCGGTGTCGACGCGCAGCACGAGGGTGTTGACGAAGAAGCCGACGAGATCGTCGAGGGCTTGGTCGGTGCGGCCGGCGATGGGCGAGCCGATCGGGACGTCGGTGCCCGCGCCCAGCCGGGTGAGCAGGGCGGCGAGCGCCGCGTGGACGACCATGAACACGCTCGCGCCGGCCTCCCGGGCCAGCTCGGTCAGGCGGGCGTGGAGGTCCGCGTCCCAGGTGAAGGTGTGCAGCTCGCCGCGGAACGTCGCGGTCGCCGGGTGCGGCCGGTCGAGGGGCAGCTCGATGCGGTCGGGCAGGCCGTCGAGGGTGTCGCGCCAGTAGTCCAGCTGCGTGCTGAGCACGCTGTCCGGGTCGTCCTCGGCGCCGAGCAGATCCTGCTGCCACAGTGTGTAGTCCGCGTATTGGACCGGCAGTTGCGTCCACTGTGGAGTCTCACCGGCGCACCGGGCGGCGTAGGCCCTGGCGATGTCGCGCCACAGCGGGGCCATCGACCAGCCGTCGGAGGCGATGTGGTGGAACACCAACGCCAAGACGTGCTCGCGCTCGTCCAGACGCAGCAGCTCCACGCGCATCGGGGCGTGGCGTTCCAGGTCGAACGAGCCTCGGACCAGGCCGGTCAGTGCGGCGTCGAGGTCGGAAACGTCGCGGACCGGCAGGTCGACCTCTTCGGCGGGGAGGATGTCCTGGTACGGGACGCCGTCGCGCTGCGGGAAGCGGGTCCGCAGCGCCTCGTGGCGGGCGACCACATCGGACAGTGCGGTGCGCAGCACCTCGACGTCGACCTCGCCGTCCAGGCGCATGATCAGTGGGACGTTGTAGGTGGCCGACGGGCCTTCGAGGTGGTGCAGGAACCACAGCCGCTGCTGCGCGCCGGACAGCGGCACGAGCGCGGGCCGGTCCCTCGGGACCAGCGCGGGCCGCGCGGTCCCGGTCCCGGCGCCGACCAGCGCGGCGAGGCCGGCGGGGGTCGGCGTCTCGAAGACCGACCGGACTTCCAGCTCGGCGTTCAACGTCGTGCGGATGCGGGCGATCAGCCGGGTGGCCAGCAGCGAATGGCCGCCGAGGGCGAAGAAGCTGTCGTCCGGGCCGACCCGCGGCAGGCCGAGGACGTCGGCGAACAGCTCGCACAGCTGCCGTTCGACCGGCGTGCGCGGCTCGCGGTCGGACGTCGGTGCGACCGGGTCCGGTGACGGCAGTGCGCGGCGGTCGAGCTTGCCGTTGGCCATCACCGGGAGCGCGTCGAGGACAACGATCGCCGACGGGACCATGTGCTCCGGCAGCCGGTCGGCAGCGAGGGTCCGCAGGTCGGCGGTCAACGTGCTGATCCGGCGGAAGCGGCCGGGGTTGCCGGTGTAGGACAGCAGCGGGCCGGCGCCCGGCCGGAAGGCACCGGCGGTCTCGCCGGTCGTGAAGAGGACGTCGACCGAGCCGTCGCCCTCGGCGGACCAGGTGACGACCGTGCGGTAGCCGTGCGCGTCACCGAATTCGTACCAGTCTTCGGGGTCCACCCCGCCCGGTGCGGTGCGGCCGTTCGGAACGCGTTCGATCCGGCTCGGACCGGCCACCTCGTCCACCGTGGACAGACCGGTGCCCCACACGAGTGTCGGGACCTCGGGTGCCACGGCCGAACCGGGGCGCAGGACCACGTCGTAGCGATATCGGGTCAGCTCGTTGACCGCCCGGCCGCGCTTGACCCGGATGTCCGCGGTGACCCCGGGGAGCCCGGCGAAGAACTCGGGCGCGACGAGGAGTTCCTTCTCCCGCAGCAGGCGCTGCTCGACGTCGCCCCCGCGCGCTTCGGCGACCGCCGTGTGGAACGCCCGGACCTGACGCAGGTCGCGGACGTCGCCGACGAACAGTGACCCACCCGGCGCGAGTAGCTCGAGGGCGTTGCGCAGCACCTCCAGCAGGTACGTCCCGCTCGGGAAATACTGGATGACGGAGTTGAGCACGATGGTGTCGAAGAACCCGGACGGCAGTCCGGACAGGCCCGCGGCGTCGCCGGTACGCAGTTCCACGCGATCGGCGAGCGCGGGGTCGGCCTCGACCCGGCGGCCCAGCGACGCGATGACCTCGGCGGAGAAGTCGGTGCCCCAGTACGTCTCGCACTGCGGGGCCAACTCGGTCAGCAGCAGGCCGGTGCCAACGCCGATCTCCAGCACCCGCTTCGGCTTCAGCGACCGGATCCGCGTGACGATGGCGTCCCGCCACTCCCGCATCTCCGCCCGCGGGATCGGCTCGCCGGTGTAGCTGGAGTTCCAGCCTTCGAATTCGTCGGCGGCACCCGCGTACAACGAGTCGTACAGTTCGCGCCACTCGCCGACCTGCTCGGTCTCGTCCAGCGATGACGGTTCGGCGGGCACGACGTACCCGACCAGGCGGACATCGCCCGGCCGGTCCTCGCGGGCCACGACCACGGCGTGGGCGATGTCGCCGTGGGTGGCGAGGGTCGCGGCGATCTCGCCGGGCTCGACGCGGAAGCCGCGGATCTTGATCTGCTCGTCGCCGCGGCCGAGGAACTCGAGGACGCCGTCGGGGCGAAAGCGGGCGAGGTCGCCGGTGCGGTACATCCGCTCCCCCGGCTCGAACGGCGAAGCGACGAACCGCTCCGCGCTCAGCCCGGGACGGCCGAGGTAGCCGCGGGCCAGCTGGACGCCGGCGAGGTGCAGCTCACCGGCCGTACCCGGCGGCACCGGGCGCAAAGCCGCGTCGAGGACGTAGGTCCGGGTGTTCCACACCGGACGTCCGATCGGGACGGATATGTCCTCAGTGGACGTCCGCCAGGACGTGACGTCGACCGAGGCTTCGGTGGGGCCGTAGAGGTTGTGCAGCTCGGCGTCCAAGACCTGACCGAACTGGACGACCGCGTCGGCGGGCAGGGCTTCGCCGCTGCACAGGACCCGGCTCAGGCTCGTGCACTCCCGCGCGGCCGGCTCCTGCAGGAACACCTGGAGCATCGACGGGACGAAGTGGACGGTCGTGACGCCGCGGCCGCGGATCAGCCGCGCGAGGTAGGTGGGGTCCTTGTGGCCGTCCGGCCGGGCGACGACCTCGGTGGCGCCGGTGATCAGCGGCCAGAGGAACTCCCAAACCGAGACGTCGAAGCTGGACGGCGTCTTCTGCAGGACGCGGTCGTCGCCGGTCAGGCCGTACTCGTCCTGCATCCAGAGCAGCCGGTTGACGATGCCCTCGTGCGGCACGACGACGCCCTTGGGACGGCCCGTCGACCCGGAGGTGTAGATGACGTACGCGGGATTCTCCGGCCGGAGCACGACATCGAGCGGCGCATCCGGAACTCCGGCCAGGGTGTCCGGGTCGTCCAGCAGAAGCGCACCGGGTACAGCCGTCGACGCGGTGGCCAGCACCAACGTCGGAGCAGCATCTTCGAGCATGAACGCGAGGCGCTCGGCCGGGTAGCCCGGGTCGAGCGGCAGGTAGGCCGCGCCCGTCTTGAGGACGGCGAGGATGGCCGTGACCAGGTGCGTCGAGCGCGGCAGCGCGAGGGCGACGACGCGCTCGGGCCCGGCTCCCCGCTCGGCCAGTACGCGGGCGAGGCGGTTCGAGACGGCGTCCAGCTCGGCGTAGGTCAGCTCTTCGTCCTCGAAGACGAGCGCCGTGGCATCCGGCGTCCGCGCGACCTGGGCGGCGAACAGCTCGGGCACGGTCACCGCGGGGACGTCCTCGACCGCCCCCGACCAGACCCCCGGCAGGGCGTCGCGCTCCGCCGGGGTGAGGACGTCGAGGCTGCCGAGCCGCCGGTCCGGGGCGGAGACGACCTGGCGCAGCAGGACCTCGAGGCGGTCGAGCAGGCCGGTCACGGTGGCGTGGTCGAAGACTTCGGCGTTGAACTCGGCCTGGCCGTGGATGCCGTCGGCGCGCTCGGTGAGGGAGAACCAGAGGTCGAACTTGGCCGTGCCGGTGCCGACCGGCCGCTCGGTGACGGTCAGCCCCGGCAACTCGACGCCGGCGCCGGGGGTGTTCTGCCAGGCGAGCATGGTCTGGAACAGCGGGTGGTGGGAGAGGGACCGCGCCGGGTTCAGCGCTTCGACCAGCCTCTCGAACGGGACGTCCTGGTGGGCGTAGGCGTCGAGGCTGCGCTCGCGGACGCGCGCCACGAGGTCGCGGAACGACGGGTCGCCGCCGGTGTCGACGCGCAACACCAGGGTGTTGACGAAGAAGCCGACGAGGTCGTCGAGGGCCGGGTCGGTCCGGCCGGCGATCGGGGTGCCGATCGGGATGTCGGTGCCGCCGCCGAGCCTCGACAGCAGGGCGGTCAGCCCCGCGTGCACCACCATGAACGGGCTGGCGCCGCACGCTCGCGCCAGGGCGGCCAGCCCGGCCTGCAGGCCGGCGTCCCAGGCGAAGGTGAAGAACTCGCCGCGGTAGGCCGACACCGCCGGGTGCGGCCGGTCGAGCGGCAGCGGGATCCGCTCGGGCAGGCCGTCGAGGGCCGTGCGCCAGTAGTCGAGCTGGACGGTCTCTTCGGCTTCCAGGAGATCACGCTGCCAGAGCGTGTAGTCCGCGTACTGCACCGGAAGCGGCGTCCACTGCGGAGCTTCCCCGCGGAGGCGCGCGCGGTAAGCCGTGGCGATGTCGCGCCAGAGCGGGGCCAGCGACCAGCCGTCGGCGGCGATGTGGTGCACGACGAGGACCAGCACGTGCCGCCGCGCGTCGACGGTCAGCAGCGCGGCGCGCACCGGGACGCCGGCACCGAGGTCGAACACCCCGCGGACGAGCGTGTCCACTGCTGCGTCCACTTCGGACTCCGGCAGCGCGCGGACGGTCAGCGCCACCTCGGCTTCGGTGAGAATCCGCTGGTACGGCACGCCGTCGGCGGTCGGGAACACCGTCCGCAGCGATTCGTGCCGGTCGAGGACGTCGTGCAGGGCCGCCCGCAGCGCGTCGACGTCCAGCTCACCCGCCAGTCGCATGACGAGCGGGACGTTGTAGGTCGCCGAGCCGCCTTCCAGGCCGTGCAGGAACCAGAGCCGCTGCTGCGCGAACGACAGCGGCAGCTGCTCGGGCCGGTCGGTGACGCGGGTGAGCGGGCGCCGCTCGGTGCCGGTCGTCGCCCCGGCGAGGAGGTCGGCGAGCGCGGCCGGGGTCGGCGCGTCGAACACCGCCCGCACCGGGACCTCGGCGCCGACGGCCGCGCGGATCCGCTGGATCAGCCGCGTCGCCAGCAGCGAATGCCCGCCGAGGGCGAAGAAGTCGTCGTCCGGCCCGGCCTGCGGGACCCCGAGGACGTCGGCGAACATCTCGCAGAGCAGCTGCTCGACGGGGTTGCGCGGCGCGCGGCCGGGTCCGGCGGTGAACCGCTCCGGGCTCGGCAGGGCCTTGCGGTCGAGCTTGCCCGAGGCCAGCACCGGCAGCTTGTCCAGCACGACGAACGCCGAGGGCACCATGTACAGCGGCAGCCGGTCCCGCACGTGCGCCCGCAGCGACGCCACCAGCGCGCCGGTCTCCCGCCGGGCCGCCGGGTTGTTCGCGTACGACGCGGGCGTGCCTCCCTGGGCCCGCAGTGGGCGGTAAGCCGAGGGGCCGCCTTCCCCCCTCGAGAAGACGGCCTCCAGCTCACCGCCCTCGTTCGCCCAGGTCACCGCCACCGCGTAGCCGGCGCGCTCACCGAGCGAGTACAGGGCTTCCGGGTCGACGCCGTCGCGACGCTCGAGCGCCCGCCGAGCGGCCGCCGGATCGCCGGCGTCCAGGGCGCGCACCGCCGCCAGCTCACCGGACAGCCGGGCGTCGGGGATCCCGGTGACCCGCAGCCGGCCCGGTGACTCGGTGGCCAGGAACCGTTCCACCGCACCGAGATCGCCGTACGCGACGACCTGCTCGTCGACCGCGGCCGGCTTGGGCGCCTTGCGGAGGACGACGTCGTAGCGGTGCCGGGTCAGCTCGTTGTGCGCCTCGCCGCGCTTGACCCAGAGGTCGACGTCGTCGAAGCCGTCCAGGCCGCGGGCCAGGGCCGGGAAGAAGTCCGGGTCGAGCACCAGTTCACCCTCGCGGGCGATCGCCTGGTCGACCGCCGCGACGTCGGTCCGGCCGTGCCGCAGCTCGACGGCGGTGCGGAACGCGCGCAGCGAACGGAGGTTGCGGATGTCGCCGAGGAAGATCGTGCCGCCGGGCTTCACGAGGCCGGCCGCGGTCCGGACGACCTCGGCGAGGTAGTCCGCGCTCGGGAAGTACTGGGCGACCGAGTTGATGACGACGGTGTCGAAGGGCTCGTCCGGCAGCTCGCCCAGGTCGTGCGCGGGGCGGGCGGCGAGGTGCACCCGATCGGCGAAGGGCATCGCGGCGACTTCGCGCCGGACGTTCTCGATCGCGCTCTCGGACAGGTCGACGCCCCAGTACGTCTCGGCGTCCGGCGCGATCCGGGACAGGATCAGGCCGCTGCCGACGCCGATCTCCAGGACCCGCCCGAAAGCGCCACTTTCACGTGAAAGTGGCGCTTTGGCGGTGGCGCGGATGCGCTCGATGGTCGCCGCGTGCCACTCCCGCATCTCCGCCAGGGAGATCTCGGAGCCGTCGTAACTGGAGTTCCAGCCGGCGAAGTTCTCCTCGATGCCCGTCGATCCGGCGAGCATCTCCTCGTGGACGTCGTGCCACTCCTCGACGTGGCCCTGCTCGGCGGCCTGATCGCGGTCGGGCACCGGCACGGCGTAGGCGACGAGCTGCCCGTCCTGGGCGACGACGACCGACTGGCCGACGCGCGGGTGCTCGGCGAGCACCGACTCGATCTCGCCGAGTTCGATGCGGTAGCCGCGGATCTTGACCTGGTCGTCGGCCCGGCCGAGGAAGACCAGCCGGCCGTCCGGCAGCCACTTCACGAGGTCACCCGTGCGGTAGAGGCGCCCGCCCGAACCGAGGGGGTCGGCCACGAACCGCTCCGCCGTCAGCCCCGGCCGGCCGAGGTAGCCGCGGGCCAAGCCGGATCCGGCGAGGTACAGCTCGCCGACGACGCCGACCGGGACCGGCGCGAGGAACGCGTCGAGGACGTACGCGCGGGTGCCCGGGTCCGGAACACCGATCGGCACGGCCGAGCCGGGCGCGATCTCCGGGTCGCACAGCCCGAGCGTCGAGTTGGTCGTGGCCTCCGTCGGGCCGTAGGCGTTGAACATCCGCCGTCCCGCCGCCCACCGGCGCACCAGCTCCGGCGACACCCGCTCGGTGCCGGCCAGCAGCACGCTGTCGCGCGGCAGGTCGCAGTCGTCGGGGAACTCGGCGAGCAGCGCGGGCGGCAGGATCATGAAGTCGACGCCCTTGGCGTGGGCGTAGTCCGCCAGCTCGGGGCCGGGCACGCGGCGCTCGGCGGGGACGATCACCAGGCGTCCGCCGGAAAGCAGGCCGAGGCACAGGTCCCAGAACGCGACGTCGAAGCTCGGCGACGCGAACTGCAGCACCCGGCTTTGGGGGCCCACGCCAAAACGCTCCGACTGCGTCGCGACGAGCTTCGCGACGCCCGCGTGGGACACCACGACGCCCTTGGGACGTCCGGTGGAGCCGGAGGTGTAGATGACGTAGGCCGCGTTCGCCGGGACGATCGCCGCCGTCGGGTCGGTGTCCGGTGCCGCTGCCAGAGCGAGTTCGAGTTCGTCGAGGAGGACCGCGCTCTCGAAGTGATCCGCCAGCTCGGCGGTGGTCAGCACGCACACCGGGCGCGCGTCGGTGACCATGAACGCGATCCGCTCGGCCGGGTAGTCCGGGTCCAGCGGCAAGTAGGCGGCACCTGCCTTGAGCACGGCCAGCTCGGCCACGATCATGTCGACGGATCGGGGCACGGCGAGCGCGACTACCCGTTCCGGCCCGGCTCCGCGCCCGATCAGGACGTGGGCGAGCCGGTTCGCACGCGCGTCCAGCTCGGCGTAGGTCAGTTCCTCGTCCTCGAAGACGAGCGCAACGGCGTCCGGTGCCTCGCGGACGCGAGCGGCGAACAGCTCCGGCAGGGTCGAGAGCGGCGGGTCGAGGTCGGTGGAGTTCCAGTCCTCGAGAATCCGGCGCAGTTCCGGCTCCGGCACCAGGTCCAGGCGCGCGACCGGCCACTGTGGACGGCTCAGCGCCTCGGCCAGGACGTGCTCGAGGTGTCCGAGCATACGGTCCACTGTGGACTCGTCGAGGACATCCGCGCGGTAGTCGGCGACGATCGTGTCGCCGTCGACGATCAGGTTCACGTCGAGGGGCAGGTCCGTCTCGGCGCCGAAGCCGACGTTGACGACCACCGATCCCCCACGACCGGGCTCGGGCTCGACCTCGGCGAGCAGGTCGTCGAACGGAACTTGGTGGCTCAACGCCTCTTCACGCGCCTCACGAACGCGTGCGACGACGTCCGCGAAACCGGGCGAGCCACCGAGGTCGACCCGCAGCGGCACCAGCGAGCCGAGGCCGAGGACGACGTCGGCGGTTCCCGCGTACCGGGACAGCAGCACCGTGAAGGCCGCGAGGAGGGTCAGCTCGTCGACCGCCGGCAGCGGCCGGGCCAGCCGGGCCGGAACCGGCTCCGCCGAGTACGGCCGGTCGATCGGCAGCGGGAGCTCCTTCGGCGCCGAGGCGAGGCGGTCACGCCAGAATCCGAGCTCCGCCACCTGCTGCACAGCGTCACCGTTGCTCACCGGTAGACCAGCCTCCCGCTGCTCACGGCGCCCCGATCGGGGCGCAAACTTAGGTGACCCTAACAAACAGATGGTGAGGATGCACTCCTGTACCATCGGTTAGCCTTACCTAAAAGCAGTACCAGTCGGAGGTGCGATGCGAACAGACCCCGGAGGGATCGCTCTCACGCGACGCCCGCCACACACGGGCCGCGCCCTCGGCCTCTTGGCCGCCCTCGGTGTCCTCGTCCTCCTGTGCCTGCTGAGCGTCTGGCTCGGGTCCAAGGAGATCTCGTTCGGTGCCGTCTGGCAGGTGCTGTGGCACGACGACGGCTCCGCGGACGCCGTGATCATCCACAGTGTCCGGATGCCGCGGACGCTGCTCGCGGTGCTCGTCGGCGCCGGCCTCGGGCTCGCCGGCACGGTGATGCAGGCGCTGACCCGCAACCCCCTCGCCGACCCGGGCCTGCTCGGCGTCAGCGCCGGGGCCGCGTTCGCGATCGTCTTCTCGATCACCGTGCTGGGGATCAGCTCGCTCTACGGCTACATCTGGTTCGCCTTCGCCGGCGCGCTCCTCGCCACCGCCGTCGTCTACTACCTCGGCACGCGCGGGCGAGCCGGGTCGAGCCCAGTCAAGCTCGCCCTCGCGGGCGCCGCGGTCACGGCGCTGCTCTCGTCGTTCACCAGCGCGATGGTGCTGTCGGACCCGGTGGCGCTCAACCGCTACCGCTTCTGGTCCGCCGGCTCGCTTTCCGGGGTGGACGCGAACGCGTTGCTGCAGGTGCTGCCGTTCCTCGTCATCGGGGTGGTGCTGGCGATCGCGAGCGGCCCGGCGCTCAACAGCCTCGCCCTCGGTGACGACGTCGCGATCGCGCTCGGCCGGAAGCTCGGTCCGCTGCGGCTGCGCGGCGCCTTGGCGATCACGCTGCTGACCGGCGCGGCCGTCGCCGTCGCCGGGCCGATCGTGTTCCTCGGCCTGATCGTCCCGCACGCGGTGCGCTTCGTGATCGGCCCGGACCACCGCTGGCTGCTGCCCTACACCGCCGTCCTCGCGCCGTGCCTGCTCCTGGCCGCCGACATCCTGGGCCGGATCATGGCGCGGCCCAGCGAGATCCGCGCGGGCGTGATCGTCGCGTTCCTCGGCGCGCCGTTCTTCATCTACCTGGTCCGCCGCCGCAAGCTCGTGGAGTCCTGACGTGAGCCTGCTCCAGCTGCGGCGAGACCGCGTCACCTTCCGCTTCACCAGGCCGCCCGTGTCCGGTCGGGTCCGGCCCCGCATGCTGCTCGTCTCCGTGATCCTCGCGGTGCTCGCGATCGTCCTGTTCTGCGTGGGCATGACAATCGGCGACGTGCCGATGACGGTGTCCGACGTGCTGTCCGGCCTGTTCGGCGGCAGCGACGGCGGGAATGGCTACATCGTGCAGGAGCTGCGGCTGCCCCGGGCGCTGACCGGGCTGCTGGCCGGGCTCGCGTTCGGCGCGTCCGGCGCGGTGTTCCAGACCATCACCCGCAACCCCTTGGCCAGCCCGGACATGATCGGCATCAACGCGGGCGCGGCGACGGCCGTGGTCGCCGGGATCGCGTTCGGTTTCGGCGGCGGGCTCGGCACCACGACGCTCGGCCTCCTCGGGGGCCTGTTCACGGCGCTGCTGGTCTACGCGCTGGCGTGGCGGCGCGGCACGACCGGGTACCGGATCCTGCTGGTGGGCATCGGGATCTTCGCGATGTGCACCAGCCTCACCGACTACCTGCTGAGCAAGGCGCAGATCACCGAGGCGCAGGCGTCGATCGGCTGGCTGGTCGGCAACCTCGCCAACCGCGGCTGGGAGCACGTCGTCCCGCTGTTCGCCGCGCTCGTCGTGCTGTTCCCCCTGGTGCTGGCGCTGTCGCGGTGGATGCAGACGCTGCTGCTCGGCGACGACGTGGCCGCCGGGCTCGGCACGCCGGTGCAGCCGGTCCGGCTCGGCTTGCTGCTGGCCGGCGCCGGGCTGGTCGCGTTCGCGACGGCGTCGGCGGGCCCGATCTCGTTCGTCGCGCTGACTTCGCCGCAGATCGCGCAGCGGCTCGCCCGGCTCTCGTCGCCGCCGATCACGGCGTCGGCGCTCACCGGCGCGGTCGTGGTGCTGGGCAGCGACATCATCGCGCGCTCGCTGACGGCGTCGGCGCTCCCGGTCGGCATCGTGACCGGTGTGCTCGGCGCACCCGTGCTGCTTTGGCTGCTGGCCAGGGCCAACCGATCCGGCTCCGGAGGCTGAAAAGATGACACCGTCCTTGCGGGTGCAGGACCTGCGCGTCGCCTACGACGACCGCGTCGTCATCGACGGCCTCGACCTCGACATCCCGCCGGAGCAGATCACCGCGATCGTCGGGCCGAACGCGTGCGGGAAGTCGACGCTGCTGCGGACGCTCGCCCGGCTGCTCACGCCGAAGTCGGGCGGGGTGTACCTCGATGGCCGCTCGATCTACGACCTGCCCACGCGCCAGGTCGCCCAGCGCCTCGGGATCCTGCCGCAGTCTCCGGTGGCGCCCGAGGGCATGACGGTGGCGGACCTCGTCGGCCGCGGCCGCGCCCCGCACCAGAGCTGGTGGCGGCAGTGGTCCACATCGGACGAAGGCGCGGTCCGGGCGGCGCTGGAGGCGACATCCATGACCGATCTCGCCGACCGTCCGGTGGACGAGCTTTCCGGCGGTCAGCGCCAGCGCGCGTGGATCGCGATGGCGGTCGCGCAGGGCACGCCGGTGCTGCTGCTGGACGAGCCCACGACGTACCTCGACCTGGCCCACCAGATCGACGTGCTCGACCTCGTGGTCGACCTCAACCGCGGCGAAGGCCGGACGGTGGTCATGGTGCTGCACGACCTGCCGCAGGCGTGCCGCTACGCCGACCACGTGATCGCGATGAAGTCCGGGCGGATCGTGGCGTCGGGCAAGCCGGTGGAGGTCATCACGGAGGAACTCGTCGACGAGGTCTTCGACGTGCGCTGCCAGGTGACGCCGGATCCGATCAGCGGGACGCCGATGGTGATCCCGATCAGCCGCCACCACCCGGCGCCGGTGAACTAGCGCTATCCTGGGGGCTCTCGCCGACTCCGGCACTCTCCCCTTCCAGGAAGCTGGTACCTGTGTACGTGCTGCCCGAAAAGACCGTCGGCCCCGAGCGCGAGCTGCTCGAGGCCATGCTCGACCGCAACCGGCGCGCGCTCGTCGACAACGCGCGGGACCTGTCGGAAAGCGACGCCCACAAGCGGTTGGTGTCGTCCCTGACCACGCCGATCAGCCTGGTCAAGCACGCCGCCGTCGCCGAGCGCCGCTGGTTCCAGTGGCTGGTGGCCGGCCTGGACGAGTCCGAATGCGACGGGCCGTCGACCCCCGGCGACGCGAGTTTCGCCGTCGCCGAGGACGAGACGGTGGCCGACGTGATCGCCGAGTACGAGCGGACGAGCGCGCGCTCCCGCGAAATCGCGGCGGGCTTCTCGCTCGACGACCGGTGGACGCACCCGGTCGTCGGCGAAGTCAGCCTGCGGTTCATCTACCTGTTCCTGATCGAGGAGTTCGCCCGCCACACCGGCCACAGCGACATCCTCCGGGAACAGATCACCGCGCGCTGACGGCGTACTCCCCCTCGGGCGCCGCGACCACCCGGCGCTCCACAATGGACTGCAGGATCTCCCCCACCCGCACCGCGGTGTTCGACAGCAGCGACGACGTGATCCCGTGCGTGTGCTCGGTACCGCCCTGCAGGTAGATCCCGCCGCGCAGGGGCGGCTCCGTCGCGAGCCGGTAGTCGCGCGTCACCCGGAGGCGGCCTTCGTCGTCACGCAGGCAGCGCGCGCCGAGCTCGCCCAGCAGCGGCGTCGGGTCCGCCGGCCGGTAGCCCGTCGCGTAGACGACCGCGTCGGCGTCCAGCACCGTCCGCTCGCCTGACGTCAGGGACTCGATGGTGACCGTTCCCGTGTCGGTCACCTCGACCGGGCGCGAGACGTTGAACAGCCGCAACCGCTCCACGCCCAGCACCTTCTCGCGGTACATCCGGCGGTACAGCTCGTCGATCAGGTCGACGTCGACGGCCGAGTAGTTCGTCGCGCCGTGGTAGCGCATCAGGCGGTCTTTGACCGGCTCGCCCGCGCGGTAGAACCGGTCGACGGCGTCCGGGTCGAAGATCCGGTTCGCGAACGAGCTGTCGTCGGCCGGGCTGTAGCCGTAGCGCGCGAACACCGCGCACACCTCGGCGTGCGGGAACTCGTCGTGCAGCAGGGCGGCGACCTCCGCGGCGCTCTGCCCGGCGCCGACCACGACGAACCGCTTCGGATCGGTCGCGCGCAAGGCCTCCACGCGGAACAGCAGCTCGCTGTTGTGCCAGATCCGCTCGCCGGCGGTGACGCCCTCGGGCAGCTGGGGCCGCAAGCCCGTGCCCACCACCAGGTTCCGGGCGCGCAACGACGAGCCGTCCGACGCCTCGACGTCGAAGTACGCGATCTCGTCGCCGTCGTGGACCGGCTTCACCGCGACGATCTCGGTGCCGTAGGAGACGACGTCGTCGACCTTCGCGGCCGCCCACTCGAAGTAGTCGTGGAACTCGACGCGCAGCGGGAACAGGTTCTTGTGGTTGATGAAGTCGACCAGCCGATCGGCCGCGTGCAGGTAGTTGAGGAAGCTGAACTCGCTGGTCGGGTTCCGCATCGTGACCAGGTCCTTGAGGAACGACACCTGCATGGTCGCGGTGTCGATCAGCATCCCGCGGTGCCAGCCGAAGCGCGGCTGCCGCTCGAGGAAGTGCGCGGTCACCGGCTCCCCCGGGCCGGCGTTGTGCTCGGCGAGAGCGATGGCGAGGGCCAGGTTCGACGGGCCGAAGCCCACCCCGACGACGTCGTAGATCGGGATCCGTTCGCCGGCCTCTGCAGTCATGTTGCTCCCTTGCGCGCTCCGGTACGTTCAGGGAACCCTAACCTAACTTAGGCGAGCCTCGCCTAGTACGTTCGTGGTGATGTTCGTCCCCCGATCATGAAAGGCACTCTCGAATGCGCGTGGCGATGTTCGGCTACCAGACCTGGGGGCACCGGACCCTCCAGGCGCTCATCGACGCCGGTCACGAGGTCGCCCTGGTGGTCACGCACCCGAAGAGCGACCACGCCTACGAGCGGATCTGGGCCGACTCGGTCGCCGACCTCGCCGAGGCCCACGGCATCCGCGTCCTGCTGCGCGACCGCCCCGACGACGCCGAGCTGCTCGCCGAGCTGAAGGTGGCGGACCTCGACCTGATCGTGGCGAACAACTGGCGCACGTGGCTGCCACCGGAGATCTTCGAACTGCCGCGCCACGGCACCCTGAACATCCACGACTCGCTCCTGCCGTCCTACGCGGGTTTCTCGCCGCTGATCTGGGCGATGATCAACGGCGAGCCGGAGGTCGGCGTGACGGCCCACATGATGGACGGCGAGCTCGACGCGGGCGACATCGTCCTGCAACGCGCGATCCCGGTCGGCCCGGCGGACACGACGACGGACCTGTTCCACCGCACGGTCGACCTGATCGCACCGATCACGGCCGAGGCGATCTCGAAGATCGAGACCGGCTACACGCCGGTGCCGCAGGACCGCACGAAGGCCAGCTTCTTCCACAAGCGCGCGGCCCGCGACAGCCTCATCGACTGGACTTCGCCACCCGCCGACATCGAGCGTTTCGTGCGCGCGCTGTCCGACCCGTACCCGAACGCGTTCACCTTCCACCGGGGCGAACGGCTGCGGATCCTCCGGGCGTCGGTATCCCAGGGCCATTACGGGGGCACGCCGGGCCGGATCTTCATCCGGGAGGGCGAGGGGGTGGTGATCGTCGCCGGGCCGGACGCGCGGCGCGGTCAGTCTTCGGGGCTGGTCGTGGAGCAGGTCCGGACGGCCGATGGCACGGACCTGCCTGCGCACGAGTATTTCAAGACGATGGGCGGGTATCTGACGGACCGGCCTTGACCGGTCCGTTTTCCTTGCCCGGCCCGGTCTCCGGCGGCCGCGGATCGGCGGCGTCCGGCAGACCGGGCAGGGTCCGGACGATCGTGTCCTGAGCCCACCGTTCGCTGAATCCGGCGAGGAACGCCAGGCCGGCGAAGAACAAGACCTTTTCGCCCGAGCCGGAGGTCGCGATCGGCAGCAACCCGCCGGTGACGAGCACGAACACGACCGCCCCGAACACCGCGCCGATGATGGACCGGAAGGCGCCCGACAGGACCGTGACGAACCGACCCTGGTCCATGTCGATCTGCACCTTCCGCCGGTTCGTGATCCGCACCATCACGCTTACCATCGCCCCGATCCCGCCACAAGCCAGGCAAAAGCCGACCGACGACCGCTGCTCGTCCGGCAGCGGCAGCAGCACCGCCGCGTAAACCGCGAGCGCGACGGCGATCGCTCCGAGAAAGATTCCGGAGAGGTAGCGGATCAACGCGGATTTCATCGCGGCGACGGAAGCGTAGTCCTCGATCTGCCGGGTTTCCTTCTTCGCCGAGGCGGCCGCGGCCGAGATCCGCGCCGACTCCTCCTGAGACCGGACTTCGCGCGACGGCATCGCGTCGAGGACCGCCAGCAGGTGGGCGCCCGTGGTGTAGAGGCCCCGAGTCACGATCTCCTGGACCCGTCCGCGCAGCAACACCGCGTACTTCCGCTCGACCCGCCGGGCGGACCGGAAGACATCGTCGAACTCTTGCGTGCTTTTGGCCGGATCGTAGAACAGCCGGGTTTTGTACACGACGCCGCCCGATCGGCGCTTGCGTTCCTGAGCCACCAGCAGCAACGCGGCGGGAAACTCGAGCGCGTAGTACTCCTCGAGGATGCGCCCCTGCTCGTCTTGGAACGCCGCGCGCAGCCGCTCGAAATCCGGACGGCCTTCCTTCTGGTGGGCGACGATCAGATCGTGCACCGACGGCGACTCGACTCCGGCAGCGTTTCCGTATTTCATTGTCCTACCTCCCCGACCTCTGTCCCGCAGAATCCCTCGTTCCCGGATCC
Organism: Amycolatopsis sp. NPDC051371; assembly: GCF_040682155.1. Lineage (NCBI taxonomy): Bacteria > Bacillati > Actinomycetota > Actinomycetes > Pseudonocardiales > Pseudonocardiaceae > Amycolatopsis > Amycolatopsis sp. NPDC051371. The sequence continues at coordinate 64,332 of NZ_JBFBAG010000038.1, forward strand.
CTGTTACGGAGTGCAGGACACGAATCAAAATACCGCCCGAAGGAGCGCCCTTTCGGACGAACGAGGTCACGCCCCAGTCACCGGGACACCCCTTGGCCCCCGGCCACCCCGGCGCCAGGATGGCCCGTATGGGCGAGATCAGCTTCCTCGAGGACCACCGCACCTGGGTGCTCACCGGCGAATCGAGCACCTACGCCCTGCGGCTCGACGAGGACGACGTCCCGACCCACGTCTACTGGGGCCCGAAGCTCCACGCCCAAGACATCCCGGAACTCACCCCGCAAACCCTCCCCTGGTGGGACGGCTTCAACGACCCCAACGAAGGCCTCGACGAACTCGCCGCGGACGGCGGGACCAGGTACTGGACCCCCGCCCTGCAAATCCGCTTCCACGACGGCACCCGCGCCCTCGAATGGCGCTACCGAACCCACGAGATCACGAACGACCACCTCGAGATCCACTTCGAAGACCGCCACTACCCGCTCCGGATCACCCTCCACTACCGCCTGAAAACCGACGTCCTCGAACGCTGGCTCGAACTGACCGCCGACACCGACGTCGAGGTCACCAGGGCCGACTCCGCGACCTGGGTACTGCCCGTCCAGGACGACTACCGGTTCAGCCACGTCACCGGCCGCTGGGCCGCGGAAACCCAGCTCCACCGCACCTCTGCGCCCCACGGCGAAACCACGTTCGCCAGCCGTCGAGGGATCACCGGGCACCACGCCAACCCCTGGGTCATGGTCGACGACGGCACCGCCACCGAGCGCCACGGCGAGGTCTACGGCGTCGCCCTCGCCTGGAGTGGCTCCTGGCGCCTCACCGCCACCCGTTCGTCCACCGGCCGGCTGACCGTCAGCGGCGGCTTCGGCCAGGACGGTGTCGTCCACCGCGTCGGGCCGGGAAGATCCCTCACCACGCCGGTGGCGGCCGGGCTCTACACCAATGGCGGATTCGGCGCTGCAAGCCGCGCCTGGCACGCGTACGTCAAGATGCACGTCCTTTCCCACCCGCGAGAACTGCGTCCCGTGCTCTACAACTCTTGGGAGGCAACAGGTTTCGACGTCTCGGAAGCACAACAGCGCGCACTGGCGGAACGCGCCGCCGCGCTCGGGGTCGAGCTGTTCGTCATGGACGACGGCTGGTTCGGCGCCCGCACCGGCGACCACGCCGGGCTCGGCGACTGGCACGTCAACCGTGACCGCTTCCCCGACGGCCTCAAACCCCTGGTCGACGCCGTGCACGGGCTCGGCATGCGGTTCGGCATCTGGGTCGAACCGGAGATGGTCAACCCCGACAGCGACCTCTACCGCGCGCACCCGGACTGGGTCCTGCACCACCCGCACCGGCGCCGGTCGGAACTGCGCAACCAGCTCGTCCTCAACTTCGCCCGGCCCGACGTCGCCGGATGGGCCCACGACTGGCTCGACCGGCTCGTCGGCGACCACGGCGTCGACTTCCTCAAGTGGGACATGAACCGCCCGTTCAGCGAAGCGGGCTGGCCGGGCGACGCGGACCCGGACCGCCTGTGGGTCGAGCACACGCGAGCCGTGTACGCGCTCATGGACCGACTCCGGGAAGACCACCCGGGCCTGCGCATCGAGGCGTGCAGCGGTGGGGGCGGCCGGATCGACCTCGGCGTGCTCGCCCGCGCCGACCAGGTCTGGACGTCGGACAACACCGACGCCCTCGACCGGCTGCGGATCCAGCACGGCTACGGCCAGCTCTACCCGGCCCGCGCGATGTCGGCGTGGGTCACCGACAACCCCAATTTCGTCACCGGCCGTGAGGTCCCGCTGCGGTTCCGGTTCCACGTCGCCATGGCCGGCGTGCTCGGCGTCGGCGGCGACATCGTGCACTGGCCCGACGACGACCTCGCGCTCGCCCGCGAGCTGATCGCGCTCTACAAGGAGATCCGGCCCATCGTCCAGCACGGCGCGCTCTACCGGCTGCGGCCGCCCGTCGACGACGGCGTCACCGCGTTCCAGTACGTCCACGAGGACCGGACCGTCGTCTTCGCCTACCGGCAGGCCGCGCACTTCAACGCGCCGGAGCGCCCACTGCGGCTCGACGGCCTCGATCCCGCTGAGCGGTACCTCGATTCCGGCACCGGGACCACGCACAGCGGAGCCGTCCTGCTCGCCCGGGGACTGCCTCTTGGCCTGCCGACCGGCGATTTCGCAAGCACGGTCGTCCGACTGCATCGAAAGATCTGATCTCTCGGTCCGCTATCGACGTTTTCCCGCGGAAGAGTCGCTTGACACCGCATCAGAGGTCCGATCAAATGCCTCGTACATCACATATGGTGGGTGGCATGCGGGAGGAACGATGAGGCGGTCCCTGGCGCTCGGAGCGGCAGTGCTGCTGGCCGTGAGCGGATGCTCGGTCGGCTCGAACACCGGCGGCAGCGGCGGCGATCAGGAGATCACCTTCCTGACCTTCGAGACGCCGAACCTCACCCCGGCCTACTGGGACGCCGCCATCAAGCGCGTCACCGACAAGAACCCGGGGATCAAGGTCAAGAAGCTCGTCGCCCCGACGGCCGACGGGCGGACGTCGTACGCGAAGCAGCTCCTGCAGTCGGGCCAGTTCCCGGACGTGATGATCGCCGTCGACTCGGCGGGGTTCGCCGAGGCGGGCAACCTCTACGCGTGGACGCCAGAAGAGCTCAAGGACTTCCAGTTCCCCGACGCCAACCCGGTGAAGGGCAAGTACTACCAGCTGCCGGCGAACACCCAGACGATCCCGCCGGTCTACTACAACAAGAAGATGTTCGCCGACGCGGGCATCACCACCACCCCGAAGACCTGGGCCGAGCTGGAAACCGACGCCGGCAAGCTGAAGGACAAAGGCCTCGCGCCGTTCACCATCGGCGGCGGCAAGGACGGCTTCCCGTCGTCGATGATCCTTTCCGGTTTGGTCAGCACCGAGGTCTACGCCACGATCCCGGACTGGCTGACCCAGCGTCGCCAGGACAAGGTCAAGTTCACCGACCCCGCGTTCCAGACGGCGTTCTCGAAGCTCGCCGACCTCGCCGCCAAGGGGTACGTGGACAAGACGAGCGTGTCCCGCGACTACGCGGCGACCGAGCAGGCGTTCCTCGACGGCAAGAGCGCGATGTACCCGATGGGCAACTGGTTCGCCGCCAACGCCGACACCAAGAAGCACGACTTCGAGGTCGGTGTATTCAACTTCCCGACCGAGGACGGCAAGCTCGTCGTCCCCGCCTACACCGGCGGCGGCATGATCGTGAACGCCAAGGCCGCGAACCTCGACGCCGCCAAGAAGTTCGCCCTCGGCTTCCAGCTCGACAAGGACCAGCTCGACGCCTCCGTCAAGGCAGACGGCCTGTTCCCGGCGATCAAGGGCTACACCCCGCCCGCGGACGTCGGCCCGACCTTCAAGGCCGGCTACGACCTCTACACCCAGGCCGTGCAGCAGAACGCCGTCGTGCACGCCTTCCGCTGGGAGACCGCCGACGACGGGCTGCTGCCCGGCATGAAGGACAAGGTCGACCAGGCCGCCCAGGACGTCATCACCGGCCGCAAGTCCGTGGCCGACGCGTGCGCGTTCCTGGACACCGAGTGGGCGAAGGCGGGCTGACGCACTTGGCCGCCGTCGTCAGTCCCCCCGCTCCCCCGAAGGCCCGCCGGGCGCCCGCTCGAGGCAGGCGGCGCAAGCCGATCCTGCCGCGGGTGTGGCACTTCGCGTCGTTCGGCGCGCCGGGCGTGCTCGTCTACCTGTGCTTCGTGATGGCCCCGATCCTGATCAGCTTCGGGTACAGCCTGACGAACTACAACCCGTTCAACCCGCCGGTGAAGTTCGTCGGCTTCGACAACTACAAGCTGCTCTTCACCGACGAACAGTTCCTCACCGCGCTGAAGGTCACCACGATCCTGACGCTGATCGTGGTGATCGTGCCGAACGTGCTGGGCCTGGGTGTGGCATTGCTGCTGGACCGGAAAGGCTGGCTCTACAACGCTTTGCGCAGTGTGTTCTTCACCCCGGTCATCCTCAGCTCGGTCGTCGTCTCGATCGTCTGGTCGCGGCTGCTCGACGACCAGGGCCCGCTGAACAACCTCCTGCGGGCGATCGGGATCGAGCACCCGCCCGGCTGGCTGTCCGATCCGGACGTCGCGCTGTACTCGGTCGCGTCGATCGTGTGCTGGCAGATGCTCGGGTTCTGCGTCGTCGTCTACCTCGCCGGGCTGCAGGGCGTCCCGCAGGAACTGCTGGAAGCCGCCGAAATCGACGGCGCCGGGCCACTGCGGCGGTTCCGCGCCGTCACCTGGCCGCTGCTCGCGCCGTCGCTGACGATCAACACGGTCGTGCTGCTGATCTCCGCGTTCAAGACCTACGACTACGTCAAGGTGATCACCAACGGCGGCCCGGGATCCGGGGCCACCGCGACGATCGCGTTCGACGTCCTGCAGACCGGGTTCGACTCGAACCACGTCGGCTACGCGTCCGCGATGGCCGTGCTGATGCTGGTCATCGTCGCGGTCGTGACCACGGTCGTGCTGAACTTCCTGCGCCGCCGGGAGGTGGACCTGTGACCCGGGCCTGGCTGCGACCGTCGGTCGCGCTCGTCGTCAGCGCTGTGTTCTTCGTGCCGCTGTACCTGGTGCTGACGAACGTCGTCAAACAAGGCGACCAGATCGCGAAGTCGCCGGCGTCGCTCCCGCTGCCGCCGACGCTGGCCAACATCCACGCGGTGCTGACCCGCCCGGACGGCCTGTTCTGGGTCAGCCTGACCAACAGCATCGTCGTCACCGTCCTGTCGATCCTGGTGCTGACCGTGCTGTCGGCGCTGCTCGGCCACTACCTGGCGCGCTCGGGCAAGCGGTGGACGAAGGTCCTGACGCTCGTGCTGCTGGCCGGGCTGATGATCCCGCCGCAGGTCATCCTCATCCCGATCACCGACGTCCTGCGCGTGACGCACTTGATGGCGACACTGCAGGGGCTGATCCTGTTCAACGTCGGGTACTACGTGCCGTTCGGGGTCTTCGTGTTCACAGGGTTCATCCGCGGGGTGCCGGTGGAGCTCGAGGAGGCGGCGCTGCTCGACGGCGCGAGCCGGATGCAGGTGTTCTGGCGCGTGGTGTTCCCGCTGCTGCGCCCGGCGACCGCGTCGGTGCTGATCTTCCTCGGCGTGTGGATCTGGAACGACTTCATCGACCCGCTGATCATCCTCGGCCCGAGCCAGGGCACCACGATCACGACCGGCATCTACCGCTCGATCGGCCAGTACCAGGCCGACCTGGGCAGCGTGTTCGCGCTGATGTTCCTGGCCACGCTGCCCGTGCTGATCTTCTACCTGGCTCTGCAGAAGCAGTTCGTCAAGGGCCTGACCGGCGGCGCGACGAAAGGGTGAGCGGTGCTCCCGACCGAGAGCGCCGATCACCCGGGAAAGCGGGCGGCGCTCAATTTCGAGAGCAGTGCTCACGGACGCTCGCGTGCACTGTTCGGAGTCGAGAGCAGTGCTCACAGACGGCGGCCGTCAGTGCTCAGATTCGAGAGCAGTGCTCACCCATCGCGGCCGTCAGTGCTCAGCCTCGAGAGCAGTGCTCACACCCGGGCGACGGTCAGTGCTCGTTTCGAGAGCAGTGCTCACCCCTGGCGACGGTCAGTGCTCGTTTCGAGAGCAGTGCTCACCCCTGGCGACCGCCAGTGCTCGTTTCGAGAGCAGTGCTCACCCCCTGGCGGCCGTCAGTGCTCAATCTCGAGAGCGGTGCTCACGCTCAGCGGCGAGCACCGCTCAAGGTCGGGAGCACTGCTCGCGAATAACTGCGCCGGCGCGCTCTCGACCGAGAGCACCGCTCACGCACGGCGGTGTGCACCGCTCAGAGTCGAGAGCACTGCTCGCGAATACTTCCAGCGCGACGCTCCCAACCGAGAGCGCCGCTCTCCAACCCGCCGAGCGCACCGCTCACCGGCGCCGGCAACCGCCGGGGCTCAAAGCTCGCGGACCTTCCCACCATCAACCTCGAGCCGGCGGCCCACATGCACGGCGTCGAGCATCCGCCGATCGTGCGTCACCAACAGCAACGTCCCCGGGTACTTGTCCAGCGCCGCCTCGAGCTGCTCGATCGCCGGCAGGTCGAGGTGGTTGGTCGGCTCGTCCAGCACCAGCAGGTTCACCCCACGCGCCTGCAGCAGGGCCAGCGCCGCGCGCGTGCGTTCACCCGGCGAAAGGGTCGCGGCGGACCGCAGCACGTGCGCGGCCTTGAGCCCGAACTTGGCCAGCAGCGTGCGGACGTCGGCGTCGGGCAGCTCCGGCACCTCGCGTGCGAACGCGTCGGCGAGCGGGACGTCGCCGAGGAACAACCGCCGTGCCTGGTCGACCTCGCCGACGACGACGCCGGGCCCGAGTGCCGCGTCGCCGTCGTCCACGGGCAGCCGTCCCAGGAGAGCGGCGAGCAGCGTCGACTTGCCCGCGCCGTTCGCGCCGGTGATGGCGACCTTGTCCGCCCAGTCGATCTGCAGGTCGACCGGCCCGAGCGTGAACCCGCCGCGCCGGACCACCGCGCCGCGCAGGGTCGCGACGACCGCGCCCGCCCGCGGGGCCGCGGAGATCTCCATCCGCAGCTCCCACTCCTTGCGCGGCTCCTCGACCACGTCCAGGCGCTCGATCATCCGGTCGGTCTGCCGGGCCTTCGACGCCTGCTTCTCGGTGGCCTCGGTGCGGAACTTGCGGGCGGCCTTGTCGTTGTCGGGCTGCTTCCGGCGGGCGTTCTTGACGCCCTTCTCCATCCACGCCCGCTGCATCCGCCCGCGGGCTTCGAGGGAGGACTTCGTGTCGGCGTACTCCTCGTACTCCTCACGCGCGTGCCGGCGCGCGACCTCGCGTTCTTCGAGGTAGGCCTCGTAGCCACCGCCGTAGACGTTGACCTGCTGCTGCGCGAGGTCCAGCTCGACGACGCGGTCGACGGTCCGGGCCAGGAACTCGCGGTCGTGGCTGACCAGGACGGTCGCCGACCGCAGCCCGGACACGAACCGCTCCAGCCGGGCCAGCCCGTCCAGGTCGAGGTCGTTGGTCGGCTCGTCGAGCAGGAAGACGTCGTAGCGGCTCAGCAGCAGCGACGCGAGCCCGGCGCGCGCGGCCTGCCCGCCGGAGAGCGACGTCATCGGCTGGTCCAGGTCGACGGCGAGCCCCAGGTCGGCGGCCACTTCGGCGGCCCGCTCGTCGAGGTCGGCGCCGCCCAGGTCGAGCCAGCGGTCCAGCGCCACGGCGTAGCGGTCGTCCGCGCCGGCTTCCTCCGCGGTGAGGGCTTCGGTCGCCGAGTCGAGGTCCGCCTGTGCGGCCGACACGCCGGTGCGCCGGGCCAGGAAGGCGCGCACCGACTCGCCTTCGCGCCGCTCGGGCTCCTGGGGCAGGTGCCCGACGGTCGCGGTCGGCGGGTTCAGCCGGATCTCGCCGTCGTCGGGTTTCGCGAGCCCGGCCAGCGTCCGCAGGAGCGTCGACTTGCCGGCGCCGTTGACGCCGACCAGGCCGACGACGTCGCCGGGCGCGACGACGAGATCGAGGCCGGAAAAGAGGATGCGGTCACCGTGGCCCGCGGCCAGGTCCTTCGCGACGAGAGTTGCGCTCATGAGGTGGTCAAGTCTACGGGCACGTGCTGAACTGTCAGATCATGGTCAAAGGCACCGACTGTGTGTGTCCGGTGGCGCTTTGATCACTCAGTGTGGGTAACCTGTTCGGTTGTCGATACCCCCGCACAGTGAGGTGAAACAGCATGGGCGAATCCGCTCCCCCGGTCACCCTCGGCCGCAGGCCGAAACCGAGGGAAGGCCGCCCATCCGCGCCCCGGCCCACGGTGAGCCGGCGGCGCGAGGTCAGCCACGCCAGCGCGCGGTCGCTGCTGATGACCGTGCTCGGCGAGTACACGCTGCCGCGCGACACGCCGGTCTGGACGTCGATGCTGGTCGAGGTGCTCGGCATCCTCGACATCGAGGAGAAGTCGGCGCGGCAGGCGCTGGCCCGCTCCGCCGCCGAGGGCTGGATGGTCTCCGAGCGCGTCGGGCGTCGGGTGCGCTGGTCGCTGACGCCGCCGGGCCGCCGCCTCCTGACCGAGGGCGCCGAGCGGATCTACGCGTTCGGCCGCGAAGAGCGCCCCTGGAACGGCCAGTGGCTGATGCTCATCGTCTCCGTGCCCGAGGCCAAGCGCGACCTGCGGCACCGCCTGCGCACGCGACTGACCTGGGCAGGCTTCGGCTCGCCCGTCGCCGGCGTGTGGGTCAGCCCGGACCTGAGCCGCCAGCGGGAAGCCGAGCAGATCGTCAACGAGCTCGGGCTCGACGCCCAGGCGATGTCCTTCACCGCCACCTACGGCGAGGTCGGCGAGCAGGAGACCATGGTCGCCCGGTCCTGGGACCTCACCGAGCTGAAGGACCGCTACGAGGACTTCATCGACCGGTTCACCGGCCTGCACCCGACCGGCGGCCGGGCGGTGCTGCGGGCGCAGACCGAGCTGGTCCACGAGTGGCGGCGGTTCCCGTTCCTCGACCCGCAGCTGCCCGCCGAGCTCCTGCCGGCGAAGTGGAGCGGGACGAAAGCGGCGGAACTCTTCCATCACAAACACGTCGACTGGCGCCCGGAGGCCCAGCAGTATTGGGACGACATCGTCGCCGCCGAAGAAGCAGGGTGAACATGACTCCGCAGGTCCGCCTCGACCGTGACGGCGGGCTCGCCGTCCTGACGATCGACGCTCCGCCGTTGAACCTGTACACAGCCTCGCTGCAATCGGACCTCGCCGCCGCCATCGGCTCGCTGGAATCGTCGCCCGCGCGGGCGCTGCTGATCCGCGCCGAGGGCAAGGTCGTCAGCGGTGGCGTGGACGTCTCGCTGTTCGACGCGCAGGGCTCGCCCGCCGAGGCCAAGGTGCTCTTCGACGAGATGCTCGCGGTGCCGGACCGGATCGCGGCGCTGCCGTTCCCGACGGTGTTCGCCGCCCACGGCCTGTGCCTGACCTGGGCGTTCGAGGTGGCCGTGGCGTGCGACATCATCCTCGCCGCGTCGCGCGCGAAGTTCGGGCTGGTCGAGAAGGTCGTCGGGCTGACGCCGACCATGGGCGGCACCCAGCGGCTCGCCGCGCGCGCCGGCGTCGGCCGGGCCAAGGAGTTCGTGATGACCGGCGACACGTACGACGCCGCGACTCTGGAACGCTGGAACGTCGTCAACCGCGTCCTGGCGGACGAGGGCTTCGACGCCTCTTGTCGCGAGTTCGCGCACCGGCTGGCCTCGGGACCCACCCAGGCCCACGCGGCCACCAAGCGCGTCCTCGACCACTTCTCCGCCGGCGGCGTCCCGGAGGCGAACGCGCACATCACGTCGATCGCCGCCGCGCTCTTCGAGACCGAGGACCTCCGCGACGCCGTGAAGTCGTTCCTCGCCGATGGGCCCGGGAAGGCGACCTTCTCCGGCCGTTAACAGTCCGTTCGGACGGCGGTTGCCGCCGTTCGGGCGTGCGCGGATCTCCCGGCACCGGGTTACATTCTATGTGGTCTAGACCACATCGTCGTCCCGCTCGTGCCGCTTGGAGAACCGCCATGAGACGCACTCCCGCACGACTATGCTCCGCGCTCGCCGCCGTACTGATAGCAGCCGGCGGCGTCGCGGCGCTCGCGCCACCCGCCGCCGCGGCCGGTTCGCTGACCGCCACCCTGGCGATGAGCGGCACGACCGGCACCTACACCGTCGCCAACACCGGCACCGCGTCGGTGAGCAACTGGGCGATCACGTTCACGCTGCCCGCCGGCGTCACCGCCAGCACCGGCGAGAACGGCACGGTGGCCCAGAACGGCACCCAGGTCACGCTCACCCCGGCGTACTTCATCGCGACGCTGGCGCCGGGCCGCACCACCTACCCGTACAGCCCGACGTTCCGGCTCAGCACCGCCGCGACGCCGGCGCAGTGCCGCGTCGACAACGCGAACTGCGACGGTTCACCCGACACTCCCCCGAGCGCGCCGGCGAACCTGCGGCTGGTCGCGAAGACGACCAAGACGGTCGCGCTGGCCTGGAACGCCTCGACCGCCGGCTCGCTGCCGGTGACCGGCTACGACGTGTACCAGGGCACCTCGCTGACCGCGTCGGTGACTGGGACGAGCGCGACCGTGGGTGGTCTTACGCCGGGTACCGCGTACTCGTTCACGGTCAAGGCCAAGGACTCGAAGGGGACGACTTCACCGGCGAGCGCCGCGCTGGTCGTGACCACCAACAACCCCGCCGACGACACTTCTCCGCCTTCCGCACCGGGTTCCCTGCGCTCGACCGCGGCCGACGCGACTTCGGTGTCGCTCACGTGGACCGCGGCGACCGACAACACCGGCGTCGTCAGCTACGACGTCTACCGCGGTTCCACGCTCGCCACCACGGTGACGACCACGGGCGCGGTCGTGACCGGTCTGGCACCGTCCACTTCGTACACCTTCACGGTGCGCGCCCGGGACGGCTACGACAACGTTTCCGCCGCCGGCAACGCGGTTTCCGTGAAGACCGGCGACATCGTGTCGGGCTACGCGAAGGTCGGCTACTTCGTGCAGTGGGGCATCTACGGGCGCCAGTACTTCGTGAAGAACCTCGAGACGTCGGGCGCGGCGGCGAAGCTGACACACCTGCTGTACGCGTTCGAGAACATCGACCCGGTGAACCTGACGTGCCTATCCGGCGTCACGAAGGGCACGACGGCGAACCCGCAGGACCCCAACCAGGGTGACGGCGCGGGCGACGCCGAAGCCGACTACTCGCGGCCGTTCTCGGCGGCGCAATCGGTGGACGGCGTGGCCGACACGGGCTGGGAGTCGTTGCGCGGCAACTTCAACCAGCTCAAGAAGCTCAAGGCGAAGCACCCGAACCTGAAGGTGCTGGTCTCGCTGGGCGGCTGGACGTATTCGAAGTACTTCTCCGACGTCGCTGCCACGGACGCGTCGCGCAAGAAGTTCGTCGCGTCGTGCCTCGACACGTGGATCAAGGGCAACATCGCGTCCTACGGCGGCGCGGGCGGTCCGGGCACGGCGGCCGGCATCTTCGACGGCATCGACCTCGACTGGGAGTGGCCGGCGAGCGCCGACGGCCACCCGGGCAACCACTGGAGCCCGAACGACAAGAACAACCTGACGGCGCTGCTGGCCGAGTTCCGCACGCAGCTCGACGCGTACGGCGCGACGACCGGCAAGCGGTACCAGCTGCACGCGTTCACCCCGGCGGACCCGGCCAAGGTGGCGGCCGGCTGGGACCTGTCGAAGGTGTTCAGCTACCTGGACGTGGCGAACGTGCAGGGGTACGACTTCCACGGGTCGGGCAGCGACAACTCGTGGGAGCCGAACCGCACCGGCCACCAGGGCAACCTGTACGCGGACGCGGACGATCCGTACAACTTCCGTTTCAGCGCGGAAGCGGCGATCAACGCTTATACGAACGCGGGCGTCGATCCACGTCGGCTGACTTTGGGGTTGGCGTTCTACGGGCGCGGCTGGCAGGGCGTGGCGGACGGCGGGAAGAGCGGCGAGTGGCAGTCGGCGACCGGTGCGGCTCCCGGGCAGTTCGCGGAGGAAGCCGGGACGCGCGGGTACGCGAACCTGGTGTCGAGCGTGCCGGGGTGCACGGTCCACCACGACACGGCCGCGGTGGCGACGTCGTGCTACACCGGCAATGGCGGCCAGTGGTGGACGTTCGACGACGCCTGGTCGATCGGGGTGAAGACGACGTGGCTGAAGCAGCGCGGCCTGCTCGGCGTGATGGCGTGGGAGATGTCGGGTGACACCGGGACGTTGATGAACGCGGTCAGCGCGGGTCTCGGCTGAGTTGTTCAGCCCGCTGAACGGAGAACGTTTTCCGTTCAGCGGGCTGAACAATTTCCGGTTCTTTTCTTCAAGAGGCAAAGAAAGGACGTTCGGCTTCTTGACGGGCGATGGTCTGGACCATGAAACTGTTCGCAGCGCGCTGCCCCGGACACCGTCGTCTCGAGGAGAGCCATGTCCCGCTTTAGAAACGTCGCCACGCTCGCCGCCCTGATCCCCCTCGCCCTGGGCTTGGTGGCGACGCCGGCCCCCGCGGCACCGGCGACGTTCACCCACCCCGGCGTGCTGGTCAGCCGCCCACAGCTGGACTTCGTGAAGAGGCAGGTCAATGCCGGCGCCCAGCCGTGGAAAGCCGCTTACGACCAGGCTGCGGCGAGCTCCTACGCCTCCCTTTCGCGGACGCCGAAACCGCGTGCGGTCGTCGAATGCGGGTCGTATTCGAACCCGAATTACGGGTGTACCGACGAGCGGGAAGACGCGATCGCGGCGTACACGGACGCACTGATCTGGTACATCTCCGGCGACGCCCGTTACGCACAGAAGGCGATCGCGTTGATGGACGCGTGGTCGGCGACGATCACGAGTCACACCAACAGCAACGCGCCCCTGCAGACGGGCTGGGCGGGCTCGTCCTGGCCCCGCGCGGCGGAGATCATCAAGTACACGTACACGAGCTGGCCGAACTCGGGCCGCTTCGGCACGATGCTGCGCAATGTGTACCTGAACAAAATCATCAACGGCAGCAACAGCAACGGCAACTGGGAACTGTCCATGATGGAGGCTGCGGTAGGGATCTCGGTGTTCCTGGAGGACAAGACGAACTTCGACAAGGCGGTAACGCGTTACCGCAACCGCGTCGCGGCTTACGTCTACCTACCGTCCGACGGCGCGCTGCCCAAGACGGTCCCCGGCAGCGGCCTGTCTTCGCGTGACCAGATCGTGGGCTATTGGCAGGGCCAGGGAACGTTCGTGGACGGCCTGACCCAGGAGACCTGCCGCGACTTCACCCACACGGGCTACGGAATCGCCTCGATCGCGGACGTGGCGGAGACGCTGCGCATCCAGGGCCAGGACGTGTACGGAACGGACGTGGGCGAGCGCCTGCGCCAGGCGCTGGGGTTCCAGTCGAAGTACCAGCTGGGCACGGCGGTGCCGTCGTGGCTCTGTGGTGGCAGCCTGAAGCTGGGCCTGGGCCCGGTGACGGAGGTGGGCTTCAACGCGCTGCACACGCGCCTGGGCATCGCGATGACGAACACGCAGACGTTGACGGAGCGCCAGCGCCCGGCGGGCTCGAACAACCTGTTCGTGGCATGGCAGACGCTGACCCACGCCGGCAACGCTGCGTGAGGCTTGTCGATCCGCCTGACATGTTTCCGCAGGTCAGGCGGATCGAGGCCCCGCGTGCAGGGCCGTTCGGCGGGCACGCTAAAGTACTTCTCACGCACTCAGCGAGTGCGGGTCCGGGCTGTGGCGCAGTTTGGTAGCGCACTTGACTGGGGGTCAAGGGGTCGCAGGTTCAAATCCTGTCAGCCCGACCGGATCAGCCACGTTCACGCAGGTGGACGTGGCTTTTTTCATTCCCGAGGTAGCTCCGGACGCGACTCGGCCCCGGGGCTGCCTGCCCGGGCCGATCACCACGCCCCCATGCTCGCCTGCGAAAGTCGCAGCGTCGAGCACTTCCGCAACCTCGTCGAGGCGGTCCGGAACAGGTGCCCGACACGAATGACTGAAGGAGAGAGATGTTCGCACTTGTCGTCCGTTTCGACCTCCACGACGAGGCACGAGCCGCAGAGTTCGACCGGCTGGTCGAAGAGACCGGCCGAGGTATCGCCGAACACGAACCCGGAACTCTCGTCTACGCGACCCACCACGTCACCGATGCGCCCCTCGCACGCGTCTTCTACGAGGTCTACCGAGACCGGGAAGCGTTCGACGAACATGAACGCCAGCCCCACACGCGACAGTTCCTCACCGAACGACACAAGTACGTGAAGTCGACGCGGGTCGAGTTCATAACACCTGCCACGACCAAGGGACTGCCTGCTGACGGCTGATGCCGGTACCGAACTGGACCGGACGATCGTCTTTCACCACATACGACAGGCGCCAGATTCAGTCCTGCGCCGCTTCAGTGGATAGCTCCGGTGGTGCCTGCAGGTCGTGGGCGCGGAACAGGACGGCGTGCTCAACGCCCATGGCCTTGCCGCTCATCGCGGCGAACTGCGGGATGAAGTCCGCGGGGGCCGGGTGGTCCGGGAGCGCGGCCAGGTACGCGGCGTGCGCCTCGAGCGAGGCGACGCCGCGGCGCAGCGGTTCCCCGGTGACGTCGACCCCGTGGGTCGCGTCCGTGATGCCGGGGATGAGGTACCAGCGCACAGAGTGCGGTTCGAGGTCCTCGTCGACCTGCTCCGGGAAGACCCACCGGTTGCCCGCGTCGCGGATCGCGTCGAGCGTGGCGAGCCCGGCCGCGCGGTGGTCGGCCTGGTCGAAGCCGTAGGGCGTTTCGACTTCGAACCCGGTGCCGAACACGACGTCGGGTTTGAACCGGCGGATCTCCCGGCAGATGTCCCGGCGCAGGTCCAAGCCGTAGACGAGCACCCCGTCCGGATGCTCCAGGATCGTCAGGTGCTCGACGCCGACGACGGCGCAAGCAGCCTGCTGCTCGGCGACGCGCAGGCGAGCCGTCTCCTCAGGAGGGTTCGGCATCCCGGCTTCGCCGCGGGTGAGCAGCAGATAACCGACCTCAATGCCACGCGCGGTCCAGCGAGCGACGGCCGCGGACGTGCCGTACTCCATGTCGTCAGGGTGGGCGACGACGCAGAGCACGCGCCGGAAGGACTCCTCGGGGAGAGCAGGCAACGTCATGGCGGCCATCATTCCGCATCCAGAGGTCCCTCTTTTGCAGATCGACCGGCTCGACACCGGGTCGAGCCGGCTCCGTGGCGAATACCCGGCGAACCTAGGCCAGCTCGAGAAGCACCTCGCGGTGCAGCTCCGCCTCAACTCACGGGCCGGGCAACCCGACCAGCGGCAAGGATCTCCTGGCGGCGGGCGCGGCCTTTCGCGAGCCCCGGGCATCGTTCGACGGCATACCCCGAGACATTTGCCTGACCCCGCCGACGTCGGCGGGTGCGGAACCCGGGCTGAGCTCCGGCGCCCTGCCCACCGTCACCCGCTCGGGCAGTTGCACCGAGGACGCAGTGACCAGGCAGCGAAATCGCCTCTTCCCAGCGAGCTCCCAGCGGACGTATAGTCGGCCTCGCAAACACTTCGGGTACCGGAACATACGGGAGCCTAAATGTCCGTTCGCGACACCGCGACCTTCGACGAGCCGGGGCCGGACGCCACCCTCGGCGAGGTCCTCCTCGCCCTGGGCGGGCGGCTCACCCGGCTCCAGACGGAACTGCTGGCGGGCCTCGAGCAGCCGCTCACCATCCGGCAGTACCGGATCCTGTCGCGGGTCGGGGCCGGGCACACGTCGCTCACCGCGTTGTGCAAGCTGGCGCACCGCAACCCGTCGACCATGTCGGAAAGCGTCGACAAGCTGGTCAACCAAGGGTTCCTGTCCCGCCGTCCGTCGGCGACGAGCCGTCGCACCATGCAGCTGGACCTGACCGCCCGAGGGGTCGACGCCCGCGACGCCGCGCGGCGGGCGCTCGACAAGTTCACCGCCGAACTCACCTCGGGCCTCACTCCCGAGGTCCGCGAACAGCTCCTGCCCACCCTCGCCCACCTCTACCACGGCGTCCAGGGCAACCTCGACGACCGGTAGCCGACGAAGACCCGAGGGGGGTCGCAGAGCGCACCACACCGGGTTCCAACCGCTGGTCCAAGCCACAAGGAGGTGGCCCGCCATGCCCCCGTCCCCCGCTACGTCGTCCCACTCGCTGCTCGGCCGGCTCGACGAGTCGGCGTTCACCCCACGACACCTCAGGATCTACGTCACCGTCCTTTTGGGACACTTCCTGTGCGGGTTCGTCATCAACCTGACCGGCGTGATCCTGCCGGGCGTCATCAAGTCGTTCCACCTCACCAGCGCGTCGGCGGGAGTGTTCTCCTCCGCGCTGTTCGCCGGCATGCTCGTGGGCGCCGCCGTCGCCGGCACCGTGTCCGACCGGTACGGCCGGAAGGTGCCGCTGGCCATCACCCTCATGGTTTACGCGCTCTTCTCGCTGGCCGCGGTGTTCGCGCCCAGCTTCGGCGCCCTCGTCAGCTTCCGGGCCCTGCAAGGGATCGGGCTCGGTGCGGAGATCGCCGTGGTGCTGCCCTACATCGCGGAGTTCGTGCCGTCCCGCCACCGCGGTCCGCTCGTCACCGCGGCGACGGCCGCCTGGCTGATCGGCCTGCCGACGGCGGCCGCGGTCGGCACCGCCGTCGTGCCGGTGTTCGGCTGGCGGGCGATGTTCGTGATCGCCACCGTGCCCGTGCTCGTCGGGGTCTTCATGCTGACCACGCTGCCGGAGTCGGTGCGCTACCTGCTGCGCCGCGGCCGCCTCGACGACGCGAGGGCGATCGTCGGGACCCTCTGCCGCGGCGCCGGCACGACCGTACCCACCGAGTACCACGAAACACCCGTGACCCATGGCACCGTGCGCACGCTCGTCGCCCGGCACTACCTGCGCTACACCATCGCCATCTGGTTCATGGAGGTCTGCGCCGGGGCGTTCCTCTACGGGCTTTCGAGCTGGCTGCCCTCGGTCCTCGAGGGTCAGGGCGTGAGCCTGCTCAAGAGCTTCGGCTACACGGCGATCATCACCACGGCCGGCGTGGTCGGCGCGCTCCTCGCCGGGCAGCTGATCAACCGGATCGGCCGCCGGGTGGTGCTCGGCGGCGGGTTCGTCCTCAGTGGACTGTTCTGCCTGGCCTGGGGAACCACGTCCGCCACCGGCGCGGTGATCCTGCTCGGCTCGCTGGCGACCTTCTTCGGCAGCGGCCTGGCCGGCAGCACGCTCTTCGCCTACGCCAGCGAGCTCTACCCGACCGCGAGCCGCGCGACCGGGCTCGGCTGGGCCGCCGCGTGGCAGAAGGTCGGCGGCCTCGTCATGCCGGTGCTGGTCGGGTTCGTCCTGGCCATGCACACCTCGCAGTTCCTGTTCTTCCTGCTCTTCGGGATCATCTCGGTCCTCGCCGGGATCGCCGCGCTGGTGGCGACCTTCGAGACCCGCGGCCGCACCGTCGAGCAGATCACCCAGGAGATCACCGGGTCGCAGGCGATGACCGACCCGGCGATGGCCCGCTCCTGACCCACTCACCACACCGTGGAGGAACGATGACGATCGACCACGCCCCGGCACCCGCCGGAGCGGGCCTGTCCCCCGAGGATCGCGCGGAGCTGCGGCTGCGGCACCGCAAGATCCGCGACGCGATGGCCGAGCAGGGCCTCGACGTCGTGCTCGCCTACGGCCCGGCCTGGCGGCGGGAGAACATCCGCTACTTCACCGACGTGACCCCCGCCGGCAGCGCCGCGCTCGTCGTGTTCCCGGCCGAAGGCGACGCCGTCGCGTTCTCGACCCGGCCGTCGGACCTCACGGCGTTCACCGCGCAGGGCTGGGTCGACGACGCTCGCCGACTCGATCCGGCGAACCCGGCGGAGCTGGGGTCGGTCCTGAAGGACCTTGCGCCGCGGCGCATCGGGATCGCCCACCACGAGCTCGTGCCGCTCGTGCTCATGGAGACGATCCACGCCGCGGCACCAGGCGCCGAAGTCGGATCCGCGACGGCACTGCTCGACCACGCCCGGCTCGTGAAGAGCGATTGGGAGCTGGCTCGCATGCGTCGCAGCGCCGTCGTGTGCGCGGCCGGCTGGGAAGCCTTCGTGGACGTGCTCGAACCGGGGCTGCCCGAGTACCGGATCGTCGCCGAGGTCGAGGCGCGGTTGAAGAACCTCGGCGCCGAGGACAACTTCATGCTCATCGCCTCGGGCCGCGACGAGGTCCGCGGCATGACCCCGCCGGGCGACCGCCTGCTGGAAGCCGGCGACATGGTCCGCACCGAGCTGACGCCCAAGATGGACGGCTACTGGCTGCAGATCTGCCGCTCCGCCGTGGTGGCCAAGGCCGACGACGGGCAGCGCAAGTCGTTCGACCTGTTCGACGAAGCCGTCGAAGCCGGCATCTCGGTGGTACGGCCGGGGATCACCGCCCACGAGGTCGCGGTGGCGCAGAACGACGTGTTCCGCAAGTACGGCTACGGCGAGTACTGCTCGAGCCAGTACACCCGCGTGCGCGGTCACGGCCACGGCCTGCACCTCGACGAGACGCCGATCATCGAGGGCAACCACACGGTGCTCCCCGAGAACTCCGTGTTCATCATCCACCCCAACACCTACACGCCGCTGGCCGGCTACCACGTGCTCGGCGACCCGGTGCGGGTGACCGCCGACGGCTGCGAAGTGCTGATCACGACCGAACGCAAGCTGTTCGAGACAGGAGACCTGGCGTGAAACGAGGTTTGCACGTACTCGATCCCGCGGAGATCCCGGACCAGGAGTGGCGGGAGCGCGTCTCCACGCTGCAGCGCACCATGACCGCCCAGGGCATCGACGTCGCCCTCGTCTACGCCGACGTGTCGCGCTCCGACGACCTCGCCTACCTGACCAACCTCTGCCTCTACTGGAACGAGGGAGTGCTGGCGATCCCCGCCGAAGGGCCCGTCACGTTCCTGACGAAGCTCTCGCTGCGCGTCCAGAACTGGATGAAGGCCTCGTCGACGGTCACCGAGTTCAGTGGTGGCAAGAACTTCGCCGACCTCGTCGCCAAGTACCTGCTGGGCGAGAAGAACGGCACCGTCGGCTTGGTCGACGCCGCGCTGTGGCCCGCCGACGTGGCCGGCGAGATCGTCGCCGCGGTGCCCGGCTGGGAGGTCCGCCGCCTCGGCGGGCTGGTGCGCGAACAGCGGCTGGTGCCCTCGACAGCCGAGGTGGAACTGCTGCGCGCGGCCGGCCGGATCCTGGACGACGCCGCGGCGAAGGCGACCGTCCAGGGCAGCACCGCCGGCAGCCGCGTCGAGACCGTGGAACGCGCGTTGCGCGGCGGTGGGTTCCTCGACCTCTACCCAACCTCACTGTCTACATCAGACGGTGTGACGTCGTTCGGCGTCACCGGGCAGTACCGCATGAACTGGGTGCACTCCAGCCTTGTGCTCGGCGACGGCACCGGCTGGCCCGGCGCGCTCGAAGCAGCCCTCGCGAAGGCGATCGCCGCGGCCAAGTCCGGTGCCACGGTCGGCGCCCTCGCCGAAGCCGCCGCACCCGCGTTGGCGAAGCTGCCGGACGGCGCGAAGGCCGAGGTCCGCTGGGTCAACCAGGCCGACCTGTCCACCGGCGGCGAGTTCCGCACCCAGGACCCCGCCACCGTGCTGGCCGACGGCGAGGCGGGCGCGGTGTCCGTGGAAGTCGCGTTCGCCGACGGCGGCCACGCGGCCGTGGCCGAAACCGTCCGCGTCACCGACGGCGAACCCGAACACCTGACAGGAGCACAACGGTGAGAATCCTTTCCAACAGCGACATCGAGCAGGTGCTCACCGCCGGCGAAACACTCGACGCGCTGGAGACCGCGTACCGGGAACTCTCCTCCGGACAGGGCGCCAACCGACCGCGCAACCACACCTACTTCCCGGTCGAGGACAGCCGCCACCCCGGCTTCCGCTTCCGGTTCAAGTCGCAGGAAGGCGGCAACGTCTCCAGCGGCGTGTGGGCGCTGCGGATCACCTCCGACATCGCGGGCGTCGAAACGCTGCCCAGCGGCGTGCAGCGACGGCGGCTCATCCCGGCCGCACCCGGCGGCCGGTACGTCGGGCTCGTCACGCTCTACAGCCTGACCACCCTCGAACCACTCGCCATGATGCACGACAGCTTCATCCAGAAGATGCGCGTGGGCGCCACCTCCGCGCTCGGCATCCGGGAGCTGGCCGCCCCGGACGCGACCGTCGCCGGCATGTTCGGCTCCGGCTGGCAGGCCGAGGCGCACCTGGAGTGCCTCCTGATGGTGCGCCCCGGCATCGAAGAGGTCCGCGTCTACAGCCCCACGGCCGAGCACCGCGAGGAGTTCGCGCGGGTGTGGAGCGAGCGGACGGGCCGCAAGATCGTGGCCGTCGACGAACGACGCGACGCGGTGGCCGGCTGCCAGATCGTCACGTGCGCGACCGCGGCCATGGAGGCCTGCTTCGACGGCGCCTGGCTCGAGCCCGGCACGCACGTCACCGCGATCACCTCGCCCGATGGCACGGCCACCCGGCGCGAGCTCGACGACACCACCTTCGACCGGGCGGCCCGCATCACCGTGCTCTCGCGGGAGCAGGTCCACCACGACAAGCAGTACGACATCCTCGGCCCGGTCGAGCGCGGCCTCAAGTCGTGGGACGACATCCGCGAACTGGGCAACCTGCTGCTGGGTGACGCGCCCGGCCGCACGAGCCCCGAGGACATCACCGTGTTCGCCAACAACACCGGCATGGGTGTGCAGTTCGCGGCCGTGTGCGCGCGGGCGCTCGCGCTGGCCGAGGAACGCGACCTGGGGCACACCGTGCCGACCGACTGGTTCCTGGAGGAGACAAGCCCCTGACCGGGCGCGAGGCACCACCGGAACTTCGAGCGGAGACGCATCATGGGCAGTGAACATCGCGTCGGGGGCAAGGTCATCACCTTCGGCGAAAACGTGAACACCGACGTCATCATCCCCGGCCGCTACCTCGTCAGCATCGACCCGGCGGAGCTCGCCGAGCACGCCTTCGAGCCGCTGGGGCCGGAAACGCAACAGCGGCTGCGCGCCAGCGACGTCGTCGTCGCCGGCCGCAACTTCGGCTGCGGCAGCGCGCGGGAGCAGGCGGCCACGTGCCTGATCGGCGCCGGGATCAAGGCGGTCGTCGCGGCTTCCTTCTCCCGCGTGTTCTTCCGCAACGCGATCAACACCGGGCTCGTCGCGGTCGAGTCGCCCGCCGCGGCTGAGGCGGCCGCGGACGGCGGCGAGATGTGGGTCGACTACGACGCGGGCACGGTCGAAACGGGCGGGCAGACCTTCCCGTTCAGTCCGTACCCCCCGGTGCTGCGGGAGATCATGGCCGACGGCGGCCTGATCCCGCACCTGATGGCGAGCTCCACGACGGGAGGGAAGAAGTGACCGGCAAGACCTTCGCGCAGAAGGCGATCGAACGCGCTTCCGGGGTCGCGGACCTCGCACCGGGGCAGATCGTCGACGCGTACCCGGACCTGTACATGAGCCACACCGCGAGCTGGCGCTGCATCCGGACGCTCGAAAAGATGGGCGTCGAGCGGCTCTACGACGTGGACCGCGTGGCGATGGTGATGGACCACCTCTCCCCCGCCATGAACGCGAAGACGGCCGCGGACCACGCGTTGTGCCGCGAGTTCGCGAAGAAGCTGGGCGTGAAGAACTTCTTCGACGTCAACAGCGGCATCGCGCACATCGTGCTGATGGAGCACGGGCTCGTGCGGCCCGGCCAGTTCATCATCGGCACCGACTCGCACTCCACGATCTACGGCGCGCTGGGCGCGTTCGGCACCGGTGTCGGCTTCAGCGAGATCACCGCCGCGTGGGTCACCGGCAAGCTGTGGGTCAAGGTGCCGGAGTCGGTTCGCGTGGTCATCGACGGCGACCTCGCCCCGGGCGTCCACGCCAAGGACGTGATGCTGAAGCTCATCGGCGACCTCGGTGCCGACGGGCTCACCTACGACTCGGTCGAGTTCTCCGGCTCCTACGTCGCGGGCATGTCCGTGTCGGAGCGCATGACGTTCTGCAACCTGGCGATGGAGATGGGCGCGAAGAACGCCTTCGTGGCCCCGGACGACACCACGCTCGCCTACCTCGACGAGGCCGGGGTGCCGCGTGCCGAGCTGGACGTCCTCCTGCCGGACGAGGACGCGACCTACCGGGCCACCGTCGGCCTCGACGGACCGTCGCTCGCGCCGCAGATCGCGGTGCCGCACACGGTCGACAACGTCGTCGGCGTCGGCGACGTCGCCGGCACCAAGCTCGACCAGGTGTTCATCGGCTCGTGCGCCAACGCCAAGTACGACGACCTCGTGATCGCGGCCGACGTGCTCGCCGGCCACCGCGTCGCACCCGGCCTCCGGCTCATCGTGACACCGGCGTCGGCGAAGATCATGGCGCAGGCGTCGGACAGCGGTGTGCTCACGAAGCTGATCCAGGCCGGCGCGATGATCACCAACCCGGGCTGCGGCGCGTGCGCGGGCAGCGGCGGCGCGATGGCCGACGGTGAGGCCACGCTCTCGACCGCCAACCGCAACTTCCAGGGCCGCATGGGCAGCTACGACTCGAAGATCTTCCTTTCGAGCCCGGCGACGGCCGCGGCCTCGGCGATCCGCGGGGTCATCACCGACCCGCGTGAGATCATGGCGAAGGCGGTCCTCGCGTGAACCTCGTCGAGAAGATCCTCGCCCGCGCGAGCGGCCGCGAATCGGTGGAACCGGGCGAGATCGTGGTCGCGAAAGTCGATCGGCTGCTCATGCACGACCTGTCCGGCTACCTCACGTCGCAGGTGTTCGAGAAGCGCGTGAACACGCCCATTCCCGACCCCGAGCGGGCGGTGATGGTGTTCGACCACCACTTCGCCCCGCCCACCGAGCAGCAGGCCGACGTGCTGCGGCACAACCGGGAGTGGGCGCGCAAGCACGGCCTCACGCTCTACGACTGCGGGAACGGCAACCTGCACCACGCGGCCGTCCGCAACGGGCACATCAAGCCCGGCATGATCGTGGTCGGCTCCGACAGTCACACGCCCGTGCACGGCACGCTGGGCGCCCTCGCCGTGGCACTGGGCAACGACTCGCACGCCGGAACCGTGCTGCCGTACGGGAAAGCGTGGTTCAAGGTGCCCGAGACGACGCGGGTCCGCCTCGAAGGCACGCCGAAGCCGGGCGTCACGCCGCGCGACGTCGCGCTGTGGCTCGTCGGCCGCATCGGCGAGGGCGAGCTGAACTACCGGGCCGTGGAGTTCGGCGGCTCGTACGTGCGCGGACTGTCCTTCTGGGACCGGTGGCTGTTCCCGCTGCTGTGCGTGGACCTCGGCGCCAAGTGCAGTTTCGTCGAACCGGACGAGGTGACCGAGGCGTTCGTGCGCACGCTCCCCGGCACCGGGCCGGACCTGCTGGTGCGCGGCGACGGCGAGGAAGCGGCTCAGGTACTGCGCTTCGACGTCGCCGAGGTGGTCCCGCAGGTCGCGTGCCCGCCGACCGTGGGCAACGTCAAACCGGTCACCGAGGTCGCGGGCACCCCGATCCAGTACGCGGAGCTGGGCGGCCACGGCGGCGGCCGGCTCGAAGACTTCCGCGCGGCGGCCGAGGTGCTGGCCGGGCGCCGGGTGCACCCCGACCTGCGGTTCCACCTCGTGCCCTCCAGCCGCGAGGTGTTCGCCGAGGCGGCCCGGGAAGGACTGGTGCTCGCGCTGCACGAGGCGGGGGCGATGTGGTTCCCGCCGAGCACGGGCTCGAACCAGGCCTACAACATGGGCGCGCTGGCCTCGGACGAGGCGATGATCTCCACGCACGCCCGCAACTTCCCGGGGCGCAACGGCAGTCCCGACGCGTCGATGTACCTGGCGTCGTCCGAAACCGTCGCCGCGTCGGCCGTCGCCGGGGTCATCGCCGGCCACGGCGTCCGGTCAGGAGGGAACTCGTGAAGTTCGAAGGCCGCTGCTGGCGGTTCGGGGACAACATCCCGACCGACCGGCTCGTGAAGACGCAGTACGTGTTCGAACCCATGGACGTGCTCGTGCAGCACGTGCTGGAGGACCTCAACCCGGAGTTCCCGAAGCACGTGCAGCCCGGTGACATCGTGTTCGCCGGCAAGCACTTCGGGCAGTCCTCGGGCCGCGCGATCGCCACCAAGGCACTGCAGGCGACCGGGATCGGCTGCGTGGTCGCGGAGACGTTCGCGCGGACGTTCTACCGCAACTGCTTCGAGATCGGGTTGCCCGCGCTGGAGATCGGGCTCAACCCCGGCCTCGCGACCGACGGCGACCGGGTGCGGGTCGACCTCGCGGCGGGCGAGTTCACCAACCTCACCACCGGGGTGATGGTGCGTGGTGCCGCCGCCGACCCGTTCCTCGTCGACATGCTCGACGCCGGAGGTTTGATCAGCTTCGCGAAGAGCCGGCCGGAGGTGTTCCGCTAGGACGGGGGCCGTTGCCCGTTGAGTCACAGACCGTGGCCGTTCGGGCAACCCGCCACCGACCCGTACAGCAGCCGTGGCGACATTGCTATCCTCCCGCCGAGTGATCTCTTTCGAGGGGACGTGAGCGCATGACGGCCGGGGGTTTCGAGGTCGGGACGGACGACCTGGTGGCGATGGCGTGACCGACCCGAACGACTGGGCGGCCGCGTTCGCGGCGAAGGCGCAGCGCTACCAGGCCGCGCAGGAACAGACCGAACGCCTGCGGTCGACCGCGAAGAGCGGCGACGGCGCGGTGAGCGTGACGGTGGGCGCGGACGGCACGATCACCGATCTGACGTTCGGCAGCAAGGTGCAGTCGTTCCCGCTGGACGAGCTGTCCCGGACGATCCTCACCACCATGCGCCGGGCGCAGTCCGGCATCGCCGAACGCGTCGCCGGGGTGATGGCCGAGCAACTCGGCGACGAAGACCGCGAAACCCGCGCCGAACTCCTCGACACCCTGCGCGGCCGGTATCCCGGCCCGGACGAACCGGACGAGCTGCCCACGGCGCCCGAATCCGGCCCGCCGGCACCGTCCGAGAACAACCCCTGGTGATTCGGTTCACGCAGAGCGTCGGAAAGGTCGCGTAGTGAGCAACCCGCTGGTCGCGGAAACCAAGGACTCCACCAAGGCGTACTCAGGCATCTCCCTGCTGGAGTCCGCCGCCGACCTGAAATCCGCAATCGAAAGCGGCGATTGGGCATCCGTGGCGATGGGCGCGGTCGGCACCGCCCTCGACGCGTTGTCGATGGCGATGGACCCGTTCGGGGCGATCCTCGCTGCCGGGGTCGGCTGGCTGATCGAGCACGTCGGCCCGTTGAAGGAAGCCCTGAACGGTCTCACCGGCAACGCTGATGAGATCGCCGCGCAGTCGGAGACCTGGAAGAACGTCGCGACCGAACTGGGCAGCGTCGGGGAAGACCTCACCGGCATGGTCAAGGCCGACACCGCGTCCTGGACCGGGAACGCCGGCGACAATTACCGGCAACGCGCACAAGACACCGTCACGCTGCTGGAAACCGCACAAAAGGGCTGCGAAGGCGCCTCCAGCGGCGTGAAGACCGCCGGTGAGGTCGTCGCCGCGGTGCGGGCCTTGGTGCGGGACATCATCGCCGAGCTGATCGGGCACTTGATCAGCTGGGCGCTGCAAGTCGTGTTCACCCTGGGCATCGGGATGACCTGGGTGGTGCCGCAGGTGATCGGCGCCGTCGCGAAGACCGCCTCGAAGATCGCGGACCTGGTCAAGCGACTGGTCACCGCGCTCAAAGCGCTGGTCCCGCTGCTCAAGCGGGCCGGTGACTTGTTCGGCGACGCAGCCAAGGCGTTGAAGAACATCAAGCCCGGCAAGGCCGCGCCACCGGCCAAGAACATCGACATCAAGGGCAACCCCAAAGGCCTGGACGGACCGAACGGCAAGGGCGGCCCCGACGCACCTCCCCCGAAGACCGACCCGCCACCGAAGGGCGACGACAGCACCACCACCTCCGGCGCCAAGGGCGACAACACCACCACCTCCGGCGACCACACCCCGCCCAAGACCGACCCGCCGCCCGCGTCCAAGGGCCCCGACGACACGCCGTCCCCGAACGGCAACACCACGCCCTCCGGCGGTGGCAAGGGCCCGGGCGGCGGCAAGCCGACAGACGGCGGGGGCAAGCCGAAGGACGGCGGGCTGGCCGACCACAACGGCGCGCCCAAGGAGAACTCGACCCCGACCGACTGCCGCCCGGGCAGCGGCGACCCGATCGACATGACGACCGGGCGGATGATGCTCGCCCAGACCGACGTCGAGATCGAGGGCGTCCTGTCCCTCGTGCTGGACCGCAGCCACTTCTCCGGCTACCGCAGCGGTGTCCACTTCGGACGGTCCTGGGCCTCGACCGCCGACCAGCGCCTGGAAACCGGCGACGACCGCGTCGACTTCGCCGTCGAGGACGGCACCCTGCTCGTCTACCCGGTCCCGGGCGCCGCGGCTGTCACACCGGTGGACGGCCCGTGGTGGCCCCTGCGGCGGCTCGGCGACGAGTACGTCCTGGACCAGCCGGATCTCGGTCGCTCCCTGCACTTTCCCGCGGGCAGGGACACCGGCTGGCTGGCCGCGATCTCCGACGCCGACGGCAACCGGATCACCTTCGACCGCGACGCGCACGGCGTCCTGCGCGAGGTCCGGCACTCGGCCGGGCACCGCGTCGCGGTGACCACGGTGGACGGCCGGATCACCGAGCTAGCCTCCGTCGGCGCGCACGACGACGACCGCCTCACCCTCGCCCGTTTCGCCTACGACGAGCGGGCCCACCTGGTCGAGGTGGTCAACTCGTCCGGCCGGCCGTACCGGTTCACCTACGACGAACGCGGCCGCATCTCCGGCTGGCAGGACCGCAACGGCTGGGGCTACGAGTTCACCTACGACGAACGCGACCGCTGCGTCCGCGGCACCGGGCCGCGCGGGGTCCTCGGCTACACCTTCGCCTACGACCGGGAAAACCGCGTCAACCGCGCCACCGACTCGCTCGGGCACACCACCACCTACGAGCTGAACGAAGAGTTCCAGCTCGTCCGGGAGACCGATCCCCTCGGCGGCGTCACGGTCTACGAGTGGGACCGCCACGACCGGCTGCTCGCCTGCACCGACCCGCTGGGCCGCGTCACCCGCTACGGCTACGACGAGCACGGCAGGCGCACGTCGGAGACCCGCCCGGACGGCAGCGTGCGCAGCGTCCGCTTCGACCCGCGGGGTCGCCCGCAAGCGGCCGTCGAGCCGGACAGCGCGGTCTGGGCGTACGACTACGACGACGCCGGCCGGCTCGTCGCGACCACCGACCCGATGGGCGGGATCCGCCGCTACGGCTACGACCCGCGCGGGGCGCTCAGCTCGTTCACCGACGAAGAGGGCCGCACCACCGGGATCGAATGCGACGCCCTGGGCAAGCCCCGGACGGTGCTCGACCCCGCCGGCGGCCGCACGTCCTACACCTACGACCGGCTGGGCCGCATCGAGTCCGTCACCGACCCCACGGGCCACACGACGACGTACGCCTGGACGGTCGAAGGCGAGCTGTGGAAGCGCATCGCCCCGGACGGCTCCGTGGAGCGCTTCACCTACGACGGCGAGGTCAACGCGATCGAGCGCACGGACGCCACCGGCGCCGTCACCCGCACCGACTTCGGGCCGTTCGACCTGCCCGTCTGCGAGATCGCCCCGGACGGCAGCCGCACCCGGTTCGAGTACGACACCGAACTGCGGCTCGTCTCGGTCACCAACGCCGCCGGCGCGCAGTGGCGGATCGACCACGACGCGGCCGGGCGGGTCGTGCGGGAGACGGACTTCGACGGCCGGGTCGTCACCTACCGCCGCGACGCCGCCGGGCAGCTCCTGGAAAGCACCCCGGCCACCGGGGCCCCGACGACGTACACGTGGGACGCGCTGGGCCGGATGACCGGAAAACGCCGTGGGGACAGCGTCACGACGTACTCCTACGACGCCGCGGACCGGCTGGTGCGAGCGAAGAACGCCGACGCCGACCTCACGCTGGCCTACGACCGCCTCGGGCGCGTGGTGGCCGAAGGCTGCGACGGCCGGGAGGTCCGCTCCGGGTACGACCGCAGCGGGCTGCGGACCGCGCGCCGCACCGCGACCGGCGTCACGAGCACCTGGACCTACGACGCGGCGAGCGCGCCGGCCGAGCTGAGCACCGCCGGCCGGTCGATCCGGTTCGCGCACGACGCGGCCGGGCGCGAGGTCGGGCGCGTCTTCGGCGCGGCGACGCTGGCCCAGACCTGGGACGCCAACGACCGGCTGGTCGAACAGGTCGTCGCGGGCGCGGACGGGCAGCCGCGGCAGCGGCGCGCGTACCACCACCGGGCGGACAGCGTGCTCGCCGGCGTCGACGACCTGCTTTCCGGCCGTCGCGAGTTCGCCTTGGACCGGCTGGGCCGCGTCACCGGGCTGCGCCGGCCGACGGGCAGCGAGCGCTACGCGTACGACGCGCTGGGCAACGTCACCGTCGCCGACTGGACCGCGCCCCACCCCGCCGCGGGTTCCCGCGAGTACGCCGGGACGCAGGTCCGGCGCGCCGGCGACGTCCACTACCGCTACGACGAGCTGGGCCGCCTGACCGGGCGGCAGCAGCCGGGCGGCGAGTGGGCGTTCGCGTGGAACGCCGACGACCGGCTCGAGCGCGTGCGGACCCCGGACGGGGGCGAGTGGCACTACGCCTACGACGCGCTGGGCCGTCGCGTGGCCAAGCGCCTGCTCGGGCCGGACGGCACGACGGCCGCCGAGACCCTGTTCGTCTGGGACGGGATCGTCCCGGCCGAGGAGATCGTCACGACGGCGGGTGCGCCGGCGCGGGTCACGACGTGGGACTGGGAGCTGGACCGGCCGGTGCCGGTGAGCGTGCTGGACCGCCGGTCCCGCGCGGACGGCGGCGTCGACGAGCAGTTCCACGCCGTCGTCGCCGACCTGGTCGGCAGCCCGGCGGAACTGGTGGACGAGGCGGGCCGGATCGCCTGGCACGCGGCGCAGACGCTGTGGGGCGTGGAAACCGCGGCCGCGGCGCCGACGCCGTTGCGGTTCCCGGGCCAGTACTTCGACGCCGAGACGGGCCTGCACTACAACGTGAACCGGTACTACGAACCGGAAACGGGCCGCTACATCAGCCCGGATCCGATCGGCCTCGGCGGCGGCACCAACCCGCACGCCTACGTCCGCAACCCGACCGGCTGGCTCGACCCGGTCGGGCTCAAGGGCAAGAAGTGCAAGGGCGGCAAGGCGAACAACCCGGTGCTGGGCAACAACCGCCCCGGCCAGCCGGTCTTCCACGGCAACGCGAACGTCCCGGTGACGGAGATCAGCGACAAGAAGTTCGTCGGCATCCTCGAAAACCTCGCCGCCGGCCGCGGCGAAGGTTCACGCCGGGCGAAGGAGCTGCTGAAACAGATGCAGGAAGGCCGCGGCTGGCAGCAGACGGCGGGCATCCACCAGGGCGGCCTGGGCGGAGCCGCGGGTGGCGCCGACCCGAGGCCCCACATCACGGTCAGCGTCGGCGGCCGCGGGTACCACGTGCACGTCGGGGGTTCGAACGGGAACCTGTTCGCGCAGGACATCACGCCCAACCCGATCCGCTGAGCGGGAACCGGACGAGCGACTCGCAGCGAGGGCGGGTCGCTCCGCCGGCCGGTGACGACGAGGCGCTCGCAGTCCCGCGGGTCAGACGTCGGCGGCGGGACCGGTGCGGTGCCGGCGTAGCCGTCCTCTTCCGTGTTGTGCACCGGGAAGCGGCCCTGCCAGATGGTGCCCCGGTGCTCTCCCCCGGGGTCAGCTCGTCGCCCCACGGAAACCGCGACTGCTCCAAGCCGCCGCGCGGGGCGTACCAGCCCTTGCGCGGCAAGCGTCATTTCCGCGATGGAGAAAATAGGCTCCCGGCACGCGCTACCCGAGAGCACCCGATCAGGGCTGATTCCGCACACGATGGCGTGACCCCGCGAGTCGGAACGGCCGGACTGTGCCTGCGGGTCCGCAGAGTACGTCCGGTGATGAACAACTCGATGGACGACGCGGGCTGCTGCCTGCTGTCGGTGGCCTGGAACGTCGCCCCGCTGACCGAGGGGCGGCCGGACTCCCGGCGCGGCGACCTCCGGCGCACGGTCGTGGCGGTGTGCCGCGCGGCCGGGCACGGTGCCCGTGACTGGGCCACGCGGAACGGGGCCGGCGCCGAGGCCGAGTACCGGCCGTTCCTGCAGCTCGCCGACGTCGCCTACGAGATCGCCACGTTGCTGCAGCTGGTCGAGGACTTCCTCGTGCCGGACCTGGAGCGCGAGCACCGCCGGTGGGCCGAGATCGAGGAGCTGACCGGGCGGTTGACGGAGCTCGCCGACTGGACGTCGTCGTTCCTGAGCTTGTCAGGGTCCGCCTTACGCGCGTAAGGTCCTTCCTGACAAGGGAGGTCCTGATGGCTGTGATCGCACGGTGTTCGTTCTGCGCGAAGCCGAACACGGAAGTCGACACGCTCGTCGGCGGTCCGGGGGTGTTCATCTGCGACGGGTGCGTCCAG
Source organism: Amycolatopsis sp. NPDC051371 (assembly GCF_040682155.1). Classification (NCBI taxonomy): domain Bacteria; kingdom Bacillati; phylum Actinomycetota; class Actinomycetes; order Pseudonocardiales; family Pseudonocardiaceae; genus Amycolatopsis; species Amycolatopsis sp. NPDC051371. The sequence continues at coordinate 94,376 of NZ_JBFBAG010000038.1, forward strand.
CTGTGCGTCTCGGTGATCGAGGGCAAGCCGAGCGACGCGCCGCTGATCGCGCCGTGGGAGCACGACCTGCCGATCGAGCAGGTGCTGCAGAACCTCGGCCCGGTCGCGGCGGCGACCGCGCAGGTGCAGCAGAACCTGGCCGCCTGGGTCGGCAAGGCGCGCACCCTGGGCGGCACGTGGGCGCAGATCGGCGAGGCGCTGGGGATGACCCGCCAGTCGGCGTGGGAGCGCTTCTCCGGCGAGGCTTAGAGTTTGACGCCCACGCCGGCGTAGAGGCCGTCCTCTTCGGGATCGACGACGGCGGCGAGCCGGTCCGGCCGCCAGTTCGCGGAGGTGGTCAGCCCGGGTTCGACGAGCTCGAAGCCGTCGAAGAGGGCGAGCACCTCGTCACGCGAGCGCGGGTAGATGTGGTCCTGCGTCGACCGCATGGTCTCGGCGATCTTGGGGTCGCGCAGGACGGCGAAATCGTTGGTGAGATGGGTGAGCGCGAGGTGGCTGCCGGGCGCGAGCGCGTCCCGGTAGGTGCCGAACACTCCGCGGACGTCCGGCAGGTAGTGCCCGAGCGTGATGGCCAGCAGCCCGACGGGCTTCTCGAGATCGAGCAGCTTCTTCACGGACTCGGAGCCGAGAACGGCGGCGGTGTCGGTGGCATCGGCCTCGAACGCCTCGGCGTTCGGGTTGTCCTTGAGCAGCATGAGACTGTGCGCGACGGCGACGGGTTCGTAGTCGACGTAGACGACCTTGGCCGCGGGATCGACGGCCTGGGCGACTTCGTGCACGTTGCCGACGGTCGGGATCCCCGAGCCGAGGTCGAGGAACTGCCGGATGCCCTGGTCGAGCATGAACCGCACGACGCGCCGCAGGAAGGCCCGGTTCCGCCTGGCCACGGTGGCGACCTGGGGCTGGATGGCCTCGAGGCGTTGAGCGACGGCCCGATCGGCGGCGAGGTTGTGGGCCCCGCCGAGCAGGTAGTCGTAGATGCGCGCGGCGCTGGGCCGCGAAAGGTCGGCATCCGGCGGGATCCAGTCCGCGCCTTCCTGGTCGGTCATCGCTTCCCCTCGAATCGGCTCGGCTCACCTTAGCGAGGTACGAGCGGACCGTGGGCGCGACTACGGAGGAACGGTACCGACCCGATACGGGTCATCGACGCGTGGAGCCGGCCAGCATCGGCAGGGAGATGAAATCCGCCAAGGCCTGCTGACCCGCCGCGTCGGCGTGGATGCCGTCGCCGTTGTCGTACGCCGGCAAGATGCTGTTCGGCTTCACCGGGTCCTTCAGCACCTGGTCGAAGTCCACCACACCGGAGCACGTGCCGCCGCAGGAGTCCCAGCGGGAGACGAACAACCCGATCTCGTGCCGCGCCAGGTTGGCCTGGTCGTCGTACCCGGGCCGGGGCGTGCTCGGCGTGACGTACACGGCGATCCCAGCCGCGCGAAGCCGCGCGAAAACCGCACGGTAGCTGGCGAGGATCGTCGCCGCGTCGCAGCCGTAAGCGAGGTCGTTCGTGCCGTAGTAGTAGATGACCGACGTGACGCCGTGCAGCGCCAGGACGTCGCGGTCGAGCCGGCTCGCGGCGTCCAGGCCCGCGACCGACGGCGGCATCCCCGGGCACGTCGGCGCGCTCGTCGTGCCCGAGACGCCCGCGTTGGCCACCGCCAGCTGCGCCGAAGCGGGCGCCTCCGCGACGATCCGCCGCGCCAGGTCGTCGGTCCAGCGCCGATCCGCGCCGACCTGGGTGCAGCCGGGGCCGCAGTTGGTGCTGCCGATGCCGTCGACGACCGAGCTGCCGAACGGGACGACCACGCCCTTCAGCGCCGTGTTGTGCACGTCGACCGCGCTGACGACGTACGTCGAGCCGACCGTGGAGGTGAAAGCGATGCCGGCAGCGTCGGCCGTGTGGTCGCCCGAGCCCGGCGCGGAGAGGTAGTTGTCCCGCAGCGCCGCGCCGTGGCGGCCGGGCGTGGCCGTGCCCGCCACGAACATGCTCACCGCGAGGTTGGTGTCCGGGCGCGTCACGAGCCGGGTTTCGTCGCTCCAGACGTCTCCGCCCACCGGGATCGTCACGCCGGACCGGCCGGCGAAGGTCAGGTCGCGCACTCCCGACACACCGGCGCCGTCCGTGCTCAGCCCGGCGGTGGCGTGCCCGATGGTCAGCGGCCCGGTGCCGAAGGTGTTCTGGAGCCGGACGCGCACGGCGTCGCCGCCCTGGCCGAGGTGGGTGATCATCCGCAGCGACTGCCCGGACACGGGCGCGTCCGCGTGGCCGTCCTGCGACTGGGCCCACGAGGTGAACCAGGCGTGTCCCGCCCCGTCCGCGGCAGGCGCCGAAGCGACCACCACAGCGGAAACCGCGGCCAGAAGGGCGATTCGGTGGGCTGCTCGCACGGTGCCTCCCGGTCCACAAAGGACTTCGTGGCGACGTCGGTGAGCGCCACTCCCCGACCGATCGTAGGGAGCCGGTCACGAAAGCGGCAAGCAGCTTGTCCGATCTTGTCAGCCGCCGGGTTTCGGAGTTCGATGAGGAGTCATGACGCTGCGAGGCCTGCCACGACGAGCCGAGAACACCCTGCGGCTGTTCGGCGAACCGTACGAAACCCCGGACGGCACGACCGTGATCACCGTGACGAGCCCGCCCGGGGTGTTCGCGATCCGCGAGGGCGAGGCGAAGTTCGAGCCTGCGGTCGACGCGACGCGCGTGGCCCTGCTGGCCGTGGGCACCGGGCTGGTCGCGGCGACCCTCGGCACGCTCGCCGTGCTGCGGCGGCCGCCGTGGCCGGACCTGACCGGCCGCTGGGAGCGCTAAGCCGCCCCACCGGCCAGCGCCACGACCCGGCCGAACGGGCCGTTGTAGTAGTTCTGGTCGCCCGGGAGGCCGCCGCCGCGCGCGAACTGCCAGATGCTCTGCTTGTCCCAGCCCGCCGGGAGCTCCCCGACCGCCGGGCCGTAGCGCGCGAGCCACAGCGGGTTCGTGTTCCCGAACCCGGACGCGTTGCCGGTGCACTGCTTCCACCACGCCGTGCTGGTGTAGATCAGCGCGCTGCGCTTCATCTTCGCCAGGTAGGTACGCGTGAAGTCCGTGATCCACGCCGTCATGTCGGCCTGGTTCTTGCCGTAGCAGACGTCGCCGTACGGGTTGTACTCGATGTCGAGCGCACCCGGGAGCGTCTTGCCGTCGGAACGCCAGGCGCCGCCGTGGGCGATGAAGTACTGCGCCTGCTCCGCGCCGCCCGAGATGTCGGGCCGGGCGAAGTGGTACGCGCCGCGGATCAAGCCCGCCGAGTGCGCGCCGTCGTACTGCTGGCCGTACTGCGGGTTGACGAACCCGGTGCCCTCGGTCGCCTTGACGTAGGTGAACTTCGCGCCGCCGGCCGCCGCCGCGCCCCAGTCGACCGCGCCCTGGTGCCCGCTGACGTCGTGGCCGAGCGTCTGGTCGGTCGTGTCGGCGCGGGCGGAACCCGGCACGACGCCTTCGTGCAAGGCGATCTGCGTGCCCGCGAAGTTCGTGTCGGCGCGGGAGTAGTCGGGGGCGGCTTCCGCGGGAACGGCGACGACCACCGAAGCGAGCGCGGCCAAGGCACCCGCCGCGGCAAGACGAGGCCGCCATCGCTGTTCGTCGTGTCCGGCAACGGTTCGGCTCATCGGGGCTCCGATCTCGGTACGGGCACGTTCGAAGCCCATGCTGCCTGCCCGTGTCGCTCCCCGCGAGCGATGTGTCACTCGATGTGGTGATCTATAGCTCCGTGGTGATGATCGCCTCGACCAGCACCTCCCCCGTCCGGGTGAGTTCGACGACGCCGTCGTCCGGCCGCAGCTCGACGAGCCCCCGCGCGGCCAGCGACCGGAACTTCCCCAGCCACGGTTCCGCGAACAGCGAACGTCCCGGGAACCTCGACGCGTGCAAGGAATCCCGCAACGGCTGGAGCGTCGTCAGCGCCATCTTCACCGCCCGTGCCTCCTGGGCCTCGGGCGTGAACCGTGTCGCCGAGCCCAGGGGAATGCGGCCGTCGGAAACGGTTTCGATGTACCGGCGGGAGTTGACGTCGGTGATCGCCTCCGACGCGCGGCAGCTCGAGCTGCCGCCCAGCCCGATCGCCACCTCGGCTTCCTGCTTGTCCTGGTCGACCATGATGGACTTCCACTTCTCGGGCCCGAGGCCGTCCCGCGCGAAGTACATCGTCGGGTGCTCGGTGTAGCCCGCCGCGCGCAGGCCGTCGGTGAGCAGCTCGCGCATCTGGTACTGCTCGCCGAGCGTCGGCCAGCGGTGGCCGTCGCGCACCAGCTTGTCGCGGTAGGCCGGCAGCTGCCACGCCGCCGGCTTCTCGCCGGTGACGCCGGTGCGCGTGTCGCTGTAGGACGCCAGGTGCAGCTTCGTGCACACCACGGCCGTGACTTCGTTCTCCAGTACGACGTCGAGGTCGCGGCGGACGCTGTCGAGGGTCTGGTCGAGCAGCCCGTACATCAGGTCGATGCTGACCCACTCGAAGCCCGTCCGCTGGGCGTTGCGGACGAAGTCGACGCACATCCGAGCACTGTGTTCGCGGCCGCACAGCTCCAGGACGTGGTCGTCGAACGACTGGACGCCGCTGGACAGCTTGGTGCAGCCCAGGTCCCGCAGCAGCTCGAGCTTGGCCGGGGTGAACGTGCTGGGGTCGCCCTCGAACCGGATCGTGGTGTCCGCGGTGAAGCCGAACTCCGAACGGTAGAACTCCAGGAGACGGCGGATCTCCGGCTCCGGCAGCAGCGACGGCGTACCACCGAAGACGTTGAACTCCCCCACCTCGGCGCCGGCCAGGTGCGGCACGGCGTCGAGCCACAGGCGTGCCTCACGGATGTTGAGATCGACCCAGTGCTTCGCTTTCTCATACGCCACTTCGGGTTTGCCCTTGACCAGCACCACCGGGTACTGGCAGAACCGGCAGCGGTACGCGCAGGTCGGGATGTAGGACCACAGGTGGATCGGCCGTGAAGAAGCCAGCTGCGCGTCCAGGTCACGCAGGAAGTCGGCCGGCGAGCCGGGGACGTTGCCCGGGAAGACGTGCGCCCCGAACGGATCCTCCTGCACGAAGTCCAGGAGGTGCCGGTTGTCCGGTGCTTCGAGGACGTCGAGCACCGTGGGCCGCGGCCACGCCGGGTCGAGCGCGTGCAGCGAGCCGATCGCCTCTTCGTAGGCGAGGGTCATCAGAACACCCCTCCGTTGCCGAAGTAGTTGTGGGCCTCTCCGGATTCCCGGTCCTCGCAGTAGTAGTGGACGAACTCCGCGAAGCGTTCCGCCGGGATCTCCGCCAGGCACGGCGGTAGCGGCGGCGGGAACCCGATGTCCTCGCCGACGTGCCGCCGCAGGCAGGCGAACAGCTCGTCGGCGAACTCGAAGTACAGCCGGTACGACGGCGTCTTGTACGCGTGGATCGGCGTGAAGTCGACGACGCGCATCTCGGCGCGGATCTCGGCGATCCGCCGCGTCAGCCGGGAGGCCAGGTCGGCGCCGAAGAACGCGACGACGGCGTCGTCCTCGAGGAGCGCGGGCGTCAGCAGCACCGGCAGGATCGTGTTCTTCGGCGTGAAGTCCTTGATCGAGAACTCCCACGCCTGCCGGGCCTCGGCCTCGGTGAGGTCGGCGGGCACGGCGGGGGCCGACGGCCGGATGTCGCGCATGACGATGATGCCGTCGGAGCCGTAGGCCCGGCCGGCGATGACCTCGTCGATGGCGTGGTCGACGCGCCGCGGGTTGATCTCGACGCGCGAGCGCGGCGCGTAGGTGATCGCGTCGCCACCGCTGGCGACCTTGATCCCGAAGTCCCAGTCGTCGGACAGGTGGCTGACGAACTTGCCGTCCTGCAACTGGTAGAAGATCTCGATGCCGCCGGCGCGCTCGTAGGCGTCGCGCTCGACCGCGAAGCCCTTGCCGTCCGGGAAGCCGCCGAACAGCGCGAACGTGACGGCGCGGCACCGCAGCGTCCGCTGGATCGCGTCCCACAGCCGTGGCCGGCCGGTGAAGTGCTCGGCGTTGTAGTAGTAGTCGCAGACGCCGATGGCGGCCTTGGTCGTCTCCATCGCGTCCAGGAGCTCGCTCAGCCAGTGCGGGTCGACGCGGCAGTCCGCGTCGGCCGACACGAGGTAGAACCGCTCCCCCGGGTCGGTGTCCGGGCGGTTCCGGCTGCGCGCCGCGGCGAAGTCCATCCCCGCCCGCCGCGCGCACGACACGCCCTGCTCGGATTCGGCGATCACGTGCAGCGCCAAGTCCGGGTGCGAAGCCGCGAAGGCGTGCGCGACGGCCACGGTGTCGTCGGTCGAGTTGTTGTCGACGAGCACGACCTCGTACCGGCTCTTGTCGAGCGGCGCGTCGCCGTCGCGCTGGTCGTGCAGGGTCCGCAGGACTTCCGGCAGGTTCGCGGCTTCGTTGTACACCGGCAGGACGACGGAAAGCCGGGTACCGGCGCCCATCGGTGGCGGGTAGAGCCGGTCGACGAGGTCGTCGACGACCCGCGTCCCGAAGTGCGCCTGCCCGAGTTCGGAGTTCGCCCGCACCACTTCCGCCCGTTTCCCTTCGTCGGTGATCAGCTCGGCCACCTCGCGCGCGAACGCCGCGTCCGGCAGGTCGCGGGCCCGGATGTCCAGCACCGGAGCCCGGAACCCCTTGCGGCCGTAGACGACGTCGTACAGCTCGTACCCGCTGGTGACGTACGGCGTCCCGGAGGCGATCGCCTCGCTGACCGGGTTGCCGTAGCTCTCGTAGTCGTAAGAGGTCAGGAAGGACACGACGCTCGCGTGTGCGAGGAGGTCGCGCACCGAGTACCGGCCGGGCACGGCGGTGTCGTACGGCGTCAGCCAGCCGCCGAACACGACGCGGTCGCGGACACCGAGCCGGGTCGCGAGATCCGTGAGCCGCGCGTGCTCGGCCGGCGTCTCGTCGACGTCGCCGGCGACGAACAGCCAGACGCCGGGCAGCAGCGCGAGCAGGTGGAGGTCCCGGTCGATGCGCTTCTGCGGGATGATCCGCGTGATCCGGGCCAGCAGCGGGACGCCGTCGGGAATGCCGTGGTCACGCCGGAAACCCGCGTTGCGCTCGTCGACCCGCGCGGGCGCGATGGCGAACGCGTTCGGCAGGACGTCGATGGCCCGCAGGTGCGGCACCCAGTCGAGGGTTTTGGCCTTCGCCTGCTCGTGCAGCGCGAAGTAGTGGATGTGCGGCGAATTCCGCGGTGCGGGGACGCCGGGGTACGGGAAGCGGCCGTACTTGGCGATGCCCGGTTCGCTCTGCCACATGAGGTCGTGGTCGCGCCAGAACACGAACCGGCCGAGGCGGTGGCGAGTCCCGTAGCGCTCGATCGCCCGGTAGAGCGCTTCGGTGTAGGCGATGTTCTCGGGCAGCGTGCCGTTCTCCACCATCACCATCGTGACGCCGAGGCGCTCCCAGGTGGCCACGATCTTCTCCGCCAGCTCGCCCGCGATCCGGTCGATCTCCGGACGCAGCGTCTCGTCGCCGTGCTGGACGACGTCGCGCAGGACCCGCTCGACGAACTCCCGGTCGTAGCCGCGAATCCCGTCGACACCGTCGACGCGGTCGAGCGTGACCCAGTCGGGCAGCAGCCCGGCTTCGTCGCGGTAGGGCCGGAAGAAGGCGCCCTTGTCGGCCTTGATGTCGTAGCCGAGGTCGAGGTGGACCCGGTGCCCGGCGAACCGGCGCGCCGTCTTGAGGAACTCGACCACGACTCCGGACAGCGGAGTGGCGTCGAAGGACACGCCCCAGAGGACTGACATCGATGTCGGACTCCCGTCTCGGCTTCGCCGTCGTTCCCAGCGTAAGCGGCGCAGGCTCGGGCGGCCGCGTGAGCGAGTGGTTGACCGCGGGCGCCGGACACCCCACAGTGACCCCATGAACCGGGCCCTCGGGGTGCTGACCTGCGGCGCCTTCCTCTCGATCGTGCTCGGGGTCCTCGGCTCCGGGGAGCCCGTGCTCGCCTTGGTGTTCGGCACGGTCTTCGCCGTGCTCGCGACGGCGGGCTTCGGCTGGGTCCGCACCCGCGACGGCTGGGCGTGGCCGGCCGCGTACGTCGGTGTCCAGCTGCCGCTGGCCTTCGTGACGTTCACGATCAGCGCCGGCGTCGGGGCGACGCTGTTCCTCGTCGTGCTGGTCAGCCAGTGCGTGCTGCTGCGCCTGCCGCTGCCGGTGATCGCGCTCGTCATCGCCGTGGTGCCGCTCGTGCACCTCGGGATGTCGCTGGGTGCGGGCCTGCGGGAAGGTCTCGGCACGCTGGTTTCGGTGCTGTTCGCGGCCGTCATCACCGAACTGCTGGTGCGCGAACAGCGGTCGCGCGGCGAACTCGCCGAAGCCCACGAGAAACTGCGCGACTACGCGAGCCAGGCTGAACGGCTGGCGACCGCGCAGGAGCGCAACCGCGTCGCGCGGGACATCCACGACGGGCTCGGCCATTCGCTCACCGTGGTCCAGATGCAGGTCAAGGCCGCACGGGCGGTGCTGCCGACGGACCCGGGCAAGGCCGACGAAGTCCTCGCGAAGGCGCAGGAGCAGGCCGAGAACGCGCTCTCCGAGGTGCGCCGCTCGGTGAAAGCGTTGCGCGAGCCGCGGTCGACGCCGTTGCCCGACGCGTTGCGGGCGCTGGTTTCGGAAGCCGGTGTTCCGGCCGAGCTCACGGTCTCGGGTGCCGAGCGACCGCTGCCGGAAGAGCATCGCGAGGCCCTTTTCCGGACGGCGCAGGAAGGTCTGACGAACGTCCGCAAGCACGCCGGCGCGGACAGTGTCGAGCTGGTTCTGGACTACGCCGACGCCTCGGTCCGCGTCGTCGTTCGCGACGACGGCGCCGGCAGCGACGGCGGCACGTCACCCGGCTTCGGGCTGCTGGGGCTGCGGGAACGCGCCGACCAGCTGGGTGGCAAGCTCGACTTCACCTCGGCGCCGGGCGAGGGCAGCGCGCTGAGCATGGAGGTGCCGGGATGACACCGGTCCGCGTCCTGCTCGTCGACGACCAGGCGCTGTTCCGCGAAGCCCTCGCCACCCTGCTGGCGACCCACGACGGCATCGACGTCGTCGGCGAAGCGGGCAACGGCGAGGAGGCGCTGAGCCGGGTCGCCTCCGTCAAGCCGGACGTCGTCCTGATGGACCTGCGCATGCCGGTCCTCGACGGCGTCGGCGCGACCGGGCGGCTGCGGCTGGCGCACCCGGACGTCCAGGTCATCGCGCTGACGACGTTCGACGACGACGAAGACGTCTTCGCCGCCCTGCGCGCGGGCGCGGTCGGGTACCTGCTCAAGGACGTCTCGTCGGCCCGGCTGATCGAAGCGGTGCTGGCCGCCGCGCGGGGCGAGTCGGTGCTGCAGCCGTCGGTCGCCGCGAAGGTCGTCGCGCGGTTCGCGCAGCTGCCCGAAGAGCGTCCTCAGCCGCTGGTGGTGCCGTTGTCCGAGCGGGAGCGGGAGGTGCTGCGCCTGCTCGCGGACGGCCGCAGCAACCGCGAGATCGCGGCTTCGCTGTTCCTCGCCGAAGGCACGGTGAAGAACCACGTGACGAACCTGCTGGGGAAGCTCGGCGCCCGCGACCGCACCCAGGCCGCCCTGCGGGCCCGGGACCTCGGGCTGCTCTGAGGAGTCACATGACCCGGGTCATGACTTCCGGCACCTCACAGGACGGCCGGCACCCGGGATTCTCGTCCAGGAGCGAAACCGCACTGGAGGGAACCCGAGATGACCACCGCCGCCGCCCCACCCCGGACCACCACCCGCAAGCTCGCCCGGTTCACCGGGCACTACGTCGAGATGGTCGCCGCCATGCTCATCGGCATGGTGGTGCTGCACCCGCTCTGGCCGTCGTCCTGGCTTGAGCGCGCGGACGTCGACGCGCTCGTCATGGCCACGAACATGACCGTCGCCATGACCGCGGCGATGCTGCTGCGCCGGCACTCGTGGCCGCGGATCGCGGAGATGGCCGCCGCCATGTACCTGCCGTTCGTCGCGCTGCTCGTGCCGTTCTGGCTCGGGGCGATCGGCGGCGGCACCCTGATGGTCGCCGGGCACGTGGTCATGTTCCCGCTGATGCTCGCCGCCATGGTGTGGCGCCGCGCCGAGTACTGGCACTGACATGCGGACCGTCCTGAAGTGGTTCGCCCTGGTCGTCGCGGTGCTCGCCGTCCCGGCCGTGGGCGCGACCATCTCCGCGCTGTCGGCGTTCGACGCCCTCTACTCCCCCGGCCCGGACCGGCCGTTGCCCGCCGCGACGCCGCCGGTCCACGATCCGGCCAAGCCGACGGCGGTGGTCGTCGTCGGCGACCGCGGGGCCGTCGTTTCCGACACCCTCGCGCCGTACGAGATCCTCGCCGCGACCGGCCGGTTCAACGTCTACACCGTCGCGCCGAAGCGGGAGCCGAAGCCGCTGACCGGCGGCCTCGACCTGGTCCCCGACCTGAGCTTCGACGACCTCGCCGCCCGGCTCGGCCCGAAGGCGCCGGACCTCGTCGTCGTGCCCGCGCTCCCGGACGTCGGCGAGCCGAGCACCGAGCCGGTCAAGAGCTGGCTGCGCACGCAGGCCGCCCACGGCGCGAAGCTGCTGAGCGTCTGCAACGGCGGGGGCGTGCTCGCCTCCACCGGCCTGCTCGACGGCCGGCCGGCCACCGCGCATTGGCTGAAGCTCGAGGCCTTCGCCGACGACTACCCGGCCGTGCACTGGGTGCGCGGGCAACGGTTCGTCGACGACGGCGACGTCGTCACCACGGCCGGAATCCTGTCCGGCATCGACGGAACACTGCATTTGGTGGAGCGGCTGGCCGGTCGCGCCGTGGCCGCCGACGCCGCGAAGGCGATCGGCTGGACGCGGTACGGCACCGACGTTCCGGTGCACGCCCCGGCGTCGATGCCGGACGCGGCCGCGATCGTCAACGCCGCCTTCCGCTGGCACCCGGACGAGATCGGCGTGCTGCTCGCGAACGGCGTCGGGGAGATCGAACTCGCGTCGGTCTTCGACACCGAAGGCCAGTCGCTGTCTTCGCGCACCCTCGCCGTGAGCGCGGACGGCGCCCCCATCCGGTCGCGGCACGGCCTGACGTTCGTGCCGCGCGCGTCCCTCGATTCGGCGGAACTCGACCGGCTGATCGTGCCGGGGGCGACGCGCGGGGTCACGTCGCCGCCCGGCGGCCCGGCTCCGGAGTACGTCCACGACCGGCCCGGCTTCGCCTACGACACCGCGGTGAGCGCGCTCTCCCGCAGCACGGACGTCGCGACCGCGCGCTGGACCGCGAAGGTCCTGGAGCTGCCGACCGATCGTGTCGGCTTCGAAGGCCGGGCCTGGCCGTGGCTGCCCACGGCGCTGCCGATCGCCCTGGTCCTGCTGGGCGCGGCAGTCGTGGTCGTCGTGCGCCGGATCAGGGCGCCCAGGGCTGAGCGACGACCCAGCTGACATCGTCGTTGTACGAACCGGCGGCGTCCCACGCGTGGGCGCCGCTGGTGTCGGCGATGTAGACGGTGTTGTCGTAGTGCCGCAGGTACTTCCCGGAGTAGTTGTACGAGCGGAACGACGAGCCCTGGCCGTTCTTCCCGGCGACCGGGCAGAACGTCGCGTCGGCGCGGAAGGCCGCGCTGCCGTCCATCGGCTGCCGGTACACCTGGAAGTTGAAGTGGCGCAGGAAGTCCCCGGGGTAGTTCCGGGACTCGAACGACACGCAGGAGGCGTCCGCGAGTCCCTTGCGGACGATCCACGTGGCGTCGTTCTTGTCCAAAGGGGAACTGACGGGCGAGATCACCGTGCTGTTGTTCTGGTGCCGGAGGTAGTCACCGGCGCAGCACGCGGTGGTCGCGCGCACGGAGATCTCCGAGCCGGGGTTCAAGGTGCCGGTCGAACCGGTGGGGCCGCCGTAACCGACCGAGACGACGTTCGCCTGGACCGCGTTGTCCGCCGCGTCGGTCGGCAGCCCGGCGGTCATCACGCCTTCGAAGAACGACCCGATCGAACCGTTGCTGTTGTCGCCGCCGGTGCCGAGAACGATCGCGCCTTCCTGGTGCATCGGCGCATAGCCGCCGGCCGTCGGCTCGGGGCCGGAGTAGGTCGTCCGGAGGCCACCGGACTGCGCGTTGCCGTCCTTGAGCGCGAAGAAGTTCTGGCCGTTGTTCTTCAACAGGGCGGTGACGAACGGGGCCGTGATGCCGGTGTTGGCGGTGTTCTGGCTCCCGCCGGCGCTCGACTGGAACAACCCGTTCTCCAGGTCGGCCTGCACCCAGGGACCCGCGCCGTGGCAGGGCTGGAACCAGCACTCGGTGCCGAAGTTGAGCGCGTCCATGTGGCCGTTGCCGGTGTCCTGGTTGTTGGTCTCGGCGTTGCCGTAGTCGAAGCAGCAGGCGCCGTTGACGTGCGTGCCGGAGGTGATCATGTACATGCCCTCGGGCTGGCCGTTGCGGGCGACACCGGTCGTCGTGTTGTCCCGGTAGCCCATCCGGCCGGAGAACGAGGCGCCGTAGACCTGGTGGCCGCCGGCGGTCACCGGCAGGGCGTCCGCGGGGACGCCGGTGTCCTGACCGCCCGCGCCGCCGGGCCCTTCGATCGTCAGGTCGTTGTGCCGCGGGGACTGGTCGTAGATCTCGGTGATCAGGCAGGTCGTCCCGGCGCAGAAGGAGTCCTGGGCCGCGGCGTTGGCGTAACCGCCCGCCGCCAGGAGGCCGACGTTGGTCTTCGCGCCGTCCGACGCACGCTGGACCTGGTACAGCGGACCGTTGTAGGTGCCGTAGAGGGCTCGCGTGGTGCTGTGCGCCGCGACGCAGGCCGTGCCCGCCGCGCCGTAGATGTCGCACGGCAGCGACGCGGCGGCCGAAGCCGTCGACGCGGTCGTGAGGCTCGCGGACACCAACGCGACGATGCCCACCAGAACGCGCCAGATCCGCGACCTATTGTTAGCGCTAACATTCTTACTGTCTCGACGTTGAGACATAAAAGCCTCCAGAGCGGGACCAATGATGTGAGCGTTACCAGCGAGCACTATGCAGCCCAGCCCGGGCTTTCGTCAACGCTCCGATTTGCCGCGAACCGGACGTCCGCGTGTCCTAAAACGATTTAGGAATCCCCGCCATCGTCGAAGCGATTCACCACCCATACGTCCCGGTGGAGTATTGCCAACGTGTGAGTTCGTGATTACAGTCACGTATCACGCTGTATTGAAACGTTTAAATCCAGCCGCTCCGTCCCCGCTGTAAGGGAGCCCGCATGCTGCCCTCGAAGCTCTGGCGCGCGACCACCACCACGCTCGCCGCGATCCTCGCCCTCTCCGCCGCCTCGGTCCCCCCGGCCGGTGCCGCTCCACCGGTCGACCTGGCCGGTGCGCACTGGATCTGGTACCCGGAAGGCAACGCCCGCGTCTCCGCGCCGGCCGCGACCCGGTACTTCCGCACCACGTTCACCGTCCCCGCCGCCGCGGTCAGCGACGCCCGGTTCGTCGTCACCGGCGACGACACCGCCGACGTCTGGCTCAACGGCAAGCCCCTCGCCTCTTCGGCCCGCACCACGGATTCGTGGCGTTCGGCGCTGGCGGTGGACCTCCGGCCCGCGCTGACTCCCGGCGTCAACACCCTCGCCGTCGCCGTCCGCAACTCCGGCGGCGCGGCCGGCCTGCTCGGGCGGGTACGCGTGACGACCGCGTCGGGCACCACCGACCTCACCACCGGTGCCGGCTGGAAGAGCGCGACGACCGCGCCGGACGGCTGGGACCAGCCCGGCTTCGCCGACGGGACCTGGGCCGCCGCCCAGGACCTCGGCACCTACGGCACCGGCCCGTGGGGCACGCGCGTCAGCACGCCGAACGCCTCGGCCAAGACGCCGCTTTCGGTCGCGAGCGCCACAGTCGGGCAGCGCGTCAACCCCCTCGGCGTCGACCCGGCCCAGGTCCGGTTCGGCTGGAAGCTGGCGTCTTCGGCCGCGCAGCAGCGCCAGTCGGCCTACCAGCTCGTGGTGTCCACCGGCGGCAAGGACGTCTGGGACAGCGGCCGCGTCACGTCCGCGCAGCAGGCCGACGTCGCCTACGGCGGTCCCGCGCTGACGTCGCTGACCGCCTACACCTGGAAGGTCCGCGTCTGGGACGCCGAAGGCCGGATGAGCGGCTGGAGTGCGGTGCAGCGCTTCGAAACCGCGTTGCGCGACCCGGCGGCCGAGTGGACCGGAGCCTTCCTCGGCCGCGCCACGGCCGGCCCGGACCTCGCCGGCGCGAGCTGGGTCTGGTATCCCGAAGGCGACCCGCTCGGCGGCGTACCACCGGCCACGCGGTTCTTCCGGAAGAACGTCGACCTGACCGCGGCGCCGTCGACGGCCACCCTGGTCGTGACCGGCGACGACACCGCCACGGTGTGGGTCAACGGCACCCAGGTCAGCGACTCACCGCGCGTCACCGACTCGTGGAAGACGGCCGCCGTCGTCGACGTCGGCGGCCTGCTGACCGCCGGGACGAACACGATCGCGATCAGCGCGGAGAACACCACGCAGAGCCCGGCCGGGATGATCGCCAAGCTGACCGTCCAAGGTGGCCCCACGGTGAGCACCGACGGCACGTGGAAGGCGAGCCAGACCGGCCCCGACGGCTGGCAGCAGCGCGGGTTCGACGACTCCTCCTGGCCGGCGGCGCGGGCATTGACCGCGTACGGCACCGGGCCGTGGGGTGCGAACGTCGCCGTCAGCGCGCCCGCTCCCCTGCTGCGCAAGAGCTTCACCGTCTCGAAGCCGGTCGCGAGTGCGCGGCTGCTCACCACCGCGCTCGGCCTGCAGGAGACCCATCTCAACGGCGCGAAGGTCGGCGGCGAGGTCCTGGCACCGGGCTGGACGGACTACACGAAACGCCTGCAGTACCGCGTTTCCGACGTCACGAAGCAGATCAAGTCCGGCGAGAACGTCCTCGGCGCGATGGTCGGCAACGGCTGGTACTCGGGGAGCATCGGCATCGCCGGCAGCCAGAAGTACGGCACCGAGCCGTGGTACTCGGCACAGCTGAAGCTGACGTTCACCGACGGCACGTCCACCACGGTCGCGACCGACGGCACCTGGAAGGCCGGCGACGGCCCGATCCGCGCCGACGACCTCTACCAGGGTGAGACCTACGACGCCCGGCTCGCGTCCGGCTGGGACCGGCCCGGGTTCGACGACCGCGCCTGGGCGGCACCCCGCGTGAAGACCGGCGCGAAGCCGAACCTGGTGTCCCAGGCGGACAACGGCGTCACGGTGCAGCAGGAGTTCAAGCCCGTCGCGTGGACCCAGCCGAAGCCGGGAGTCTGGGTCGCCGACCTGGGCCAGAACTTCAGCGGCTGGAACCGGCTGGCGGTGACCGGTCCGGCCGGCACCACGGTCACCATGCGGCACGCCGAGGTGCTCAACCCCGACGGCACGATCTACACGACGAACCTGCGCGCGGCGCAGGCGACCGATCGGTTCACCCTGGCGGGCACCGGTGGCGTCGAGACGTACGAGCCGCGCTTCACCGTGCACGGCTACCGGTACGTCGAACTGACGGGCCTGCCTTCGGCACCGACGGCGTCGACGCTGACCGGCCGGGCGATGTGGACAGCGGGCGCGCAGGCCGGCACGTTCACGACGTCGAACGCGATGGTGAACCAGCTTCAGCACAACATCCTGTGGGGTGAACGCTCGAACATGCTGTCCGTGCCGAGCGACTGCCCGCAGCGCGACGAGCGGCTCGGCTGGACCGGCGACATCGGGATCTTCGCCGGCACCTCGACGTTCAACCTCGACGTCGCGAACTTCCTCGGCAAGTTCAGCGACGACCTGGTCGACGCGCAGCACGACGACGGGTCGTTCACCGACGTCGCGCCGGGCGTGCTGAGCGGTTCGGGCACGGCGGGCTGGGGCGACGCGGGCGTCATCGTGCCCTACACCCTGTGGCAGCGCTACGGCGACACCAGCGTGATCAACGAGCACTTCGCCGCGATGGTCAAGTGGGTCGAGTACCTGCGGTCGACGTCGGGCGCCGACCTGATCCGCGACCACCAGACGTTCGGCGACTGGCTGAACGTCAACGACAACACCGCGCAGGACCTGATCTCGACGGCGTTCTTCGCGTGGTCGTCACGGCTGGTGTCGCGGATGGCCGCGGCCACCGGGCACACCGCGGAGGCGACGAAGTACGGGACCCTGGCCGACCAGATCGGGGCCGCCTTCACCTCCCGGTTCGTGGCGGCCGACGGCACGGTGGGGGCGAACACGCAGACCGGGTACGTCCTGGCACTGGCGTTCGGGCTGCTGCCCGCTTCTCAGGTCCAGCCGGCGGCGGACAAGCTGGCTGCTCGCGTGGCCGCGGCCAACGGTCACCTCAGCGTCGGATTCCTCGGCGTCGAGAACCTGCTGCCGGTGCTGGCCGCGCACGGGCACGCGGACGTCGCGTACCAGGTGCTGCTGCAGCCGGACTTCCCCGGCTGGGGCTACATGATCGGCCACGGCGCGACGACGATCTGGGAGCGCTGGGACGGGATCAAGCCGGACGGCTCGTTCAACGACCCGGGGATGAACTCGTTCAACCACTACGGCCTCGGCTCGGTGGGCGACTTCCTGTACCACTCGGTCGGCGGCCTGTCGCCGGCGTCCCCGGGGTACGCGTCGCTTTTGGTGGCGCCGCGCCCGGGCGGCGGGTTGACGTCGGCGAAGTCGGCGTACGAGACGCCGTACGGCAACGCGGTCAGCGACTGGTCGATCTCGGCCGGGAAGCTGACGCTGCGGGTGACGGTCCCGCCTGGTTCGTCGGCGACGGTGCAGGTGCCGTCGTCGCAGCCGGGGTCGGTGGTGGCGCCGCCGGAAGCGGTGCCGTCGGCGGCGGGTTCGTACTTCGTGCCCGCGGGTTCGTACGTCTTCACGGCTTCGGCGTGACCCGCTGACCAGCGCCCCAATGTGGCCTTGGTTGCGTTGAACGCACCCAAGGCGGCCTTGGGTCATGTGCTCACCGGCGGCCGCGCCCGGCCCGACCTCGGGCCGCTGTT
>NZ_JBFBAG010000039.1:0-111240 GCF_040682155.1 Amycolatopsis sp. NPDC051371
CCACTGCCTACGAAACAACCAGCCAGCCGGCTATCTCAGCTCAGGTAGCCTGACCCCACTCATCAACCCTGTCTGCCAAACCGGGGCAAGCCCAGTCTTGAATGAGTCATTCAGGTCTTCGGCGGTCCTGAATGACTCATTCAAGACACGCCGACGCCCGAGCAACGACCGATCCGACCTGGCGACCCGCCTTTGCCGGCCGGCCCCAGGCAGCCCCCGCCCTCCCTGGGGGGCGGCCCCGCTTCCAGCGTATCGGCGCCCACCGACGGAACCGCCGGACACGGCGCCGAGCGGCCGGCTTGTCCACATCACGAAGGCGTTGTGGACAAGCCAGCTCGAAGGAACCTCAGCGGTCGGCGACCGCGGCTTCCGCGGCCTGCAGCCACTCGCGCCACTGCGCGGCCTGCTCGTCGGCCTTCTTGGCGCGACGCTCGTCGCCCGCCGCGCGGGCCTTCTCGGCCTGGGACTCGAACTGCGCGACGCGCTCGCGGAACTGCGCGGCCCGGGCCTGCGCCTCCGGGTCCGTGCGGCGCCAGCGGCTGTCCTCGGCCGACTTCACCGTGTCCTGGACGGCCTTCAGCCGGCCGTCGAGCTCGCGGATGCGCTCGCGCGGGACCTTGCCGATCTCGTCCCACTGCTCCTGGATCTTGCGCAGCGCGTTCTTCGCGGCTTCCAGGTTCGCGGCCGCGTCGATCTTCTCGGCCTCGACCAGCAGCTCTTCCTTGCGGGACGCGTTCTGCGTGAACTCCGCGTCGCGCTCGGAGAACAGCGCGGACCGGCGGGCGAAGAACTTGTCCTGCGCCGCGCGGAACCGCTGCCACAGTGCCTCGTCGCTGTCCTTGGGCGCGCGGCCGGCGGCCTTCCACTCGGTCATCAGGTCCTTGTAACGACCGGCGGTGTCGCCCCAGTCCTCGGACTCGCTGATGGCCTCGGCCTCGGCGATGAGCTCTTCCTTGCGCTGCTTGGCCGAGGCGCGCTGCTTGTCGAGCTCGGCGAAGTGCGACCCGCGCCGCCGGTTGAACCCTTCGCGGGCCTTGGAGAACCGCTTCCACAGCTCGTCGTCGGTCTTCCGGTCGACGCCCTTGACCGTCTTCCACTCGTCGAGGATCGCGCGCAGCCGGTCGCCCGCCGCCTTCCACTGGGTGGAGTCGGCGGCGATCTTCTCGGCTTCTTCGGCCAGCTCCTGCTTGCGGGCGACGGCGGCCGCGCGGGCCACCTCGCGCTCCTGCTTCGCGCTGGCCAGCGCCTTCTCGGCGTGCCCGATGACGTACTCCAGCCGGGCGGCGAGCGCGGCCAGGTCGCCGACCACGGCGGCCTCGGCGAGCCCGTCCCGGATCTGCGTGGCGCTCGACAGTGCGTGCTTCGGGTCGCCGGCCCCGGAGACCAGCCGGGTCTCCAGCAGCTCGACCTCGGTGCGCACGTCGTCGAAGCGGCGGGCGTAGTGCACCAGGCCCTCGTCGGGGCTGCCTGCCTGCCAGACGCCGACCGCTCGCTCACCCTCGGCGGTGATGACGTAGACGGTGCCCTCTTCGTCGATGCGGCCCCAGGTGGACGGGGTGGACTCGGCGAGCGGCACGGGCGGGGCGGCGTGCCCGGCGTGCAGCGCGTGCGGCACCGGGTGCGGGGCCGGGGTACCGGTGGAAGTGTTCTCCTGGGCCATCGCAGGCTCCTTATCGCCTGTACGCCCGCTGGTGCGGGCGCCCCGCCGCGGAAGCGGGGCCGGGTAGTGCGGTCGTCACGGGCCGTGCTCGGATGCTACGGCCCCACGCGGCATTCAAGCAGCTCAGCGCGCACCGTGGTACCGGATGGGCCACTCGAAGCTCGTGATCCTACTTCCGGTGGACGCTCCGTGGCGGCCCGCCGGTATCGTCAGCCGCCGTGACCAGCCCCGCCGCGCCGCCCGGAACCCGTCCCGTGGCGGTGGTCGGGCCGACGGCCACCGGCAAGACCGCGCTGGCCGTGGAGCTGGCCCTGGAGCTGGGCGGCGAGGTCGTCAACGCCGACGCGCTGCAGCTCTACCGGGGGATGGACATCGGCACTGCCAAGGCCACGGAGGCCGAGCGCCGCGGCGTCCCGCACCACCTCCTCGACGTCCTGGACGTGACCGAGACGGCGTCCGTCGCGGCCTACCAGCGCGACGCGCGCGCCGAGATCGAGCGGCTCCTGGCCGCCGGCCGGATTCCCGTGCTGACCGGCGGATCCGGGCTCTACGTCCAGGCCGTGCTCGACGACCTGCGGTTCCCGGGGACCGACCCGGGCGTGCGCGCGCGGCTGGAAGCCGAGGCCGCCGAAGCCGGCACGCCCGCTCTCTACACCCGGTTGAGTGAACGCGATCCGGCCGCCGCGGCCGCGATCCTGCCGACCAACACCCGCCGGATCGTGCGCGCCCTCGAGGTCATCGAGATCACCGGCGAGCCGTTCTCGGCGAACCTGCCCAAGCCCGGGCCGGCCCGCTACGACACGGTCGTGGTCGGCGTCGACCGCACGCCCGAGGAGCTCGACGAGCGCGTGAACGAGCGCGTCCGGCGGATGTTCGCCGCCGGACTGGTCGACGAAGTCCGCGCGCTCCTGGAGCGGGGTCTGCGCGAAGGGAAGACGGCGTCACGGGCCCTGGGCTACCAGCAGGTGCTCGCCGAGCTGGACGGCGAAGGCGACTTCGAAGCGGCCGCCGCGGCGACGGCGCAGGCCACGCGGCGCTTCGTCCGGAAGCAACGGTCCTGGTTCCGGCGCGACAAGCGGATCCACTGGTACGACGGCGCGGAGACCGGGCTGGCCGCACGCGTCCTGGATACCCTGGGGCGGTAATCTTGCCCCTATGGGCGGAATCGACTTCCTCAAGGGGCACGGCACGCAGAACGACTTCGTGCTGCTCCCCGACCCGGCGGGCCGCCTCGACCTGAACGAGGCGAGGGTCGCCGCGCTGTGCGACCGCCACCGCGGCCTCGGCGCCGACGGCGTGCTGCGCGTCGTCCGCGCCGCCGCGCTCGAAGTCCCGTCCGAGGGCGAGTGGTTCATGGACTACCGCAACGCCGACGGGTCGATCGCCGAGATGTGCGGCAACGGCGTGCGCGTCTTCGCCCGCTACCTCGTCGAATCGGGCCTGGAGACCGAGGGCGAGTTCGTCATCGGCACCCGCGCCGGCGACCGCCCGGTGGTGGTGCACCCGGACCGCTCGGTGACCGTCCGGATGGGGCCGGCGACGATCACCGGGACGTCGGTGACGGTGGTGGCCGGCCGGCCGTTTTCGGGCGTGGCGGTGAACGTCGGCAACCCGCACCTGGTGTCGCTGACCGACGAGGACGTCGCGGACCTCGATCTGCGCGACCAGCCGGACTTCGACCACGACGTCTTCCCGCACGGGGTCAACCTGGAGTTCGTCAACCGCCTCGGCGAAGGCGCGCTGCGGATGCGCGTGCACGAGCGTGGGGTGGGGGAGACCCGGGCGTGCGGCACGGGCACGGTGGCCGCGGTGGCGGCGGCGCTGCACCTGGCGGGCACGGACACAGGAGCGTCCACCGTGGACATTCCGGGTGGCCGGGTCGAGGTGACGGTGTCGCGCGGCGATTCGACGCTGTCAGGACCCGCGGAGATCGTGGCGCGCGGCGAGATCGACGAAGCCTGGTGGGCCGCCGCCGGTTCCTGACGGCGGCCCCCCGGCGTCAGCCGATCTTCGCTTCGATCGCGAGGTCGCCCTCCTGCGTCTTGACGTCCGCGATCGCGCCCGCGAGGCGGATGTCCGGCTCGATCGCCGTGAACCGCGCCAGCACCTCGGCCGGCCCGGTCACCGTCAGCGTCTCCACCGCCGTGCGCATCGACACCTTCGCGTCCGTCTTCGCCCGGCGCACCGCCGCGATCACCTCGCCCGCCAGCGTCAGCAGCTCCGGATCCCCGTCGGCGGTCTCCGGAACCGGCCACGAAGCCCGGTGCACCGACCCCGCACGCCACCACGACCAGACTTCCTCGGTCGCGAACGGCAGAAATGGCGCGAACAGCCGCAGCAACGCCGACAGCGCCGCGACGAGCGCGGCCCGCGCGGACTGGGCCGCGTCGAGGCCGCGGTCACCGTAGGCCCGGCCCTTGACCAGCTCGACGTAGTCGTCGCAGAAGGTCCAGAAGAACGATTCGGTCACCTGCAAGGCTCGCGCGTAGTCCAGTTCTTCCAATGCCGAGGTCGCTTTGCCGATCACGGTGGCCAGCTCGGCCAGCAGCGCCTGGTCCAGGGGCTCGGTGGCGACCGCGCCCGGCATCGGCACGCCCAGGCCCAGCACGAACCGGCTCGCGTTGAGCAGCTTCGTCGACAGGCGGCGGCCGACCTTCATCTGGCCTTCGTCCACCGCCGTGTCGACGCCGGGACGCGCGCTCGCCGCCCAGTAGCGGACCGCGTCCGAGCCGAAGCGCTCCAGCAGGTCCACCGGCGTCGTCACGTTGCCCTTGGACTTCGACATCTTCTTGCGGTCCGGGTCGAGCACCCAGCCCGCGATCGACGCCTCCCGCCACGGCAGCACGCCGTGCTCCAGCTCCGCGCGCACCGCCGTCGAGAACAGCCAGGTGCGGATGATCTCGTGCGCCTGCGGCCGCAGGTCCATCGGGAAAACCCGCTCGAACAGGTCGTCGTCGAGGCTCCACCGGCCGACGATCTGCGGCGTGAGCGACGACGTCGCCCACGTGTCCATCACGTCGGCTTCGGCGACGAACCCGCCCGGGACACCTCGCTGTACTTCGCTGAAGCCGGGCGGGACGTCGCTGCTCGGGTCGACCGGCAAGTCGTCCGGCAGCAGCCGCGCGTCGTAGTCGGGCTCGCCGGCGGCGTCGAGCCGGTACCACAACGGGATCGGCACGCCGAAGAACCGCTGGCGGCTGACCAGCCAGTCGCCGGCCAGGTTCTCGACCCACGACGAATAGCGCAACTTCATGTGCTTCGGCACCCAGGTCAGTTCCTCGCCACGGGCCAGCATCTTCTCGCGGAAGGACGAGTCGTTGCCGCCGTTGCGCAGGTACCACTGCCGGCTGGCGACGATCTCCAAGGGCTTGTCGCCCTTTTCGTAGAACTTCACCGAGTGCGTGATCGGCCGCGGTTCCCCGTGCAGGGCACCGGCTTCGCGCAGCAGGCGGATTATGATCTCGCGTCCCGTGTGGACGGTCTTGCCCACCAGCGGCGCGTACGCCTCGGCCGGCACGCCGTGCGGCGCGTCGGGCAGGAACCGGCCGTCGCGGCCCAGCACCACCCGCGTCGCCAGGCGCAGCTCGCGCCACCACGTGACGTCGGTGGTGTCGCCGAAGGTGCACACCATCGCGATGCCGCGGCCCTTCGCCGGGTCCGCCAGGTGGTGCGCCACCACGGGCACCTCGACGCCGAACACCGGCGTCCGCACGGACTTCCCGAACAGCGGCTTGAAGCGCTCGTCGTCCGGGTGCGCGACCAGCGCGACGCACGCGGGCAGCAGCTCCGGCCGGGTCGTCGCGATCACGACGTCGGCGCCGTCGGGACCGGTGAACGCGAGGTCGTGGAACGCGCCCGGGCGTTCGCGGTCCTCCAGCTCGGCCTGCGCCACCGCCGTCCGGAAGGTGACGTCCCAGAGCGTCGGCGCTTCGGCCTGGTACGCCTCGCCGCGGGCGAGGTTGCGCAGGAACGCGCGCTGCGAGATCAGCCGCGAGTCGTGCCCGATCGTCTGGTAGGTCATCGTCCAGTCGACCGACAGCCCGAGCTGCCGCCACAGCTGTTCGAAGACCTGCTCGTCGGTCTCGGTCAGCGTTTCGCACAGCTCGACGAAGTTCCGGCGCGAAATCGCCACGACGTCCTTGCCCGGTTTCTCCGGCGGCCGGAAGTCCGGGTCGTAGGGCAGCGAAGGCTCGCAGCGGACGCCGAAGTGGTTCTGCACCCGGCGTTCGGTCGGCAGGCCGTTGTCGTCCCAGCCCATCGGGTAGAACACCTCGAGCCCGCGCATCCGCTTGAACCGCGCGAGGACGTCGGTCTGGGTGAAGGAGAACACGTGCCCGATGTGCAGCGACCCGCTGACCGTCGGCGGCGGGGTGTCGATCGAGTAGACCTCGTCGCGGGTTTTCGTGCGGTCGAAGCGGTAGGCGCCGGTGGATTCCCATACGGGTACCCACTTGGCCTCCAGACCGTCGACACCGACCTTGTCCGGGACTTTCGGGCGCTCGTATGGGGTACTCATGAAGCAACTCTAGGCGGCCGGAGAACCGCTTTTCGCCGCGGTCGGCAGATCGCGCATGTGCCGCAACGGCGAGCACAGCACCCACAGCGCCGAGGCCACCTCGCCGGCGAGCGCCAGCCACAGCGCGCCGCGCAGCCCGAGCAGCTCGCCGAGAACACCGCCCAGCAGGCCGCCGAGCGGAATCGTGCCCCAGACGACGAACCGCACACTCGCGTTCATCCGGCCGAGCAGCCGGTCCGGGCAGATCGCCTGCCGGTAGGAGACCTGCGCGACGTTGTAGACGACCAGGCCGAACCCGCCGAGGACCAGGCCGCCCCCGGCGAGCACCAGGCGCCAGCCCGGCGCGGCGAGGGCGAGGGCGAGCTGGCCGGGCCAGGTGAACAGCGGGACCAGCCAGATCGCCCGCGACTGGCCGAGCCGCCGGGTGACCGCCCCGGAGCAGAGCGCGCCGAGGATCCCGCCCGCGCCCCCGGCCGCCAGCAGCACGCCGACCGCGGCCGGCGGCAGCCCGGCGACCCGCGTCAGGAACAGCACCTGCACGGCGGCGAGCGCGCCGCCGAAGAAGTTCGCCGTTGCCGTGCACGCCACGATCGCGCGCAACGGCTTGTCGGAGAAGACGAACTTCAGTCCTTCGACGATCTGCGGGAGCAGCCGGGCGTGGGCGCCGCGGTCCGGCTCGGGTTCCTCCGTGCGGATGCGGAACAGGCACAGCGCCGACGTCAGGAAGCCGAGTCCGGTGATGAGCACGGTGTTCGCCGCGCTGATGACCTGGACCAGCACGCCGGCCGCGCTCGGCCCGGCGATCTGCGCGGTCGAGTGGACGGCCTGCAGCTTCGCGTTGCCCTCCACCAGGTGCTCCCGGCCGACGAGCGAAGGCAGGTACGACTGGTACGCGATGTCGAAGAACAGCGTCGCGATGCCGACGAGCAGGACGACCACCAGCAGCTGCGCGAGCGTCAGCACCCCCGCCCACCAGGCGATCGGCACGCTCAGCAGGAGCGCGAACCGCGTGAAGTCAGCCGTGAGCATCACCCGGCGGCGGCTCATCCGGTCGACCCACACCCCGGCGGGCAGCCCGAGCAGCAGGAACGCGAGCGTCTCGGCCGCGGCCAGCAGACCCATCTCGAACGGCGTCGCGGCCAGTGTCACCGCGGCCAGCAGCGGAACGGCGGTGTTGCCGACGAACGTGCCGAACTGGCTGGCCGTGTCGCCGGCGAACAGCCGTCTGAAGTCGGCGTGGCGGAAAAGAGACCCCCTGGACATGCGCTCGAGTCTGGCGCGAGTGATTGGAAAGTGTCAATCACTGTTCGCTCTAGGCTGTGCGCGTGCCCCACGAGAAGCGACGTACCGCGACCGAAGCCGAGGCCGCCGCCCTGGCCTCCGGAATACGGCTGCGCATCATCCGGTTGACCTTCTCGGACGCGCTCACGAACAAGGAGCTCGCCGAGCGGCTCGGGCGGGACCCGGCGACGACGCTGCACCACGTGCGCAAGCTCGTCGAAACCGGTTTCCTGGCCGCGCAGCCGCCGCGGCGCGGAGCCCGGGGCGCGAAGGAAATTCCGTATCTTTCGACGGGGCTCTCGTGGACACTGGACTCATGCGGTGACCAGGGCGTGAAACAGGCGGTGCTCGAGGCCTATCTGGCCGAGATCGCCGAAACCGGGTTCGAGGACGTGCAGCAGACGCGCCTCGTCGTCCAGGTGGCCCCTGAGGAGCTCGAAGAGCTGGAAAACCGGCTCGAATCGCTGCTCGAGGAGTTCCGCGCGCGTCCCCGCCGTCCCGGCGCGGCGCGCACCGCGGTCTACCTCGCCACCTATCCCAGCACGTAAAAGTTCGGTTCCCGCGGCGAATCGTGGGAACATGGAGGCACGATGACAGATCTGACACACACCGAAGACCACGACGACGACCTGTACGACGGAGACCCGTCGACAGGCGAAATGGAGCTCGAGGACCGGGCGTCGCTCCGCCGGGTCGCGGGGCTGTCCACCGAGCTCGACGACGTCACCGAGGTCGAGTACCGGCAACTGCGGCTCGAACGCGTCGTGCTGGTCGGCGTGTGGACCGAGGGCACCGCCCTGCAGTCCGAGGCGTCGCTGGCCGAGCTGGCGCGCCTGGCCGAGACGGCGGGCTCGGAAGTCCTCGAAGGGCTCATCCAACGGCGGACCAAGCCGGACCCGGCCACCTACATCGGCTCGGGCAAGGTGCGGGAAGTACGCGAAATCGTCGGGTCCACCGGCGCCGACACCGTGATCTGCGACGGCGAGCTCTCGCCCGGCCAGCTGCGGCAGCTCGAGGAAAAGGTCAAGGTCAAGGTCATCGACCGGACCGCCCTGATCCTCGACATCTTCGCCCAGCACGCCCGCTCCAAGGAGGGCAAGGCCCAGGTCGAGCTGGCCCAGCTGCAGTACCTGATCCCGCGCCTGCGCGGGTGGGGTGCGTCGCTGTCCCGGCAGGCCGGTGGCCGCGCGGGTGGCGCGAACGGCGGCGTGGGCCTGCGTGGTCCCGGTGAGACCAAGCTCGAGACCGACCGGCGGCGGATCAACAAGCGCGTGGCGAAGCTGCGCCGGGAGATCGCCGCCATGGACACCATCCGCGAGACCAAGCGCGGGCGGCGGCTGGCCAACGAGGTGCCCAGTGTGGCGATCGTCGGCTACACCAACGCGGGCAAGTCGAGCCTGCTCAACGCGCTGACCGGGGCCGGGGTGCTGGTGGAGGACGCGCTGTTCGCCACCCTCGACCCGACCACGCGGCGCACGCAGACCGCGGACGGGCGCACCTACACGCTGACCGACACCGTCGGGTTCGTGCGGCACCTGCCGCACCAGCTGGTGGACGCGTTCCGCTCGACGCTCGAGGAAGCGGCGGACGCCGACCTGCTCGTGCACGTGGTGGACGGGTCCGACCCGGCGCCCGAGGAGCAGGTCAGCGCCGTGCGCGAGGTGCTCGGCGAGATCACGCGCAAGCGCAAGGAGCCGCTCCCGCCGGAGCTGCTGGTGATCAACAAGATCGACGCGTCCGACGAGGTCAGCCTCGCCCGGCTGCGGCACGCGCTGGCCGGCTCGGTGCCGGTCTCGGCGCGGACCGGGGCGGGCATCGCGGAGCTCGTCGAGGTGATCGCCGACCGCCTGCCGCGGCCGGAGGTCACGGTCGAGGCCCTCGTGCCCTACTCGCGCGGCGAGCTGGTCGCGCGGGCCCACGCGGAGGGCGAGGTGCTCGAAGAGGAGCACGTCGAGGACGGCACGCGCCTGCTGGTGCGGGTCCGCCCGGACCTCGCCGCGGCTTTGCGCGAGTACGAGACCAACTCGACCAGGGCCTGAGACGTCTCCGTAGTGTGCGGCCAGGAAGGTCGCACACTACGGAGGTGGCTGGGTGCGCTCGGTGGTCGCTTTGGCGGCGGTTTTGCTGGCTCTGCTGAGCGGGCCGGTCCCGGCGTCGGCGGCGCCGGCTCCTGAGCCGTTGTGCACCATGAAGGACTCGCGGATCGGCGAGCTGTCCGGTCTGGTCTCGGACGGCTCGAAGCTGTACGCGATCAACGACGGCGGCAGCAAGGTCCAGGTGTTCGTGCTCGGCCGGGACTGCAAGGTCCAGAAGGTCATGACGGACAAGACCGACCCCTTCGACGTCGAGGACCTGGCCCGCACGCCCGACGGGAGGCTGTGGCTGTCCGACACGGGGGACAACAAAAAGGGCCGTCTGACGGTCGCGCTTCTCGAGATGAGCCCGCAGGGCAAGCTCACGCTGCACCGGCTCACCTACCCGGACGGCCAGCACGACACCGAAGCGCTGATCATGGACAAGGCGGGGACGCCGTACCTGATCACCAAGGACATCCTCGGCGAGGCCAAGGTGTACCGGCCGTCGGGGCCGCTGGCCAGCCCGGGGCCGACCAATCTGGAGAAGGTCGGCACGGTCAAGATCTCGGAGACCGACACCCAGGGCGGCCCGGTGGGCTCGTTCGGCTCGGTGCTCGTCACGGGTGGCGCGTCTTCGGCCGACGGAACCGTCGTGGCGCTGCGGACTTACACCGACGCTTACGTGTATGCGGCTCCGGACGGCGACGTGCCGGCGGCGTTGCAGCGAACGCCGGTGCGGATCCCGTTGCCGGGGGAGAAGCAGGGCGAGGCGATCGCGTTCGACCCCGACGGGACGCTGCTTTCGGGAAGCGAAGGCGTCGGCGAGCCGATCCGCGCGATCAAGGGCGCGGCCGCGTTGGCAGCTGAGTCGGCTTCGGCTTCGACGGACGGAAAGCCCGCTTCGAGCGCGAACGGCGGCGGGTCGTCCGACGACGGGGGAGTGCCGGTCCTGCCGGCGGCGGGGATCGCGGTGGCCGTGGTGGGACTCGGCTGGTTCGGGTTCACCAGGCTGCGCCGTCGCCGCGGCTGAGACAACCCGCGGCAGTCACCGTCCGGCGGAACGGCCGACCCCTCCGCGCGGTGCGGGGCGCGGCCGCAGCGGCCGCGCGTCCTGCGCATCGCACGGAGGGGCGGACACGAGCACGTCGTCCGGCTCGGCGGGGGACGGGGCCGGGCTTCCCGTCCTGCCCGCCGGCGGGATCACGCCCGCGGTGGCTCCGCTGCCGATCTCGGCTCCCCACGGCCGAGATCATCCGATCCGGTGAACCTTCCGGGCCGTGCGATAGCCCGGAAGGCCCCTGTCAAAGGCGTCGCAGCACGGCGACGACCTTGCCGAGCACCGTGGCGTCGTCACCCGGGATCGGGTCGTACGCCTCGTTGTGCGGCATCAGCCAGATGTGGCCGCCCTTGCGCTTGAACGTCTTGACCGTCGCCTCGCCGTCGATCATCGCCGCGACGATCTCGCCGTTGTCGGCGTCCGGCTGCTGCCGGACCACGACCCAGTCGCCGTCGGTGATGGCCGCGTCGATCATCGAATCGCCCGTGACCTTCAGCAGGAACAGCTCGCCCTCGCCGACGATCTCCCGCGGCAGCGGGAACACGTCCTCGATGGCCTGCTCGGCCAGCACCGGGCCACCGGCGGCGATCCGGCCGACCAGCGGCACGTATGCCGCCTTCGGCATGACCGGCTGCTGGTCCATCTCGATGCCCATGGGGTTGTCGTCGGTCGCCGAAAGCACGCCGACCGCGCGGGGGCGGTTCGCGTCCCGCCGCAGGTAACCCTTGCGCTGCAAGGCCCGCAGCTGGTGCGAGACCGACGACGTCGACGTCAGTCCGACCGCCTCGCCGATCTCCCGGACGCTCGGCGGGTAGCCGAACCGGCTCACCCAGCCGCGGATCACGTCGAGGACCTGCTGCTGGCGGACGGTGAGAGCGTCGTCCACGTCGTACACCTCCGGCATGGCGTGCACCTTGCCGGTGCCCCCGGGGGACCCACTGGTCCTGCCCGCCTTGTTCTCCTTCGCCACTGCGTCGCCTCCCAGACGTTCGCTGCACGTATGCGCGCCGGCCGCCGCCCGCCGGGTGCGGGCAGCCTCGCCGGCGGCATCTGCCCGGCAGATGCCCTGGTCACCGACGTTAGCCCCCGGGCACGACGATTTCAAACATCTGTTCGATCGACACGCCGTGTCCGCTCGATTTTGTCGGTGGTAGGTGGTAGACCTTCGCACGGGCGTTCGATAGAACGCTTGTTCGACCTTGATCCACGGGCCGGTACCGGCCGCGGAAACGGGCGGACACCAGGGTTTCGAGGAGGTTCGGATGTCCATTCTGGCCGAACGCGGGCACGCCCGCCCGGCGACCCCGGTCCCGGCGCCACCCCGTCCCGTCCGCGTCCTGCGCGGGCGCCGCGGCGAGGTGCAGCGTCCGCCGACACGCGCACGCGTCGTCGCGGGCCGCCGCCCGGCCGGTGCCCCGTGCGCGGCGCCCCGCCGGGTGCCGGTGCGGTGGCCGTGGCTCGCCGCGCTCGCCGTCGCGAGCTGTCTCGTGGTCGCCGGGCTGGGGCTCTTCGGTGGCGCCGCCGCCGCGAACGCGCCGGTGCCGGACCGGACGGCCACGGTGTCGGTCGGCCAGGGCGACACCCTCTCTTCGCTGGCCGCGCGGTTCGCGCCGGACAGCGACGCGAGCGCGGTCGTCGCCCGGATCAAGGAGCTCAACCGGTTGGACGAGGCGGTCCTGGTGCCCGGCCTGCCGCTGACGGTCCCGGTCGCCGGCACGGTCCCCGCGCCGTGACTCCGCCCCGCGGACGACCGGCCGCCGAGAATCACCCGCTCCGGTGAAACCGCCGACCGCGCGGGACGTGGTGCGCCGCCGGCCCGCGGCACCGGGTCCGGGCGACGCTCTCACTGCTCCACCAGGGTGATGCCGCCCCGGCCTTCGCGTCGTGGCGGTCCGGTCCCGGACGAAGCACGACCCCGCGTTCGCAAGACGGCCGGCCGGACCTCACCCGGGCGGGTTCGGCTGCGGCCGCGTCGCTTGCGCCCACTCCCTCCGAGTTCTACGCTCGCCCGCTATATGTAGTAGTTACACCGCTGTAGTTGGTCCACAGGTTGGGGTAGACTGGGCAGCAGTTGTCCACAGCTGCTCGGCTCTTACCCACCGGATGTCCACAAAACGATCACCAGGTGCAGGGGTGCATGGTGGCCGCGGGGACGTCGACCGGGGCGGCCGGCGATGAGGGGAAGGTGATCGGCGGATGAGGTGCCCGTTCTGCCGGCATGCGGACTCCCGGGTCGTCGACTCCCGAGAGGTGGATGAAGGCCAGGCGATCCGCAGGCGGCGCTCGTGCGCGTCCTGCGGACGGCGGTTCACGACGTCGGAGACGATGGTGCTCGCCGTCGTCAAGCGGTCCGGGGTCACCGAACAGTTCAGCCGGGACAAGGTGGTGAGCGGCGTCCGCCGTGCCTGCCAGGGCAGGCCCGTCGACGACGACGCGCTGCAGCAGCTCGCGCAGCGCGTGGAGGAGTCGATCCGCTCCGCCGGCTTGGCGGAGATCCCGAGTCACGAGGTCGGCCTGGCCATCCTGGGCCCGCTGCGTGAGCTCGACGGGGTCGCCTACCTCCGGTTCGCCAGTGTCTATCGCTCCTTCTCCTCGGTCGAGGACTTCGAGAAGGAGATAGCCGATCTTCGTGAGGCCATGGCGGGTTCTGCTGCCCCGGAGGAGAGCGATCAGCGCGAAGACGGCGATTGACCGTCCCGCTGCGGGAGTGAGGGTTCGACCGATGACCGAAACCGTGGGAACCGGGACCGGCGCGGCCGCCGGCAAGAAGAGCAAGGCGGCCGGCGGCCTGAGTGTGAAGCGCGTCTTCACCACCGAGGGGAAGCACCCGTACGACCAGGTGACCTGGGAACAGCGCGACGTCGTGATGACGAACTGGCGCGACGGCTCGGTCAACTTCGAGCAGCGCGGCGTGGAGTTCCCGTCGTCCTGGTCGGTCAACGCGACCAACATCGTCGCGAGCAAGTACTTCCGCGGCGCCGTCGGCAGCCCGCAGCGCGAGCGCAGCCTCAAGCAGCTCATCGACCGCGTCGTGAAGTCCTACGTCAAGGGCGCGCGCGACCACGGCTACTTCGCCACGCAGCAGGACCTCGAAATCTTCGAGCACGAGCTCACCTGGATGCTGCTGCACCAGGTCTTCAGCTTCAACTCCCCGGTCTGGTTCAACGTCGGCACGGCGTCAAAACAGCAGGTCAGCGCGTGTTTCATCCTCGCCGTCGACGACACCATGGAGTCGATCCTCAACTGGTACCGCGAGGAGGGCCTGATCTTCAAGGGCGGCTCCGGCGCCGGCCTGAACCTCTCCCGCATCCGCTCCTCGAAGGAACTGCTGACCTCCGGCGGCACCGCGTCCGGCCCGGTTTCGTTCATGCGCGGCGCCGATGCGTCCGCCGGCACCATCAAGTCAGGCGGCGCCACCCGGCGCGCGGCGAAGATGGTCGTGCTCGACATCGACCACCCGGACATCGAGGAGTTCGTCCAGACGAAGGCGCGCGAAGAGGAGAAGATCAAGGTCCTCCGCGACGCCGGGTTCGACATGGACCTCTCCGGCGCGGACATCTCCTCGGTGCAGTACCAGAACGCGAACAACTCGGTCCGCGTGTCCGACGAGTTCATGCAGGCGGTCGAGAACGGCACCGACTTCGGCCTGCGCGCCCGGCTCACCGGCGAGGTCATCGACCGCACCGACGCCAAGAAGCTGTTCCGCAGCGTGGCCCAGGCCGCGTGGGAGTGCGCCGACCCCGGCATCCAGTACGACGGCACGATCAACGACTGGCACACCTGCCCGGAGTCCGGCCGGATCACCGCGTCGAACCCGTGCAGCGAGTACATGCACCTCGACAACTCGAGCTGCAACCTCGCCTCGCTGAACCTGCTCAAGTTCGTCACGCCCGAGGGCACGTTCGACGCGCCGCTGTTCGCGCGCGCCGTCGAGTTCGTCATCACGGCGATGGACGTCTCGATCTGCTTCGCGGACTTCCCGACCGAGCCGATCGCCGACACCACGCGGAAGTTCCGCCAGCTCGGCATCGGGTACGCCAACCTCGGCGCGCTGCTGATGGCGCTGGGCCACGCGTACGACTCCGACGGCGGCCGCGCGCTCGCCGCGGCGATCACGTCGCTGATGACCGGGGTTTCGTACCGGCGCTCGGCCGAGCTGGCCCAGGCGGTCGGCGCGTACGAGGGCTACGCCCGCAACACCGAATCGCACCAGCGCGTGATGCGCAAGCACGCGGCGGCGAACGAGCTCGTCCGCACCTACCACGCCAACGACGCCGCGGTCCGCGCGCTGGCGACGGAGGAGTGGAAGCGGGGCCTCGACATCGGCGCGAAGCACGGCTGGCGCAACGCGCAGGCGTCGGTGCTCGCGCCCACCGGCACCATCGGCTTCATGATGGACTGCGACACCACCGGCATCGAGCCGGACTTCTCACTGGTGAAGTTCAAGAAGCTCGTCGGCGGCGGCTCGATGCAGATCGTCAACCAGACGGTGCCGCGCGCGCTGGAGGCGCTGGGCTACCAGACCGAGCAGGTCGAGGCGATCGTCGAGTTCGTGGCGCAGAACGGCCACGTCGTCGACGCGCCGGGGCTGCGTCCCGAGCACTACGAGGTGTTCGACTGCGCGGTCGGCGAGCGCTCGATCGCGCCGATGGGTCACGTCCGGATGATGGCCGCGGTGCAGCCGTTCCTCTCCGGCGCGATCTCGAAGACGGTCAACATGCCGGAGTCGGCGACGGTCGAAGAGGTCGAGGAGATCTACTTCCAGGGCTGGAAGCTCGGTCTCAAGGCGCTCGCGATCTACCGCGACAACTGCAAGGTCGGCCAGCCGCTGTCCACGGGCAAGAAGGAAAAGGCGGCCGCCGAGCCGGAGAAGGTCGTCGAGTACCGGCCGGTGCGCAAGCGCCTGCCGAAGAAGCGCCCGAGCCAGACGGTGTCGTTCACCGTCGGCGGCGCGGAGGGCTACCTGACGGCGGGTTCGTACCCGGACGACGGCCTCGGCGAGATCTTCGTCAAGCTGGGCAAGCAGGGCTCGACGCTGGCCGGCGTGATGGACGCGTTCTCGATGTCGATCTCGGTGGGCCTGCAGCACGGCATCCCGCTCGAGTTCTATGTCTCGAAGTTCTCCAACCTGCGCTTCGAGCCGGCGGGCATGACCGACGACCCGGACATCCGCATCGCGACGAGCGTGATGGACTACCTGTTCCGCCGCCTGGCGCTGGACTACCTGCCGTACGAGAAGCGTTCGCAGCTGGGCATCCTGTCGGCGGACGAGCGCTCGGCGGAGGTGGAAGCCACCTACGGAGGCCCCAGCGTCGACCTCGAAGCGTTGAGCTCCACAGTGGACTCCTCGCCGGAGCCGCACGCGGAGGAGCCGCAGCACCCGCACCGCGAAGCCCAGACGACGACGGAGCTGATGGAGCTGCGTCTCGGCAAGGCGGCGGACGCCCCGCTGTGCATGACGTGCGGAACGAAGATGCGCCCGGCCGGCTCGTGCTACGCCTGCGAAGGCTGCGGCGCGACGTCCGGCTGTAGCTGACGGCCTCCGCTGACCCGGGTGGGCGCCACCCGGGTCAGCGGAACGCCTGCTGCAGCTCGGAAATCGGCGGCAGGTCGCCGACAAAACCGAACCGGCCCGCGCGCATTTCCCGGGCGCCCTCCATGAAGGACTTCAACGCCAGCCGGGACAACGCCGCCCCGATGCTGACGCGCCGGACGCCGATCCCGGCCAGCTGTTCGAGGGTGATCGACGGGTCCGCGAACCCCATCACCACGTTGACCGGCTTGCTCACCGAGGACACCACCGCGCGCATCTCGTCGAGCGTCCGCAGGCCCGGCGCGTAGAGCACGTCGGCGCCCGCTTCCCCGAAGGCTTGCAGGCGCTTGATCGTGTCGGCGAAGTCGTTCACGCCCCAGAGCTGGTTCTCGGTGCGGGCCGTGAGGACCACCGATCGGGCGCGCGCGGTCTCCACGGCCGCGCGGACTCGGTCGACCGCCAAGCCGAAGTCGTAGATCGGGCTGTCCGGGTCGCTCGACTGGTCCTCGATCGACACGCCTGCAGCGCCCGCGTCGGCGGCCGCGTCGATCATCTTCGCGGCTTCGGCCGGCTCGTCGGCGAAGCCGTTCTCGAGGTCCGCGTTGACCGGCAGGGGCGTCGCCTCGGCGATTTCCCGGACGTTGGCCAGGATCTCCGCCCGGGTCGCGCGGGTCCGGCCCACGACGTTGGCCACGCCGAGGCTCGTCGTGGCCAGCGCCTCGAAGCCGAGCCCGGCCAGCAGCCGGGCCGTCCCGGCGTCCCACGGGTTCGGCAGCAGGAAGGGCTCGGGCCGCTCGTGCAGCGCCCGGAACTCGTCGGCGGTCGTCATGCGTTCAGCTTCCTCCCGCGACGACCGGCGGACAATGGCCTCGATCAGCGGGCGAGGATGCGGTCCACCGCCCCGCCGAGCTCGTCCGGTCGCCCTCGCCAGGCGATGAAGTGGTCCGGGCGCACCAGCACCGCGCCGCCGTCCGCGATGCCCGTGGCGCGCAGCCATTCTTCGTCTTCGACGACGTGGACGTCGAAGTCACCCGCCGGTCGGTGATCGCCACCGGGACCGGTGAACAGGGTCAGCCGGCGGCCGACGAGATCCAAAGTGGACAAGTCGTCCGAAAGCCAGGCGTGGGGGAGCCGCGACCCGGGCGCCCCGTCCAGCACGACGTCCTCGGTGGACGGCAGCTCCGGCCGCGCGCCGAGCACCGCCGCCGAGTCGTAGCGGTAGCCGAGGTGGACGACCGGGGCGTTGACGACGCCGGCGGCCGCGCGGGCCGCCGCGGCCGCCGGGCCCTGCTCCCAGTGCAGGCGGGGGTCATCGAGGCGCCGCAGCGCCTGGTCGAGCGCCAGCGCCGCCACCGGACGGCGTTCGGCTTCGTAGGTGTCCAGCAGCGCCGGACCCGCGGAGCCGTCGAGGACCGCGGCCAGCTTCCACGCCAGGTTGTGCGCGTCGGCGATGCCGGTGTTCGCGCCGAACGCCCCGAGCGGCGGCACCGCGTGCGCCGCGTCGCCGGCGAGGAACACGCGTCCGGCGCGGAACCGGTCGGCCAGCAGCCCGCGCACCCGCCACGGCAGCACGCTCAGCACCTCCACGGCCAGGTCCGGAACGCCGACGGCAGCCCGGATCAGCGCGGCGCAGCGCGAGGACGGGAAGGCGTCCACCGGCTCGTCGCCGAGCTCGGTGTGGAAGATCCAGTCCTTCTCGGCGTCGACGGTCACCAGCATCCCGGGCGACTCGGGCGTCGTGATCGTGCAGTTCGCGAAGTGGTGGCCCTTCGTGTACGGCGTCAGGTCGGCGCGGAACAGGATGTTGAGCAGGGGCTGCCCGAGCGCGCCCGGGCCCGTCGTGCCGATGCCGAGCGCGGCGCGCACCTCGCTGCGG
Organism: Amycolatopsis sp. NPDC051371; assembly: GCF_040682155.1. Classification (NCBI taxonomy): domain Bacteria; kingdom Bacillati; phylum Actinomycetota; class Actinomycetes; order Pseudonocardiales; family Pseudonocardiaceae; genus Amycolatopsis; species Amycolatopsis sp. NPDC051371. The sequence goes on from NZ_JBFBAG010000039.1 coordinate 17,999, forward strand.
CCGCCGTCGGCCGCGACGAGGTAGTCGGCGCGTTCGGTCCGCCGCCCGGCCGGGCCGTCGAGGACCGCGGTGACGCCGGTGCTGTCCTGCTCGAACGAGACGAGCGTCGTCGAGTACGCGACCGTCGCACCGCGTTCGCGGGCCGCGGTGAGGAGCACCGAGTCGAGCCGGTCCTGCGGGCAGGTGCCGCGCAGCACGCTCGGGCTGTGCCGGGACGCGGCGACGTTCGGGCTGTTCGGCACGGCGGGCGGCGTGTCCGGCAAGTCCGCCGTCGCCAGGGTGGGGGCATAGATCTTGCCGAGGGTGGCGGTGCGCCGGACGGCGACCGCCTCGACGTCGTCGGCGATCCCCGCCTGGCGGAAGAACTCCAGCGTGCGGAAGCTGAGACCGGTGGCGCGCGGGTGCGCGGACGGGCCGTCGGCGCGTTCGACGACGAGCGCGTCCACGCCGTGGTGGGCGAGGAAGAGAGCGGTGGACAGGCCGACGGTGCCGCCGCCGGCGATGAGCACGCGAGTCATGGTTCCCCCAGTTATGGCTACGGCGTTCTCACTACGGATACACCGTAGCCAATCAGGTACGCTGTTCGCAACGAACCCCGGGAGGACGACGATGGCGGACGAGCCGGCGCTGGTCTGGGCGAAGGAGCGGCGCAGTCCGCGGCGTCAGGCCCCGAGCGTCGAGCAGATCGTGCGGACGGCGATCACGATCGCCGACACCGAAGGGCTGCCCGCGCTTTCGATGCGCCGGGTCGCGGCCGACCTCGGCTCGGGCACGGCGTCGCTCTACCGCTACGTCGCGAGCCGCGACGACCTGCTGGACCTGATGATCGACGAGGTCAAGAGCGCCGAGGACACCGAGCTCACCGGCGATTGGCGCGCCGACCTGGCGAGCGTCGCCCACCAGGTCCGCGCGACGTTGCTGCGGCACCCGTGGCTGAGCGGCGAAATCCCCGGCCGTCCGGCGCTGGGGACGAACTCGCTGCGCCGCCACGAAGCCGCCCTCGCGGCGGCGGCCCCGCTGACCGGCGACATCACGTTCGTGGCGGGGGCGGTGGACGCGGTGCTGGCGTACGTCTTCGGCACGGTCACGCAGGAGCTGGCCGAACTGCAGGCCCAGCGCCGGTCGGGGCTGACGAAGGAGCAGTGGCAGGCGAGCGTCGGCCCGTACATCCGCGAAGTCATCGAGAGCGGCGAGTACCCGCAGTTCTCGCGCCGGGTGATCGAAGGGGAGGACCGGAGCGCGGAGGAGGTCTTCGAGTTCGGTTTGGGCTGCGTGCTGGACGGCATCGCGGCTCGTGCGCCGCACTGAACGGAAAGTCCGGGCCCGCCGAACCGGGCCCGCCTCGTGTGCGGGCCCGGTTCGGCGAGAGGTCGGTCAGTCCTCGTCGTAGTCGTGGTCGTGGTTGTATTCGTGGTCGTGGTGGTGCCGGCCGTGCCACTCGTCGGTGGCGTCGGCCACGGCGGACGCCGAGTGCGCGACGGCGCCGTCCTCGCCCGCGGCGACGTACCAGTTGTGGTAACCGGCGTAGCCCGGCACGGCGATCGAGTGGACGCCCTCGGAGGAGGCGCCGTCCGGCCCGGCCGTCAGGGCGCCGGCCTCGTAGGTGGCGTGGTCGTCGCCGGCGTGGCTCTCGATGTGCGAAGAGGTCGCGCCGTCGATGTCGGCCGACTGCGTTTCGGCGACGTAGCTCGCGTCGTCGGCGTCGTCCGTGTGGTGGTGGGCCGGCCGCGCGGGGGAGTGGTGGCTGGTCGTCTCCACCGGGTGGTGTACGGCGTGGTGCGGCACGGCCACGTCGGCGTCGTTGTTCCAGCTGTTGTTCCAGTCGCCGTCGTTCCCGTCGCCGGTCCAGCCGGTGTCGGCGTCGTCGCCGGATTCCTCGCTGTGGACCACGGCCGCACCGCCGATGCCGGCCACCGCGCTGTCCTCCTCGGACCAGTGGTGGCCCCAGACGGTGGCGCCTTCGTCGGTGTCGGTGGTGCCCGCGCCGCCGATGCCGGCCCAGCTGGTGGAGGTTTCGGAGCTCCAGGGGTCAAACGGTCCGTCGAACGTCCCGGCCGACGAGGGGCCGGCTATGACGAGCGAAATCGGCAGTGCGAATGCGCCCGCGAAAGCGAGCCGCCGCAATGTGGACATGAGTGATCGGGGTTCCTTCCTGGCTGCGGCACTCGGAATTTCGGGGATCCGGAGTGCCGGGACAGAACATCTGGCCACTTCGGACCGTACCCGGCAATGCGGCCTTCTGACCTGCGTGGATACCCGATCGGTGCGGGGAACCCGCCCGCTGGAGGACATTCGGGGAAGGGGACCGGAACAGCGTAGGCCGGGCGGAAAGCAATGTCGGTGTGAATCGCGGGAAATCACACGCTCAGGTGGTCCCCTGTTTATCCGGAAATCACTGGCTCCCGGTCTGGAGGATCCACTCCCGCCCGTCGGGGTCGCGGACGGTCATTTCGCGGGTCCCGAAGTGGGTGTCTTCGAAGGGGGAGACGACCTCGACGTCGGACGGCACGTCTTCGCCGGTCTTGAGGACGAGCTTCATCCCGGTCGGCCGGCTCTCGGGCACCTCGGCGACGAAGACGTAGGGCCCGTCGCCGTTGCGCAGCAGCCCCGAGTTGTGGTCGGTCGCGAAGTCGAGCTCGAACCCGAGGGCCTGGAAGAATTTGGCCGTCTTGCCCCAGTTGTGTGTCTCGAGGTACACGGCTGCGATCGTCATGGCTTTTCTCCTTCGGTGGTGAGGTACTGGCGAAGCGCCTCGGTGACGAGCGCCGACAGCGACTGCCCGGTGTCGACGGCGTGGTGCTTGACCTCCCGGATCAGGTCCACGGGGAGGTACACGTTGAACTGCTTGACGTCCTTGTCCGCCATGACAGGATGCTAGCATCCTAACTTGGTAGCGCGTCAACCTTCACCGGATCTCCACCGGAGCCGCTCGGGAAATCCACGAGCGGGCGGCATCATCGGGCTCGATGAACTGGTTGCGGGAATTCGAAGCGGAAGCCGAACGCCGACGCCTTCGCGAGGACCCACCTTGGGCGCGCGGGGCGCGGCTGCACCCCGACGTCGCCAAGAGCGTGCAGCGGTTCCAGGTCGGCGAAGCCGGGGACGGCGCCAACCTCATCGCGAAAGCCGGGGACGGCGACTACCTGGCCGCCGTCAAGCTGTTCGTCGCCGAGGAACAGAACCACGCGCGGATGCTCGCCGAGCTCCTCCGGGTAGCCGGCGTGCCCACCATCGCGACGCACTGGTCCGACACCGTGTTCGTCCGGCTGCGGCGCGCCCTCGGGCTGCGGCTGGAGCTGATGGTGCTGCTCATCGCCGAGGTCGTCGCGCTGCGGTACTACCGCGCCCTGCGCGACGGCGCCGACGACCCGCTCGTCACGCAGGTCGCCGCCCGGATCCTCGCCGACGAGGAACGGCACGTGCCCTTCCACTGCCACCGGCTGCGGATCGGGTTCGCCGGCTTCTCCAAGCCGGTGCGCGCCGCGGTGTTCGGCGCCTGGCGGGTGCTGCTGCTCGGCGTCGCGGTCACCGTCGCCGCCGATCACGGTCCCGCGCTGCACCGGCTCGGCGTCGGACGGCTCGTCTTCGTCGCCGACGTGCTCACCGCCTTCGAAGCCGCCCTCGCGCGGATCCGCGGTGAAGAGCCGAAACCGAAGCGGGTGTACGTCCCGAAGCGGGCCCGGCCGCGAGGGCTCGACTAGAGAAGGCCGGCCAGCTCCCGCAGCGACGCCGTGATCCGTTCCGGCGTGACGCCCCGCGCGCGCTGGTGCAGATACAGCTCCGGGGCGAGCGGCGCCAGCAGGATGTCGGCCAGGACGTCGGGGTCGGGGGCGCCCGCCGCCAGCACCCGGACGTGCGTGCGCCAGAAGCCGTACGCGCCCGTCGTGAAGCGGGAATGGCCCACCTCGGTGCCCAGCACCAGGTGCGCGTGCCGCTCCAGCAGCTCCACCATCGCCGCGTAGAACGCGGCCAGCCGCTCGGTCGGCGGCGCGCCCGGGCCCAGCGGCGGATCGCCGCGCAGCAGCGACTCCTGCAGCCGGCGCTCGTGCTCGTCCAGCAGCGCGACGGCGATCGACGCGCGGTCCGGGTAGCGGCGGTAGAGCGTGCCGCGGCCGACGCCGGCCGCGCGGGCGATGTCCTCCATGGTCACGTCGGCCGCGCCGTGGGCGGTGAACAGCTCGTCGGCCGCCGCCAGAATCTTCGCGCGGTTGCGGGCCGCGTCGGCGCGTTCGGGCATGGCGGCAGCCTAGGGAATAAGCGGACGCAACGTCCAGTTGAGGCAACTGGACACTGCGTCCACTTGAGGAGGAACCGTGAGCCACCTGCTGCCCCTCGACTCCAGCGCCCGCCGCGCGTCGTTCTCACGCGAGCTGTCCGCGCGCTATGCCGCCGCTTGGGAGGGCACCCGCACCTACCGCGACCTCGCCGCCGACCCGGTTCCGGTGATCGGCGAGGCGTGGACCGAAATCTGCGACGCCCTGCTCACCGCGGGGATCACCGACCCCGCGCACTACGCCGATGTCGTCGAGACGCCCGCGCAGAAGCAGGCCTGGGCGATCGTCGAACCGCTGCTGGCCGAGCTGCTCGAAGCCGACGTCGTCCTCATCGGCGCGCCGATGTACAACTTCTCGATCCCGGCCGCGCTCAAGACGTGGATCGACCAGGTGACGTTTCCGCGGATGTCGTTGAAGGGCAAGGCGTTCGTCATCGCCGGCGCCCGCGGTGGGACGTATGCGCCCGGGACGCCGCGTGCGCCGTTCGACCACCACGAGCGCTACCTGCGGGACTTCATCGCCGGGCACTACGACGTCGACGACGTCCGGTTCGTGCACGCCGAGCTGACCAACGCCCTCGTCGACCCGCACCTCGCCGCGCGCGACGCGGAGCGGGCGGCGTCGCGCGAAGCGGCACTTGAGGCGCTCTGATGGGCTGGGTGACGCTCGTCTTCGCCGGGCTCGTCGAGATCGCCTGGTCGCAGAGCATCAAGCCGACGGAGAACTTCACGCGGCCGTGGCCGACGCTCCTGTGCTTCGTGCTCGGCGCCGCCGCCGTCTACCTGCTCTCGCGCGCGATGGACACCGTCCCGGTGGGCACCGCCTACGCGGTGTTCACCGGGATCGGCGCTGTCGGCGCGATCGTGCTCGGCGTCGTCGTGACCAAGGACCCGCTCAGCGCTGGCCGGGTGGCCGCGCTGGCCCTGATCGTCGGCGGCGTCGTGCTCGCGCGCGTCACTTCGTGAGCTGCTCCCACAGGAACTCGAACACCAGAGCCCACTTGAAGGCCAGCTGCTCGTTGTCGGCCGCGGCGCCGTGGCCGCCCTCGATGTTCTCGTGGTAGCGGACGTCGTGCCCCTGCTCACGCATGCGCGCCACCATCTTGCGGGCGTGGGCGGGGTGCACGCGGTCGTCGCGCGTGGACGTCACGAACAGCGAAGGCGGGTACGCACGTCCACTGTGGACGTTCTGGTACGGCGAGTACTTCGAGATGTACTCCCATTCCGCGCCTTCGTCGGGGTCGCCGTACTCGGCCATCCACGACGCGCCGGCCAGCAGCAAGTGGTAGCGGCGCATGTCCAGCAGCGGCACCTGGCTGACGATCGCGCCGAACCGGTCCGGGTAGCGCGTCAGCATGACGCCCATCAGCAGGCCGCCGTTGCTGCCGCCCTGGATGCCGAGCTTTTCCGGCGTCGTGATGCCGCGCTCGACCAGGTCCGCGGCGACGGAGGCGAAGTCCTCGTAGACGCGGTGGCGCTGCGCCTTGATCGCCTGCGTGTGCCAGCTCGGCCCGTACTCGCCGCCGCCGCGGATGTTCGCGACGACGTAGGTGCCGCCGCGCGCGAGCCAGCCGCGGCCGATCATGCCGCTGTAGGACGGCGTCAGCGAGACCTCGAAGCCGCCGTAGCCGGTCAGCAGCGTCGGCCCGCCTTCAACACCGGACGGCCGGACGACGAAGTAGGGGATCTTCGTGCCGTCCTCCGACGTCGCGAAGTACTGCGCGACGCTCATGCCCGAAGCGTCGAAGAACGCCGGAGCCTGCTTCAGCACTTCGACCTCTTCGCCGACGTGGCCGTAGCTCAGCGTCGACGGCTGGAGGAAGCCGCTGGAGTTGATCAGGTACTCGTCGCTGACGTCAGGATCGGTGTCGAAGATGTCCGCGCTGCCGAACTCCGGCCCGCCCGACAGCGGCTCCTCGGCCCAGCCGTCCGGGCCCGGCGTCAGGGTGCGCAGCTCGGTGCGGACGTCGCGCAGCGTGCCGAGCAGCAGGTGGTTGCGCGTCCAGGCCCAGTAGTCGAGCGAGGTGTGGTCGTCGGGCGTGAAGAGCGTGGTGAACGCCCGGTCGCCGGCCATGAAGTCGTCGAACCGGATGCCGATCAGCGAACCGGCCGGGTGCTCGGTGCCGTCGACGGTCCACGCCGTGCGCGGCCGCACCAGCAACCATTCGCGGTGGACGGACGCGCTCGCGTCGTCGGGGACGTCGATCTTGACCAGTGCGTCGGGCGTGCGCAGGTACAGCTCGGAGCGGTAGAAGTCGACGGCTCGGCTGACGAAGTCGCGTTCGAAGCCTTCGGTCGGGTCGTGCGACGCGCCGATCGAGACGTCTTCGGGCTTGCCCTCGTAGACCGTGACTGCCTCGGCCAGCGGCGTGCCGCGGCGCCACTCCTTGGCCAGCCGTGGGTAGCCGGAGCTGGTCAGCGTGCCCTCGCCGAAGTCCGTGCCGATGTAGACGCGGTCTTCGTCGATCCAGCCGATCCGCGTTTTCGCTTCCGCCACGGTGAAGCCGCCCTCGACGAACTCGTGCGCGTCGAGGTCGAACTCGCGCACGACCGTGGCGTCCGCGCCGCCGCGGGACAGCTCGACCAGGCCGCGGCGGTAGTCCGGCCGCAGCACGGTGGCGCCCTGCCAGACCCAGTTCTCGCCCTCGGCCTCGGCCAGCGCGTCGACGTCGAGCAGCAGCTCCCACTCGGGTTCGGCCCGCCGGTAGGACTCCAGCGTCGTCCGCCGCCACAGGCCGCGCGGGTGGCTCGCGTCCTGCCAGAAGTTGTAGAGGAGCTCGCCGCGGCGGCGCACGTACGGGATCCGGTCGTCGGCGTCGAGCACCTCGCGCAGCTCGTCGCGCAGCTCGGCGAACCGCGCACCGCGGGTCAGCTCGGTCAGCGTCTCGTCGTTGCGCTCGCGCACCCAGCCGAGCGCTTCATCGCCGGTCACGTCTTCCAGCCACAGGTACGGGTCCTCGACACTCATGCCGACAGTTTCGCCCGCCAACGGTCCTGGTGGCCACCGGGCGGCGTTTTCGTTTCGTGATCCTCCCCTCTTGGCCGGTCCGTATGCTGGTCACACCAAGCAGGGGGAAAACGTGAACGACGACGGAAAGTCCGGCTTTCCCGCGCCGCCGGTGGGGAACCGGCCGCCGGAACCCGCGTGGGTGCCGGAACCGAACCCCTGGGCGCCGAACTGGGCCGCCGCACCGCCCGTCCCGATCGCCCCGCCGCGCAACCGGCTCTGGGGCGCCGTCGCCGGGGTCATGATCGTCGTGCTGGCGATCTCGCTGATCGCGGCCACCATCCCGCACCGGGTCGACGGCCACGCGTTCGTGGCGCAGGGCGTCGACACCGGCCGCGCGTACAGCGGCGGCTCGGACGGGAAGCCCGCGAAGGCCGTGCCGGAGCTGGCCCGCAACCCACTGCTCTCCGACAGCATCACGCCCGGGCCCGCCACGTGCTCGCTGCCCGACCTCGGCCGGGCCGCCGCGCAGCTCAAGGCCTACTACGGGGCGCTCGTCGACTGCCTGGAGCAGTCGTGGCGCCCGGCGCTGCAGAAGGCTAACGAGCCGACGCTGACCGCCACCGTCTCGGTCACCCTGCCCGAGCACAGCGCGTGCGGCGAAGCGCCGACGGAGAACGAAGCCGTCGCCTACTACTGCGGCGGCGACACCACGATCTACGCCCCGACCGACTGGATGCTGTCGGACGCCGGCCTCAACAAGGCCCGCCACATCGCGACGATCGCCCACGAATACGGCCACCACGTGCAGCGCGAGAGCGGCATCCTGTCCGCGGCGGCGGACAAGATGACCTCGCCGGACGAGGACAGCGCGGCCGACAAGGAGGTCGTCCGCCGGATCGAGCTGCAGGCGAACTGCTTCGGCGCGCTGTTCCTGGCGGCGGTCGCCGGGTCGGGCTCGGTCAGCCGGTCGCTGGCGAACGCCGCCGTCGCCGACTACGGCCGTGCCAACGACAGCGACACCCACGGCTCGCGCGCGCACCAGCTGTCCTGGGCGAAGGCCGGCTACGACGTCAAGACGACGAAGGCGTGCGACACGTGGAGCGCCGCGCCGGGCGACATCAGCTGACGGTCCAGGCCGGGTCGCGGCCGAGGAGGGCGAGGAACCGGTCGAGTTCGCTCGCTTCCACGCCGGTGTCGACGCGGTGTGCGAACGATCCGTTCTTCTCGCGTCCTTCGTCCGGGATCCGCTCGGCGAGCTGCAAGGCGACGTGCACGGCTTCGGCGTCCGGTTCGTAAGGCAGGCCGAGCGTGCGGGCCAGGTCCCAGCCGTGCGCGACGGTGTCGACGAGGTGCATGTGCGCGGCGATCGTCCCGGGGAACGTGCCGAAGTGGTTGATCGTGAGCTGTCGGTCCAGCACGGCGTCGTCGGCCATGGCGTTGAGGAAGTCGTCGACGGACGCCTGGTAGGCGGCCCGGGCGTCGTCGCCGAGATCGCCGGCGTCCCAGTCCGGCGCCGAACCGTCGCGGGCCGCGGTCGCGAAGGCGTGGTTCTCGCTGACCTGGTGGCGGAGGAGATCGGCCAGCGTCCAGCCGGCGCACGGGGTCGGGCGGGCGAGGTCGGCGGGCGTGGCGGTGGCGACGAGCTTGTCGAGCACGAGCAGGCTGCGGCGGTCGAGTTCGCGGAGATCCATGCTCAGCACGCTAGGCGCGCGAGCGGACCACGAGAAGTGCCAAATCCGTGCCACTTCAGGTGTGCCAATCTGGAGCGATGGACGTCCACATCGACCTGACCGGGACGCGCGGGCACCGCGACGCGATCTACCGGCAACTGCGCGCGGCGATCCTGGACGGCCGGATCCGGTCCGGCGAGGCGCTGCCGCCGACGCGGGAGCTGGCGCAGCGGCTGGCAGTCTCCCGGACGACGGTCAGCGCGGCCTACGACCGGCTCACCGCCGAGGGGTTCCTGGCCGGGCGCGTCGGCGCGGGCACGTTCGTCACGGCTTCTTCCCTGACCCTCCCCGCGCCCGTTCTCGATTCGGGTGTCCGCCCGCTGCCGGAGTGGGACGCGGTGCCGTCGCCGCCCGCGCCGTTCGCCCCGGCGCCGGAGTTCGACTTCCGGCCCGGCGTCCCGGACCTCACGCGGTTCCCGTTCGACACCTGGCGCCGGCTCGTCACGCAGCGGCTGCGCGCCGGCCAGGCCGACCTGATGACCTACGGCGACCCGCAGGGCCTCGCATCGTTGCGCGCCGAGATCGCGCGGCACATCGGGGTCTCGCGGGACGTGCGGGCGAGCGCGGCCCAGGTCGTCGTCACCGCCGGGGCCCAGCAGACGACGGACCTGGTCGGGCGTGTGCTGCTGCGAGCGGGTGACGTGGCCGCCGTCGAGGACCCCGGCTACCCGCCGCCGCGGCTGGTGCTGGCCGCCCGCGGCGTGCGGGTCGCGCCGGTGCCGGTGGACGCGTCCGGGATCGTCGTCAAGGCCATTCCGGCGGGGACACGGCTGGTGTACGTGACGCCGTCGCACCAGTACCCGCTGGGGCTGTCGATGTCGCTGGAGCGGCGGCTCGAGCTGCTGGACTGGGCCGAGCGGAACGACGCTGTCCTCGTCGAGGACGACTACGACACCGAGTTCCGCTACACCGGACGACCCCTGGAACCGTTGCACAGCTTGGATTCCCGCGGCCGCGTCGTGTACGTCGGCTCGTTCTCGAAGGTGCTTTCGCCCGCGCTGCGGCTGGGCTTCCTCGTCGCGCCGCCGTCGCTGGTGCCGGCCCTGGTGAAGGCCCGGTACCTGACCGACTGGCACGCGCCGAACGTCGAGCAGGCGGCGCTGGCGGCGTTCATGGCCGAGGGCGGCTTCGCGCGGCACGTCCGGCGGATGCGGAAGGTCTACCGCGCGCGGCACGAGCTGCTGTCGGAGGTGCTTTTCCGGGACTTCGCGGATTTCTTGACGCCGTTGCCGTCTTCGGCCGGCCTGCACTTGAGCGCGACTTCGTCGTCGGATCTGTCCTTCCTGGTCCGCCGCGCCCGGCACGACGGCGTCCGGCTGTATTCGCTGGGTGACTTCGCCGTGGGGGAGCGACGGCACGGGCTGGTGTTCGGCTACGGTGCGGTCGCGGCCGAGCGGATCGGGCCGGGGCTGGCCCGGCTGCGGGCACTGGCGGACGAGGGAGCGGCATGACCGACGACGTGATGGTGGCGATCGACGCCGGTCTGCGGCAGCACATCGGCGGCGACCGAGCGGGCGCGTACGCGACGTTCACGGCGTTGTGGGCGTCGATCGGCCCGGCCGGCGACCCGCTGCACCGCGTCGCGCTGGCGCACCACCTGGCCGACGTCTGCGACGACCCGGCGGAGGAGCTGGAGTGGGACCTGCGCGCCCTGGCGGCGGCGGACTCCCTGACCGACTCGCGGGCCCAGGAGTACCACTCGTCGCTGGCTGTGCGCGGGTTCTACCCGTCGCTGCACCTCAACCTGGGCGAGGACTACCGCAAACTGGGTGACACGGCGGCGGCTCGCGAGCAGCTGGAGCTGGCCCGCGCCCGCCTCGACGCCCTGTGCGACGACGACTACGCGGCCGGCATCCGCCTGGCCCTGGACGGCCTGGCCGACCGTCTCGGCTGAATCTTTTTCATACCACGAATCCGCCCCGTTTGCCGGACTTTCGCGCACGTCCCGGTGCCCTTACCCTGTGGTGATCCAGCTCACCGACGGGAAGGATCGCCATGCGGATTGCGGATCTGCTGCGCAAGAAGGGGTCGGCGGTCGCAACGGTCACCCCGGAGACCACGGTGACCGCGCTGCTCGCCGGCTTGGCCGAAAACAACGTGGGCGCGATGGTGGTGGTGTCCCCGGACGGCTCGATAGCAGGCATCGTCTCCGAGCGCGACGTGGTACGCCGCCTGAACGAGCACGGCCCGGGCCTGCTGGACGGGCCGGTGTCGGAGATCATGACGAAGCTGGTGGCCAGCTGCGGCCCGGAGGACTCGGTGGACCAGCTGTCGGTCCTGATGACCCAACGCCGCATCCGGCACGTGCCGGTGTTGGTGGACGGACGGTTGGCCGGGATCATCTCCATCGGGGACGTGGTGAAGAACCGGATGGAGCAGCTGGAGAAGAGCCAGGAACAGCTGGAGGCCTACATCTCCCAGGGCTAGGTCGCGGAATCGTTCTCCCCCTCACCGTGGTTCGTTTTGCGCGAACCACGGTGAGTTCGTGTTCGGGGGAATCGGCGACGAAGGTGTCACGGAACACTATCTTTTGTGCAAAGCCGGTAGTATCCCCGCATCGTTTCGGCGACCAGTGGTCAGGGAGGTCGCCATGTTATTCAGGAAACGAGAATGCAAACCCTGCCCGGAAACCGCGCCGATCGAATGTGATGACGCGAAGTCGAATGCGCGAACGCTTCCGCGCGATCTTCGGCTGGCGCTTTGCATGCGGGGTGGGGTGAGCCTCGCCGTGTGGATGGGCGGTGCTTGTCGTGAGATCACCGCGCTGCGTTCCGCCGACATGAACCTCGACGGACCGGCGGCCGTCACCGCGCGCGATCGCGCGCAGCGAGCGATCTATCGGAAGATCCTCAGGCTCAGCGAATACGACCAGGTCGACGTCGATGTCATCGCCGGTACCAGTGCCGGAGGGCTCAACGGTGCGCTGCTTGCCAGTCACCTGGTCTACGGGATGAGGTTCGATGACGGAATCCGGGACATCTGGCTCAAGCTAGGTGATCTCGAGCAGCTTACTCGTCACCCCGGCAAGGGCTTCCCGCCTTCTCTGCTCGAAGGCGATCAAGGATTCTACGTCAGACTTGCGGAGCAACTCAAGCGGCTGCTCGCCGACTCCGGTGCAATGCCTCTCGAGACGAAGAATTCTCCGCGCCTCGTGCGGCTGATCCTGACCGCCACGAGACTCTTTCCGCGGAACGAGTATCTCCGCCCGTCCGTGGGGCAGGCCCTGCTCGCATCCTGGTCGCAGGCACACATGGCGTTCCGCCATTACCGGACGGAATGCGGTGAGGCGCATCCCGTTTTCACCGACTTCCTCGCGCGGTCGACGACTCACCTCGACCGCCTCGCCTATGCGGCCCGGACGACGTCGTCCTTCCCCGGCGCGTTCGAACCGGCCCGGCTGACCGTCACCGGGCCCGACATCACCGACAGCGAGCCGTGGCACGACGCCATCGGCACCTGCAGCGAAACAGGTGTCCCCGACCCCGGAAGCGACCAAGCGCAGCTGATGGACGGTGGGGTGCTCGACAACATCCCGCTGTCTTGGGCCATCCGAGCGGTGGCCGGGGCACCCGCCCAGGCCCCGGTAGACCGGTGGCTGCTCTACCTCCAGCCGGTACCGCCGACTCCGCCGAAGCTCCCGCCCGGCAGTACGCAACGCGGCTCGCTCGCGCGGCTGGCCCGAGTGGTCAGAGCGCTGATCTCCACGAAGATGAACAGCGAGACCCTGCTTGACGACGCGGCGGAACTCAGCGACGCGTGGACGTCGGCGCAGCGGCTTCACGGCACCGCCGGTGGCTTGCCCGGTGACCCGGACATGGCACACCTGCCCGGCGCGAATGCCTGCGCGGACCTCATGCCGCGCTATGCGGACGCGGTGGCCTCTGTCGAGGCCGACCGCCTTTCCCGGCTGGTGGACGATCCGATCTCCCTCGCCGGGCCCGACCCCTTGCCCATTCCCGACAGCCGGGCATTCACGAACGGGCAAGCCGCGGCGCCGATCCTCGAGCATCTGCGCGGTCCGGCCATGCCGGACCTCGTTCGCCGACCGGGAACCAGGAAGCTAGACATCTGCTGGTTCAGGTCGCCACTGGCCCCCGCTCGTGCCGTCGCGCTGGTTCTGGACTGGGTACAGGCGGTCGAGGCGGCGGGCGGCCTCACCAAGGAACAGCTCAAGGCGATCAGCGACATCCGCGACGAGCTCTACGAAGCCCGCTTCGCCTGCGAGGTTCTGCTCGCTTCGCGGGATCGGCTGCTCTTGCGTGGTGGTTCACCGGACTTCGAAGTGCTTCCATGGGTCATGACCGCGAGCCGGCGGCTCGCCTGTTTCATTTCGGCTGCTGGCGGCCTCGATCACCGCCGGAAGTGGTGCTGCGTTCTGGCGGACGTCGCCGAGCAAGCCGTCCAGTCCGATCTCCTGCCCGTCCAGCCGGGATTCCCGGACGGCTACCTCAAACCGGTCTGGGAGCGCGTCGCCACTCTCGCCGGAAAGCTCGTCGACGAGATCGGCCGGGCCGCACGCGTCGCCGGGTTCACCGCGCTCCACGAGGCGGCCTGCTCCGGGCCCTGCAAAACCCTGCACGTCCTGGCCGTGGCGGAACTGCTCATCGGACCGCTCCGGCCCGACCCGCTCGCCGAGCCCAGCCGCATTCGCGTGCACGCGATGTCCGCGGCCGCCAAGAGCCCGCTTGAGCCGATCCTATTGCGGAGCAAGCCGGCCACCGACTCCGAGCGGGTGGACAGCAAGCTGAGCGGCAACCAGTTGATGAACTTCGCGAGCTTCTTGTCGGCTCGCTGGCGCCTCAACGACTGGACCTGGGGCCGCCTCGACGCCGCGTGTTCCCTGGTCGACGTGGTCGCCCGAAGCGAACGGCTGCTGGCGAAGGACAACGCCGAGCTTGTGAAGTGGCTGAGGAAGCTATATGCGAAGCACTACGTCCAGGTTTTCGGGGACACTTCCTACGATCTCAAAAGCCATCCCGAGCTCGCGGGTCTCATCGGCCCGTGGCCCGCGCTGGGTGTGACGGAGGCCAATGTTCGGCGGAAACTTCCGATGCTGCTCACCACCTGGCTGCATTGGAACATCTTGCAGCAGGAGATTCCCTTGCTCACTGGATTGGCCGGTCTCCGGAGCAACGGCGACGTCCCGCCGACCTCCGAACAGCTGGAGCGAGCCAGCGGCACTTCGGTCGCCTGCTTGGCGAGCAACGCCCACGTACTGGGCGACGTCGGTGACGAATCGGTCCGCATGCTCTTCAAGCACGCCCACCTCCGCCGGGCCGGCCTACGCCTCGGCCTTGTCGCGTGGCGCGCCATCCAGCCCGCCGGCGCGACCAAGGGCGCGCGTGCCGGACGGACTTTGTTCATGATGATGAAACCCCTGGTCGTGCCGCCCTTCCTGATCGGCTTCCTCGCGCCGGTGTGGAGTGCGGTAGCCGCCGCTTTCGCCTGGAGCGCAGTGTCGATCGGCACCGGTCGCTGGTTCAGCCCGCCGGGCCACTACTTCGTCGCCCTCGGGGCCGCGCTGGCCGGTGGGTACTTCTGCTGGCACTACCTCCCCGACAAGGACCGCAGGACGCCGTTCCGGCGGGTAGCGGCCTTCGCCATAGGCGTCTTCGCCTACCTGGTCGGTATCGGCTTGCTACTGCAGGACCAGCCACTCCCCGTGCAGGTCGCCCCTTGGGTTCGCGCGGTGGCGGTCGGCGCGCTGAGTGCCGCCGCCGTGGGTGTCTCCCTCTGGGGCGTCGCCGCGATCGGCATCCGCACCGGGCGCTGGCGTCGCATCGTCTTCGTGGTGTTCACGTCCCTCGTCCCGGCCTTGGTGGCAACCGTCCTGACGGCGGTATTCGGTGTGTTCGTCATGGACGGTGGCCCGTTGGGCGGCTGGGCGGCGGCCGGGATTCTGTACGTCACCATCCTCGGGGAGACCGTCATGCTCACGAAGTACTTTCCGGACCCGCCGATGGCAGCAGCCCGGTAAGACCTACTCCCGCCAGCCGGAGAGTTCCACGCCCTTCGCGACGTCCACGCGGTACGACAACGTCACCGTCTTGGTCTCGCCCGCCGCCAAGGTCAGCTTCCACGTGAACTCGCCCAGCTCCGAAGTCTCGACCGGCTCCGGCGAAGTCTTCACATCTCGAACCGTGACCGCGTCGTCCCGCGAAACCGGCGCCTGGTCCAGCACCGTCACCACGGCTTCCCGAGGTCCATGGTTAGCGACAGAAATCTTGTACTCGGCCTCACGCCGCTTCTGCCCCGACAGAGTCGCCTTCGAAGCGGTTCGCCGCACCAGCTCCCGCTCCACCCGGATCCGGTCGTCCACCCCCAACGCCAACTCCAGCTCCTCCCCAGGAGCCCAAGCCTCCAAAGAAGTCGTCCCCACGAACTCGGCGTCGTGGAAGACCGAAGCCCGTCCCGGCCTCAAAGCAAAAGAAGACGTATTGACAACCGTAGCCCGCAGATAAGCCTCCTCCGCCAACACCGGCGCGGTCACGTAACCCAAAACCGCTGTGAGCGAAAGCTCAGCCAACGTCGTCCGGTGCCCCTGGGCCCCCGACGGCACCGCCACCGGACGCGACGGCCGGTACGTCACCGCAGTCGTCCCCTGCTCGACCGCCGCGAACTTCGGCGCCATCGCAGGAGCCGCGACCAAAGCGGTGAAACGCGCCCTCGGCGCCCCCTCGGGAATACCGCCACCAGAACCGCCATATGCCGCCGCGGGCGCTGGCGGGACCGGGTGGACCCGGTCCAGGTACCACGGCGAAAGCTCCGGCACGACCACCGAAACCGCCGGCCGCGCCGTCGACAGCGCCAGCTCGCACTCCGGCCAGTCCTCGCCCGTGTGCTGGCTGACCAGCCCGTACGACAGCACGGTGACGGAAGTGCCGCTGACCCGGATGTCGTAGCCCGGCTCCCAGTTCGCGCCCGGGACCACATAGGACAGTTCCAGCTCCGCCGAACCGGAAACGTCCGAAATCTCCAGCTCCACGACCACCGACGTACTGTCCTCTTCGGACCGTGCGCTGTGCGACTCGATCCGGCGGTCCAGCGCCGCGAGGTCCTCGCGCAATCGGGTGACCCGTTCGGAAAAAGCCCGCCGGGACTTCAATGCCGTGGCCAGCCGGGCACTCAGCGCGTCGGTCACCTCGGCGACGCGCGACGGTTCGGCGGTCCCGGCCGCCAGCGCCTTCGCGAAGCTGCCGCCGCTCCGCTTCGCGAGCGAAGTCAGCAGGTCCACCTTCATCGCTTCGGCCGCTTCGTCGTCCACGACGCCGTCGAGCGTGGCCTGGTCCGCGCGCCGCTGCTCCACCAAAGCGCGCAACGCCGTGTCGGCCGGCGTCGCGTGCCGTTCGGTGCGCACGTCGACGCCCGTGATCAGCGCGGGACCGGTGCCGGTGACGCGCACCGAGCCCGGGTCGAGTGACAGGGGGAGCCCGGCGAAGGTCAGGCGCGGCCCGCCGTCGAGCGGTGCCTTGCCCCGGCGGGTGATCCGGGCCTGCTGCGGGTAGACGGTCACGGCGACGATCGGCGCTTCCACGGTCGGCATGCCCCCGACGTTAGTCTCTTGACACTCCCGAGGCCGGGGCGGAAGTCTCGACAGTCGTCCGCTTCGCCCGGCTTGGGGGTTTGAGTGAAAGCCGCACGAACCGCAGTCCTGCTCCTCGCACTGGCCACCCTGCCGCTCACGGCGATCACCGCCGAAGCCGCCGATCCGCCCGGCCCGGTCTTCACCGGCGGCCAGGCGCAACCCGTGTTCGACCCGGCCGACGTCGTCCGCGAGGACGTCTGGGTCACCGCGCCCGTCGACAGCGACCACGACGGCCAGGACGACCTCGTGCACGCCCAGGTCGTACGCCCGCGCGCGACGCAGCAGGGCCTGAAGGTCCCCGTCGTCTACCAGGCCAGCCCGTACTACGCCGGCGGCAACGACGTCGCGAACCACGACGTCGACGTCGAGCTCTCCGCGCCCGGCTACGCGCGCGCTCCTGAAGGCCCGCGCGTCGTCGCGCACGGCGTCGGCCCGGCCACCCCGATCACCTGGCGCTACCAGGACTACTTCACCGCGCGCGGGTTCGCCGTCGTGTACGGCGAATCGCTCGGCTCCGGCCTCTCCACCGGCTGCCCGACCACCGGTGACGTCAACGAGACGATCGGCGCGCGCTCGGTCGTCGACTGGCTCAACGGCCGGACGCCCGCCCGCGACGCCGCCGGCGCCGCGGCGAAGGCCGACTGGAGCACCGGCAAGACCGGCATGATGGGCGTGTCCTACAACGGGACGCTGCCCAACGCCGTCGCGAGCACCGGCGTCGAAGGCCTCGAGACGATCGTGCCGATCGCCGCCATCTCCAGCTGGTACCAGTACTACCGCAACGACGGCGCCGTCGTCGCGGCCGGCGGCTTCCAGGGCGAGGACGCCGACGTGCTCGCCGAGTACGTCTACACCCGCGCGGACCGGCAGGTCTGCCGATCGGTGATCGACGGGCTGACCCGCGACCAGGACCGCGTGACCGGCGACTACACGCCGTTCTGGGACGTCCGCAACTACCGCAACGACGTCGCGAAGGTGCACGCGTCGGTGCTCGCGGTGCACGGCCTCAACGACTGGAACGTCAAGACCGACCAGGTCGCCGAGTGGTACGAGGCGCTGAAGGCGCACGGCGTCGAGCACAAGATCTGGCTGCACCAGGCCGCGCACGCGGACCCGTACACGCTGCGGCGCGACGTCTGGCTCGCGACGCTGAACAAATGGATGTCGCACTACCTCTACGGCATCGACAACGGCATCCAGAACGAGCCGAAGGCGACGATCCAGCGCGAAGACCTGTCCTGGACCGACGAGGCCGACTGGCCGGCACCCGGGACGTCCGACGTGCGCGTCTACCCGTGGCCGGGCGGCCGCTCGAAGGGCGCCATCGACACGCGGAACCCGGTGCCGGGTACGGCAGCCGTCGAAACCCTCGCCGACGACTCGTCGAAGACGATCGAGCAGCTGGCCGGCCTCGCGTCGTCCGGCAACCGGCTGCTGTACGCGACTTCGGCGGCGAAGCAGTCCGTGCGTCTCTCGGGCACCGTGCGGGCCGACCTGGCGCTGGCGTTCGACCGGCCCGCGGCGAACGTCTCCGCGATCCTGCTCGACCGCGCCCCCGACGGCACGTCCCACATCATCAGCCGCGGCTGGACCGACCCGCAGAACCGCACGTCACCGGCTCGGACCGAGCCGATCACGCCAGGCCAGACCTACCGGATCGGCGTCGAGTTGATGCCGAAGGACTACATCCTCGCGGCGGGTCACCGGCTGGAGTTCCTGCTGGCGTCCAGCGACCACGACTACACGCTGCGGCCGAAGCCGGGCGCGGGGCTGGCGCTCGACCTGACCAAGACGTCGGTGACGCTCCCGGTCACGGGCGGCAAGCCGGCCCTGCGAGCCGCGTTCGGCTGATGCTGCCGGAGCACCTCGACGCCGACGTCCGCACGCTGTGGGACTACCACGACCTGCGGCACGAGCCCCGGCGTTCCGACGCCGGGATCGGGCTGGGCAGCCGCGATCCCGGCGTCGCCGTCCACGCGGCGGAGCTGTTCCACGCCGGGCGGTTCCCGCTCGTCGTGTTCACCGGGGCCAACGCGCCGACGACGGTGGAGCGCTTCCCGCGCGGCGAGGCGGTCCACTACCGCGAGATCGCGCTGGAACTCGGCGTGCCCGACGAGGTGATCCTGGTCGAGCCCGAGGCACGCAATACGGGGGAGAACATCGTGTTCACCCGCGCGCTGCTCGCCGAGCGGGAGATCCGGTCCGTGACGCTGGTGACGCGGCCCTACCAGCAGCGGCGGGCCTACGCCACGGCGAAGCGGCTCTGGCCCGGCGTCGACATCGTGTGCGCGTCGAAAGCGGTGTCGTTCGAGGACCACCTGACCGGCGAAGAGGACGCCGACCGGGTGATCAGCATGCTCGTCGGTGAGACGCAGCGGATCACGGCGTACGCCGAGCTCGGTTTCGTGATCCCGCAGGACGTCCCGGCCGTGGTGGAGCGGGCGTTCGGCCGGCTGGCCGCGGCGGGGTTCACCCAGCGACTGCTCTGAACTTCGTCTCCGGTGGGTAACGCCGGTCGCCCGGATTTCGACCCCGGTGGCGACGGCCGAGACCGCCGAGGAGGAAGCCATGGTGAAACTGGAGGAACTCCGGGCAGCGACTGATTTCGTTCTCTCCTCGGGAGAAATGATCTCGGTCAGGGTGACCCTCCGGGCCGCGAACGGGTCATCCCTTGCCGCGGCCCAGCTCGGTGAGCTCGTGAGCGGAGGGGAGAAGCTGCTCCTGCGCGCGGCGCGGCAACAGTTCAAGGACGTCCGAAGCGGCACTCTCGAGCTCGACGCGAAGAGCGTGGTCATCACCGCCCGGCTCTACGCTTACGGACGGCTGAACCTGGGCAGGTTCAGCCGTCTTACGGTGGGCACGCGGTTCGAAATGAAAGTCCTCGCGTTGCTGAAGGTTTTCATCCCAGCGCTGAAACATCGCGGTGAAAGACTGCTCGACCAGCCACTTCGGGTAACAGCCGGCTGGAGTCCGGGCCGCGATCTGGAGGTGGAGAAGACCGACCCGGTTCTCTCCTCTGACTCTGCTGCGATCGACCATCGAGTACGCCGGATGGATACACGACGGCATCGGCTGAGGTGGCTTTCGGCCGCGACGATCTTGGTGGCCGTGCTCTGCATTGTGGGCGGCGGGTTCGTGTTCACTTTGACCGGCTCCGCGAGAGTCTTTGCGTTGACTGTCCTCTGCGGCGCTGTACTGCTGGCGTATGGCGCGTGGGGTCGGGCGAAAGCACTCTCACTGTTCCAAGACATCGCAGCGATCCGCGACCAACAGGAGATCGTCGAATCACTCCAGGACAAGGAACTGGAACCTCGGGCGATGAAACTGTTCCAGGTGCACAGCCAGCAGCTGAAGCGGTACTACGACCAAGCGCTCCGGCAGCGCGGGCTGATCTTCTTGACCGGGATCTTCTGCATCGTCGCCGGGTTCTCGGTCATCGCGGTCGCGTTTGTCCTGCTCCGCACTATGGACCCGGCCGGGGCGCTCGAGAAGATCCTGGTGGCGGCGCTCGGGGCGATCGGCGGGATCCTCGGCAACTTCATCGCGGTCGTCTATCTCCGGATGTTCACGGAGACCGTGAAGTCCATCGGCACGTTCCATGACCGACTGGTGGCCACCCACCACCTGTATTTCGCCAACTTCCTGGTCTCGAAAGTGGCGGACGACCAGGGCCGGGACTCCGCGTTCCGGCTCATCGCGGAGATCGCCGCGAGACAGGAGCGCGGCGGCGCCACTCCGACTGCCAGGTGAGTCAGTCCGCGATGCCCGTCCGGTAGGCGAAGGCGACCGCCTGCGCGCGGTCCCGCAGCCGGGCCTTGGTGAACAGGTGGTTCACGTGGGTCTTCACGGTCGCCTCGCTCACGACGAGCGTGCGCGCGATCTCCGTGTTCGACAGGCCCGCCGCGATCAGCCGCAGCACCTCGATCTCGCGGGCGGTCAGGCCTTCGATCTCCTTGACCCGCTGGGGTGCGCTGCGGGTGGCGGCCTCGACGAGCCGGCGCTGCAGCTCGCCGTCCACTGTGGACTGGCCGGCGGCCGCCGAGCGCAGCGCCCGGGCGATCGCCTCGGCGTCGGCGTCCTTCGTGAGGAACCCGCGGGCGCCGGCGCGCAACGCGGCCAGCAGCGACTCGTCGTCGGCGTAGGTGGTCAGCACGACGACCTCGGTGCCCGGGTGCTCGGCGCGGATCCGCTCGGTGGTCTCCACGCCGTCGCAGCGCGGCATCCGCAGGTCCACGAGCACGACGTCGGGGTGGTGCTCGGCGACGAGGTCGAGGGCGCCCAGGCCGTCGGCGGCGGCGCCGACCACCTCGACGCCCGGCAGCAGCCCGAGCAGCGTGACCAGGCCTTCCCGGACGACCGCCTGGTCGTCGGCCAGCACGACGCGCAGCGTCACGCCGGCACCGTCAGGTGAATCCGCCATCCGTCCTCCCCCGGCCCGCTCTCGAACCGCCCGTCGAGCAGCGCGACCCGTTCGCTCATCCCGCGCAAACCGTAGCCTGCCGCCGGCGCGTCCGGCGGGTGCCTGCCCTGCCGGTCGGCGACGGTCAGCGCGACGCTGCCGGAGCCGTAGTCCAGGGTGACGTCGACCTCGGCCCGCGCCGCGTGCTTGCGCGTGTTGGCCAGTGCCTCCTGCACCGCGCGGACCAGCGCGGTGCCGACCGCCGGGGCGAGTTCGCGCGGTTCGCCCTCGACCGTCAGGTCGGCCCGGGCCCCGCTGTCCAGCCGGTAGGCGGTGAGGAGGTCCGCGATCGTGCGTTCGACCGGGACGGCGTCCTCGCGCAGCGCGGCGACGGCCTTGCGGGCTTCGGCGAGGCCTTCCGACGCCAGCTTCTGCGCCCGTTCGATCTGCGCGACGGCGTCCGGGCTCGCCCCGTCGCGCACCAGCATGAGCCGCGCGCCCTGCAGGTTGAGGGACAGCCCGGCCAGCGAGTGCGCGAGGACGTCGTGCAGCTCGCGGGCGATGCGGGCGCGTTCGGCCAGGGCGGCGGCGCGCGTGTGCTCTTCGGTGGCCGTCTGCGCGCGGGCCAGCGCCAGTTCGGTCTGCTCGATCCGGGCGATCCGGGTCCGCCGGTTGAGGCCGAGCAGCACGATCACGGCGACGATCGCGTACGTCGGCAGCGCGCCGTCCCAGGCGTGGTGGTAGCCCGCCCAGAACGAGATCGCGGCGAGGTCCAGGGCGACCGCGAGGATGATCGGCACCTTCGGCTGCCAGAGCACGACGAAGAACGTGGTGCTGAACATCGTCACCGAGGCCCAGCTGTTCGGCACGATCGCCCACAGGGTGCCCGCGGCCGCGATCACGGCAAGGGTCACGACCGGCACGAGCCGGTGCCCGCCGCTGACGCCCTGGATCCACAGGAGCGGGAGCGACAGGGTCAGGGTGATCCCGATCAGGACCCACGAGAGGGTGTTCGCCCGGGGCATCGCGGCGAACATCGGCACCGCGATGAGCCCCCAGCGCACCCAGTCCTGGGCCTGGGGAAACCGGCGGAATCCGGCTTGTCGGATGATCATCTTCGGGTGGCCTCCGCGGGTGCTTGTACGGAAAATGTACCGACGCGGGCTTCCCTTCGTGGTGTCGAGATGTCCCGTTCGTCAGGAGGTTCGCCCATGTCCAGGTTGCGACGGCTCGCCGTGTTCGCCGCCGCCGCGGCGCTGCCCGCGCTCGGCCTCACCCTCGCCGGCTCGGCGACCGCGTCGGCCGCGCCGAACTTCCAGGTGCCGTTCAAGTGCGGGGTCACCGTGACCGCGGCGACGTTCAGCGGCCACAGCCCGGAGTACTCGGTCGACTTCCAGAAGTCGGGCATCACGGGCATGCCGGTGCTGGCCGCGGCGTCCGGCACGGTGACGCGGGTCGCCGACGAGGGCAGCACCAGCTACGGCAAGTGGATCGAGGTGGACCACGGCAGCGGCTGGCGCACCCGGTACGCGCACCTGTCGGCCCAGGAGGTCTCGGTCGGGCAGTCGGTCGCCGGCGGCAAGGAGCTCGGCAAAGCGGGCGCGACCGGCGGGGTCACCGGCCCGCACCTGCACTTCGAAGAGCGGCTGAACGGTGTCGTGCAGAAGGCGAAGCTGAACGGCGTCGCCGTGCCGTACTACGGGCACACGAACTTCACGAGCAAGAACAACTGCGGCGGCAACCCGTACTCCGCCGAAGAGGTCTGCGGCTCGGGCTTCTCCGTCGTCGACCAGCAGGCGCTGGCCGGCTCGTCCGGCACGACCTACCTGCTGTACAACGCGTCGACCAAGGCGAACTGCGTGACGACGCTGAAGGCGACGTCGCTCGGCACGGCCAGCCCGGTTTCGGCGTTCCTCGAGGTCCAGGGGGCGGCGCGGGTGACCGACTCCGGCAGCTTCACCTACTACGCCGGACCGGTGAAGAAGACCGCCGAAGCGACCTGCGTGAAGTGGGGCGGCTCGGTCGGCAGCAACACCTACGAAAGCGGTTTCGAGCACTGCGGCTGAGCCAGGCCGGTCGGTGGGGCCGGGCACTCTAGCCCGCCCCACCGACAAAAACCCGCCGACCGGCGGGCTCCCGGTCGGTTCCGTCCACATCGGCCCCGGCCATCCACAGATTTGCCGCCACCGCCCCAGCCGGCCCCGTCTTGCCCCACGGTGGAGGCATGACCACTGCCACCCCGACCGGCCGGCCGCCGGTCGACCTCCGAAGCCCCGCGCAGCTGCTGGCCGCGCTCCCTTACCTGATCGGGTTCCGGCCCGCGAACTCCGTCGTCCTGCTCGGCCACCGGGCACCCGCGGGCGACCGGCTGGGCCTGGTGCTGCGCGGCGAAATCCCGCGTCGCGAAGACCAGGCCCACCAGGCCCGCGCGCTCGCCCCGCGGTTCGCCCTGGCCCCGCACACGGGCGTGACGCTGGTGGTGATCGGCGGCCGGCGAAGACCCGGCAGCCCGCCGCCGCACGCGGGCTTCGTCGAGCTGCTGGATGACGCACTCGGCGAGTTCGGCCTCCCGGTGCTGCACGCGATGTGGGTGGCGGACATCAGCGAAGGCGCACCGTGGGGGTGCTACGCGGACCCGGACTGCGGCGGCGAGCTGCCGGACCCCCGCTCGACCGTGGTGGCGGCGGTCGCGACTGGCGGCGGCACGGTGGCGTTCGACAGCCGCGACGAGCTGGAGATGCTGCTGGCCCCACGTTCGCCGGAAGCGCTGGCCCGCCGCGCCGAAGCGCTGGCCCGGCAGCCCTCATCACCCTGGCCCGAAGCGACACGCGTCTCCGAGGCGGCGTCGGTGATCCGAGCGGCGTTCGAGCACCAGGTGCGCGGTTCGGGGCCGCCGACGGACGAGGAAGCGGTCTTGCTCGCGAGCGCCCTGAAACTCCCGGAGATCCGGGACATGTGCCTCGGGATGGCGGTCCCACCCCACACCCCGGCCGCGCGCGAGGCGGAGCGCCTGTGGCTGACGCTGGTCCAGGAGCTCCCCGCCCCGGCACGCGCGGAAGCGGCGGCCCTGCTGGGATACACGGCCTTCATGCGCGGCGACGGCACGTTCGCGGGCATGGCCTTGGACAATGCGCTGGCGGCGAAGCCGGACCACGTGTTGGCCGGGTTGTTGAGGACAGTGCTGAGTCACGGCATGCCCCCGGGCCAGCTGCTGGGCCTGGCGCTGACCGCGGACCCGACGGGTTTGTCGGGCTTCGGCCTGGCTCCGCCGGACTTCGGGGAGCCCGGTGTGGGCTTGCCGTTGGGTGTCGCGTGTGGACGTTCGGAGGCTCGGTAAGGTCAGCCTTGAGCGGCGGCGGCGTCGGCCTGGGTGAACGCCGGCTCGGCGGGTTGCGGCGACCTCAGCCCTGAGCGCCCTGGCGGGACTGGGTGAACTGCCAAGCGTCCCGGACGATCCCGGTCAGTTCGGTCCGCTCCGGCTTCCAGTCGAGCTCTGCCCGGGCCCGGTCGCTGGCCGCCACGAGCACCGACGGATCGCCCGCCCGCCGCGGCGCCACCTCGGCCGGGATCGGGTGCCCCGTGACCTCGCGGCACGCCTCGATCACCTCGAGCACGGAGAACCCCGTGCCACTGCCCAGGTTGTAGATGCGGTGCGCACCCGCCGTCGCGTGCTTCAGCGCCAGCAGGTGGGCGTCCGCGAGGTCCGCGACGTGGATGTAGTCGCGGATCGCCGTGCGGTCCGGCGTCGGGTAGTCGTCGCCGAAGATCTTGATCTGTTCGCGGTCGCCCGTGGCGACCTGGAGAACGAGGGGAATCAGATGGGTTTCCGTGGTGTGGCGCTCCCCGAACGCGCCGTACGCGCCCGCGACGTTGAAGTACCGCAGGCTCACCGCCGCCAGCCCGTGCGCGCCGGCGAAGCTGGTGATCGCGTGGTCGATCGCGAGCTTCGTCGCGCCGTAGGTGTTGGTCGGCCGGGCCGGCGCGGACTCCTGGATGGGCGACTGCTCCGGCTCGCCGTAGGTCGCCGCGGTCGAGGAGAACACCAGGCGCGGCGTGCCGTGCTCGCGCATGGCCTCGAGCAGCCGCAGCGACGTGACGACGTTGCCTTCCCAGTACTTCGCCGGCTCCGTCATCGACTCGCCGACCAGCGACTTGGCCGCGAAGTGCAGCACGCCGTCGAAGCCCTCGCGCAGCAGGCTGCCCGCCACCTCGGCGGCGTCGCCCTCGACGAACCGCGCGTCCGGGTGGACGGCGTCGGCGTGGCCGGTGGACAGGTCGTCGACGACGGTGACCTGGTGCCCGGCCTCGATCAGCCGGGCGGCGCAGACACTGCCGACGTACCCGGCTCCGCCCGTGACGACCAGCTTCAGGGCGTTGCTCTGTTCCGACACGTCCAGGCCTTCCTGCCGAGGGTGCTGACTGTGCGTCTCAGTCTTCCCCCATGGCGACGCGCGGGTCCGCGCGGGGGTTGCCCCGAGCGGACCCGCGCGGCCTCAGAGCTCGTCGCGTCCGGCGCCGCGGGAGGGCACCGCGGTGAACATCCGCGGCCGCCGGTAGCCGGCCTTCTCGTACGCCGCTTCGACGGCCGCCTTGACCCCGTCGAGGTCGGCGTCGCGGACCAGCGCGATCGCCGAGCCGCCGAAGCCGCCGCCGGTCATCCGGGAGCCGAGGGCGCCGGCCGCCCGCGCCGAGTCGACCGCGAGGTCCAGCTCGGCCGTGGAGATCCGGTAGTCGTCGCGCATGCTGACGTGCGAGGCGTCCAGGTAGGGGCCGATGTCGGCCAGCCGGCCGGCGCGCAGCAGCTCGACCACCTCGAGCACCCGCTGGTTCTCGGTGACGACGTGCCGCACGAGCGGCACCAGGTCGTCGGGCAGCCGGTCGAGGGCAGCGGAGAGCCCTTCGACGGTGATGTCGCGCAGCGCCTTGACGCCGAGCAGCTCGGCGGCCCGTTCGGTGCCGCGGCGACGCTCGCCGTACCCGCCCTCGGCGTGCGAGTGCTTCGTGCGGGTGTCCATGATCAGCACCTGCAGCCCGGCATCGGCCAGGCCGAACGGCACCTGCTCCTGTTCGCCCGACCGGACGTCGAGGAACAGCACGCACGACTCGGTGCAGCAGAGGGACGCAGTCTGGTCGAGCAAGCCGGTGGGCGCGCCGACGAAGTCGTTTTCCGAACGCTGGACCCACCGCGCGACCTCGGGCCGCGTGGGGACGCGGTCGCCGGGCGCGCCCAGCTCCAGCCCGGCCAGGCCCAGCAACGCCAGCGATACCGCGCACTCGAGCGCGTGGGAGGAGGACAGCCCCGCCCCCGACGGCACATCCCCGGCGACCACCAGGTTCGCGCCCGCCGAAAAGCCCTGGTCGCGCAGCACCCAGGCGACCCCCGCCGGGTACGCGGCCCACCCGTCGACGGTGCCCGGCGCCAGGTCGGCGATCTTGAGCTCGCCGGAGCGCTGGAGCTGGCCGTCGTCGCCCAGGGTGGCCACGGACAGGACGCCGTCCTCGCGGGGCGACGCCGCCGCGGCCAGGCGGTGCGGCAGGGCGAACGGCAGCACGAAGCCGTCGTTGTAGTCGGTGTGCTCGCCGATCAGGTTGACGCGCCCCGGCGCGGACCACACGCCGGCGGGCTCGCCGCCGTGCACCGTGCGGAACGCCGCCGCGGCTTCCGAAGCCGGGCTCACCTGGCCAGCGCCAGGACGGCGTGCAGCGCGGAGCTGGCGACCTGGGCGGTGGTGTCCCCGCCGGTGACCTCGACGGTGCCGCCGTTGGCCCGGCCGATGGTGACCGTGCCGCCCGGCACGATGCCGACGGACTTGAGCTCGGTCATCAGCGACTCGTCCAGCTGGACGTGCTCGGCGATGCGCCGGATCTCGACGCGGCCGCCGCCGGTGCGGGCGAACTCGTCGAGCCGGACGAGGTCGGCCTCGGCGGGCGGTGCCGGGTCGCCGTCGCCCAGCTTGTCCAGACCGGGGATCGGGTTGCCGTAGGGGGAGGTGGTCGGGTGGTCGAGCAGCTTGACCAGCTTGCGCTCGACGGCCTCGCTCATGACGTGTTCCCACCGGCACGCCTCGTTGTGCACGTGCTCCCACTCGAGCCCGATGACGTCGACGAGGAGACGCTCGGCCAGGCGGTGCTTGCGCATGACGGCGATGGCCAGTTCGCGGCCGTGGTCGGTCAGCTGGAGGTGCCGGTCGTCGGCCACCACGACCAGCCCGTCGCGCTCCATGCGGGCGACGGTCTGGCTCACGGTCGGGCCGCTCTGCTGCAGGCGCTCGGCGATGCGGGCGCGCAGCGGAACGACACCTTCTTCTTCGAGCTCGTAGATCGTACGCAAGTACATCTCGGTGGTGTCGATGAGATCGTTCACGCTGTCCCCTTCGTCCGCGTTGCTCATCGTAGTCGTTGACCCCGACAGCGGCGGCGGCCCTCAGAGATAACAACTCGCCGGTGACGGATATGTCCGCACCCCGGCGCGGCCGGGCGGGCGGCCGCTGGAAGATGGGAGGCATGCGTCCGCTGATCAGCACCACCGACCTCGCCGCCGCGCTGGCCGGCCCGGCCGGGGACCGGCCCGTCGTCCTCGACGTCCGCTGGCGGCTCGCCGGCCCGCCCGGCGCCGATTCCTACCGCGAAGGCCACGTGCCCGGCGCCGTCTTCACCGACCTCGACCGTGTGCTCGCGGGCGAGCCGGGCGAGGGCGGCCGGCACCCGCTGCCCGATCCGGCCGACTTGCAGCGTGATCTGCGCGCGGCCGGCGTGCGGGCGGGCACGCCGGTGGCGGTCTACGACGACGCCGACGGCTCGGTGGCCGCGCGGGCGTGGTGGCTGCTGCGCTGGGCCGGCCACGACGAGGTGGCAGTGCTCGACGGTGGTTACGCTGCGTGGATCGCCGGCGGTCACCCGGTGAGCGCGGACCCCGCGCGGCCGGAGCCGGGCGACGTCACGGTCCGCCCGGGCGGCATGCCGGTGCTCGACGCGGACGAAGCGGCGGCGCTGGCCCGCGACGGACTGCTGCTCGACGCCCGCGCCACCCCGCGCTACACGGGTGAGACCGAGCCGGTCGACCCGCGGGCGGGCCACATCCCGGGCGCGGTGAACGCACCGTTCGCGGCCCACACGGACGACGACGGCCATTGGCGCGCGCCCGAGGAGCTGGCCGCCCGGTTCGCGGACCTGGGCCTGCGCCCGGGCGAGCCGGTCGGCGCGTACTGCGGCTCGGGGGTCACGGCGAGCTCGGTGGTGCTGGCACTGGAGCTGGCGGGCCACCCGGGCGCGGGCCTGTACGCGGGCTCGTGGTCCCACTGGTCCCGGGACCCGCACCGCCCCGCGGCGACGGGCACCCTCCCCGGCTGACCGGACCCCCGAAAGCCGTGAAGGCCTCCTTGACGGCCCAAGATGCCGGTAAGGAGGCCTTCGCGGCTTTCACCGCGTGCCGGAGCGGTCTTCGAAGTCACGGATCTCCGCGATCGGCACTACAGTCGACCGCATGTCGCCGGCTGTCGTTTGGGACTCCGCCCTGCTGGGTTACGACCTGGGCGGGGACCACCCGTTCAACCCCGTCCGGCTCGAGCTCACCGTCCGGCTGGCCACCGAGCTCGGCGTGCTCGACAACGTGCCGCTGCTGGTCCCCACCAGCGCCGGGGACGAGGAACTGCTCCGCATCCACGCCCCCGAGTACATCGCCGCCGTGCGGGAGGCGCCGCTTGTCGGATGGGACGTCGGGCACGGGCTCGGCACCTCCGACAACCCCGTCTTCTCCGATATGCACGACGCCTCCGCGCTGGTCGTCGGCTCGACGCTGCTCGCCGCCCGGAAGATCGCCGAAGGCGAGGCGACACGGGCCGTCAACATCGCCGGCGGCCTGCACCACGCCATGCGCGACCAGGCGTCCGGGTTCTGCGTCTACAACGACTGCGCCGTCGCCATCTCGTGGCTGCTCGACCACGGCTTCGACCGCATCGCCTACATCGACACCGACGTCCACCACGGCGACGGCGTCCAGGCCGCCTTCTACGACGACCCCCGCGTCCTCACCATCTCGATGCACCAGCACCCCTTCACGCTCTGGCCGGGCACCGGCTACTCCGCCGAGACCGGCCGCGGGAAGGCCGACGGCACCTCGGTCAACGTGCCGCTGCCGCCGCGGACCCGGGACCCCGGGTGGCTGCGCGCCTTCAACGCCGTCGTCCCGTCCCTGCTCGCCGACTTCGAGCCGCAGCTGCTGTTCACCCAGTGCGGCGTCGACTCGCACGAAGAAGACCCGCTCGCCGATCTCTCGCTGAGTGTCGACGGGCACCGCACCATCTACGCCACCCTCCGCGACCTCGCCGAGACCTACGCCGGCGGCAAGTGGATCGCCGTCGGCGGGGGCGGCTACCAGCTGATCCGGGTCGTCCCGCGGTCGTGGACGCACCTGATCGCCACCGTCCTCGACCGGGACATCGCCCCGGCGACGCCGCTGCCGCCCGGCTGGGTCTCCACCGTCAGCAAGGCCGCGCCGCACGCCGAGCTGCCGACGGCGATGACCGACGACCGCGAAACCGAGTTCAAGCCGTGGGGCGACGGCGAGGACGACCCGGTCGACGTCGCCGTCCGGGACACCCGCCGGGCCGTCTTCCCCCTGCACGGTCTCGACCCGGACGACCCCAGGGACTGACGATGGCCGGCCGGGACCCCTTCGACTACCCCCGCGACTGGGAGGCCGACGTCGTGCTGTCCGACGGCGGCACCGTCCACCTCCGCCCGATCGTCCCCACCGACGCCGACGGTCTCGTCGCCTTCCACGGCAAGCTGTCCGAGCGCACCCGCTACTTCCGCTACTTCGGCGCCTACCCACGGATCCCCGAGAAGGACCTCAAGCGCTTCTCCACCGTCGACCACCACGACCGGGTCGCGTTCGCCGCCTTCCTGGGCGACGACATCGTCGCCGTCGGCCGGTACGAGCGGCTCGACCACGGGCCCTCGGCGGAGGTCGCCTTCGTCGTCAGCGACGCGCACCAAGGACGCGGGCTCGGCTCGATCCTCCTGGAACACCTCGCCGCGGCCGCGGCGGAGTGCGGGCTGCGCCGGTTCGTCGCCGAGGTCCTCGCCGAGAACGCCGCGATGGTGCGGGTCTTCCGTGACGCCGGTTACCAGGTCAGCCGCGAGTTCGAGGAAGGCGTGCTGCACCTGGAGTTCGACATCGACCCGACCGAGGAGTCCCTCGCGGTCGCGCGCTCGCGGGAGCAGGCCGCCGAAGCGCGTAGCGTGCACAACCTGCTGCACCCGACTTCGGTCGCGGTGATCGGCGCCTCCGCCGAGCCGGGCAAGGTCGGCCACGTCGCCTTCGTGAACCTCCTGGCCGCCGCGTTCACCGGCACCGTCTACCCGGTCAACCCGGAGCACCGCTCGATCCGCGGCGTCCGCGCGTACCCGTCGGTGCTGGACATCCCGGACCCGGTCGACCTGGCCGTCGTCGCGGTGCCCGCCGAGGCCGTCGAGTCCGTTTTGGACGCTTGCCTCGCGAAGGGCGTCAAGACGCTGCTGATCCTCTCCAGCGGCTTCGCCGAAGCCGGGCCGCACGGCCTGCACGCCGAGCTGCGGCTGGTCGGAGAAGCGCGGGCGCACGGCATGCGCGTCGTCGGCCCGAACGCGCTCGGCGTGCTGAACACCGCGCCCGGCGTCCGGCTCAACGCCACCCTCGCGCCGCGCCTGCCCGTGCGCGGGCGCACCGGGTTCTTCTGCCAGTCCGGCGCCCTGGGCACGGCGATCCTCGCCGACGCCGAGTCGCGCGGCCTCGGCCTGTCGACGTTCGTCTCGGCCGGAAACCGCGCCGACGTCTCGGGCAATGACCTGCTCCAGTACTGGGAAACCGACCCGGACACCGACCTCGTCCTGCTGTACCTCGAGTCCTTCGGCAACCCGCGCAAGTTCGCTCGGCTGGCCAGGAGGCTCGCGCGGACGAAGCCGATCGTCGCGGTGAAGTCGGGGCGGCACGCGGTGCGCCCGCAGCTGGCCGCGACGTCGACGGAGATCGACGAGGCCAGCGTCCAGGCCCTGTTCGAGCAGGCCGGCGTCGTGCGCGTGGAGTCGCTGGCGCAGCTGTTCGACACCGCGCTCGTCTTCGCCCACCAGCCGCTGCCCGCCGGGCCGCGGATCGGCATCGTCGGCAACTCCAGCGCGATCGGGCTCCTGGCCGCCGACACCGCGCGCATGCAGGGGCTGCGGCTCGCGTTCGATCCCGTGGACGTCGGCCCGCAGGCCGGGCCGGAGGACTTCGCCAAGGCGGTCGGCGAGGCGCTGACCTCGCCGGACACCGACGCGCTGGTCGTCGTGTTCGCCCCGCCGGTCGCGATCCCGGGCACGTCGTACGCGCGCGCCCTGCGCGAAACCGTGGTCGAACTGGGGCAGCGCAAGCCGATCGTCTCGACGTTCCTCGCCGCCGAAGGCGTGCCTGACGAGCTGGCCGTGTCGACGGACGACGGCGTGCCGACGCGTGGCTCGATCCCGTCCTACCCGAGCCCGGAACGCGCGGTGAACGCCCTCGCCGGGGTAATCCGGTACGCGGCGTGGCGTCAGCGCCCGCAAGGCACGCTGGTGCGGCCATCCGGGACCCACACCGAGCAGGCGCAGGGGCTCGTGCGCGAGCTGCTCGAAGCCGAGGACAGCCGGACGACGCTGCTGTCCGACACCGACGTCGTGCGGTTGCTGGGCTGCTACGGCATCGACGTCGTCCCGTTCCGCGTCACGTCCACAGTGGACGAAGCCGTCGCGGCGGCGGCCGAGCTGGGCTACCCGGTGACGCTCAAGGCCGTCGACGAGCGGCTGCGCGGCCGGCCCGACCTGGCCGGGGTGCGGCTCGACCTGGCGTCCGAAGAGGCCGTGCGCTCCGCTTACGAAACGCTGCGCGAGATCTCCGGCGACGACGACGTGTACGTCCAGCGGATGGCCCCGAAGGGCCTGTCGTGCGTGATCGGGCTGCAGGACGACCCGTCGTTCGGCACGCTCGTGTCGTTCGGGCTGTCCGGCCTGGTCAGCACGCTGCTGGGCGACCGCGCCTACCGGGCCGTGCCGCTCACCGACGTCGACGCGGCCACGCTGCTGCGCGAGCCGCGGACGGCGCCGCTGCTCACCGGCTACCGCGGCGACGAGCCCGCCGACCTTGCCGCCCTGCAGGACATGGTGCTGCGCGTCGCCGCGCTGGCCGAGGACAACCCGGAGGTGCGCTCGCTGGTGCTGGACCCGATCCTGGCGTCGCCGGACGGCGCCTTCGTCGCCAACGCCCGCCTCGTGCTGGGGCCGCCGCCGTCACGGCCCGACACCGGCCCGCGGCGCCTGCGCGCCATCAACCCCGTGGACTGAACCGTGCTGACCGAACTGCTGAAGCGGCACGCCGGGGACCTGCCCGGCGCGGTGGCCCTCGTCGCGCACGGCGACCAGGTCGAGGTGGCGGCCGTGGGCTCGGCCGACGCCGGGGGCACGGTGCCGATGGCGCGGGACTCGCTGTTCCGCATCGCGTCGCTGACCAAGCCGATCATGGCCGCGGCGGTCATGCTGCTCGTCGACGAGGGCGAGCTCGCGCTGGACGACCCGATCGCGCGGTGGCTGCCGGAGCTGGCGTCGCCGGTGGTCGTGCGGACGCCGGCCGGGCCGGTCGACGACGTCGTGCCCGCCGTCCGCCCGATCACGGTGGCCGACCTGCTGACGTTCCGCTGCGGGTACGGCCTCGCGGCGGACATGACGCTGCCCGCGGTCGACCTGCTGCTGCAGGTGCTGGGCCACCCGGCGGCGGCGCCGCGGGCCTTGGCGCCGGACGAGTGGGTGGCCGCGCTGGCGCAGGTGCCGCTGCTCCACCAGCCGGGGGAGGCGTGGCTCTACGACACCGGTTCGGACATCCAGGGCGTGCTGGTCGCGCGGGTGTCGGGCCGGCCGCTGCCGGAGTTCCTGGCGGAGCGGCTGTTCGAACCGCTGGGCATGGCCGACACCGGGTTCGCCGTGCCGACCGCGGCGCTGGGCCGGTTCACCAGCGCGTACCGGCCGGGCGAAGCGGGGCTGCGGCTGATCGACTCGCCGGAGGGCCGGTGGAGCGTCGCACCGCCGTTTCCGTCCGGCGCGGCGGGCCTGGTTTCGACGGCCGACGACCTGCTCGCGTTCGCCCGGTTCCTGCTGGACGAGGGCACCGCCGGCGACCACCGGCTGCTGACACCGGAGTCGGTGCACCGGATGACGGCCGACCACCTGACCCCGGCCCAGCGCGAGGCCGGGCGGGTGTTCCTGCGCGGCCAGGGCTGGGGCTACGGCGGCGCGGTCGACGTCGAGGCGAAGCAGCCGTGGGAGGTCCCGGGCCGCTACGGCTGGGTCGGCGGCGCGAGCACGGCGTGGCACCTGCTCCCGGCGACGGGCACGGTCACGGTCCTGCTGACGCAGGTCGAGATGACGAGCCCGGAACCGACCGAGCTGATGCGCGAGTTCTGGCAGTACGCCGCCGAGCAGTGACGGCCCGCGGGCGAGCAGCCGCGGTAGGCCGGCGCGCTCGCAGCGGGATTGCCTCCGCCGGTGCGGAGGCGGAGCTTCCGGGCTGGTGCGGAGGCAAGCCCGGCCCGCGCCGGTTGCCGACCATGCGCGATGCGGAGGCTCGACGCCGCTGCCGAGCCTCCGGTCGCGTCGGTCGCCCACCCCGGCCGACTCGAGAGCCTCCGCCTCGCGTCAGTCGCCCATCCCGGCCAACTCGAGAGCCTCCGCCTCGCGTCAGTCGCCCACCCCGGCCGACTCGAGAGCCTCCGCCGCGCACCGCAGCGCCGCCTTGTTCGCCGCCGGATCGTCGTGCACCGGCGACACCGCCAACGTCGTCACCCCCGCCTCGGCGAGAGCGCGCATCCCGTCGGCGATCCGCTCCTTCGGGCCGAGCAACGACGTCGCGTCCAGGAACTCCACCGGGATCGCCGCCATCGCGCCGTCGTAGTCCATCGTCAGGTACCGCTCGCGCACCTCGTCGGCCGCGGCTTCGTAGCCCATGCGGGCCACCAGGTCGCGGTAGAAGTTGCGCTCCCGGCTGCCCGCTCCGCCGACGAACCCCGCCACATACGGCCGGGCGTGGTCGGCCGCCCTTCGCCAGTCGGCGTCGACCGCCAGCGGGACCGTCGTCACCACGTCGAACCCGGCCAGCGTTTCGCCGATCTTCGCGCGGCCCGCGCGGATCCGGGCGAGCGCCTCGCCGCCGTGGTCGGGGGAGAAGAACAGGCCGAGCCAGCCGTCCGCGATTTCGCCCGTGAGTTCGAGGTTCTTCGGGCCGAGCGAAGCGAGGTAGAGCGGGATGTGCTCGCGCACCGGCGGCACCGCGAGCGGCAAAGCCTTGCCAGGGCCACCCGGCAGCGGCAGCCGGAAATGCGCGCCGTCGTGGCGGACCCGTTCGTACCGCAGGGCCTTGCGCACGATTTCCACGTATTCGCGCGTGCGTTCCAGCGGTTTCCCGAACGGGACGCCGTACCAGCCTTCGGCGACCTGCGGGCCGGAAACCCCGAGCCCGAGCCGGAACCGGCCGCCGGAAAGGTTGTCCAGGGTCGCCGTCGTCATCGCGGTCATGGTCGGGCGGCGCGCCGGGATCTGCAGGATCGCGCTGCCCAGATCGATCCGCTCGGTCCGCGCCGCCAGCCATGCCAGCACGGTCGCGGCGTCCGAACCGTAGGCCTCGGCCACCCACACCACGGAAAAACCCGAGGCGGTCGGCTTCCCCGGCCAGTTCGAGATTCGCCCAGTCGTCCCCGGCACCCCAATACCCGATGTTCAGTCCGATTTTCACGCACTCGAAGTTACCGTTGGTAATCATCGAACTACCGGTTTACAGGGGTGGGACAGGGGTGCCGATCATCCGGCGAGCAGGTTCCCCAGCGCCAGCAGCTGCGGAGTCGCCGAGCCCAGCTCGAATTCGAGGCGCTTCGCCGCCGTGAAGTAGCGGTGGACCTCGTGGTCCACGTCGATGCCGACGCCGCCGTGGACGTGGACCGTCGTGTGGGCCACCCGGTGGCCCGCCTCCGCCGCCCAGAACTTGGCCGTCGCCACCGCTTCCGCCGCCGGGAGGTCCGACGCGAGCCGCCACGCCGCCTGCAGGGACGTCAGCCGCACCGCCTCCACGTCGACGTAGGCGTCCGCGAGGCGCTGGCGGACCGCCTGGAACCCACCGATCACGTGGCCGAACTGCTTGCGCTCGGCCGCGTACGCCGCCGTCAGCTCCAAGGCCCGCTCGACCACGCCGAGCTGCTGCGCGCACACCCCGGCCGTCCCGCGCAGGCGCAGCCACTCGCCGATGTCGCCCAGCGAAGTCCCGGGCACGTCGGACAGTTCCACCAGACCAGCGTCCGCGTGGTCGGTCGTCTGCTGAGGCCGCACCGTCACGCCGGGCGCGGAAGCGTCGACCAGGAAGACCTCGTCGGCCGTTGCCACCAGGAAACCGTGGGCGAACGCGCCGAAGTGCACCGCGGACCGGGAGCCCGAGAGCAGTCCCTCCGAAGCGGTGAAACCGGACAGCGCCACCGCTAGAACGCGTTCTCCCCGCAGTACCGGCAGCACCCAGCGGTCCACCAGCTCCGGCGTGCCGAACTCGGCCACCGCCGACGCCGCCATCGTGATCGACGGCAGGTAGGGGACCGCCGCCACCGCGCGGCCGATCTCGGTGAGCACCGCGCACTGCTCCAGCAGGCCGAACCCGCCGCCGCCCAGCGAGGACGGCAGCGCCGCGTCGAGCACGCCGGCCTGCCCCAGGGCCGTCCACAAGGGAGCGTCGAAGCCGCCGGTGCCGTGCGGGTCGTGGCCGGCCTTGTCGGCGAGGATCCGCCGGGTCAGCGCCGCCAGGTCGGCCGACGCCTCGGAAGGGGTGAAGTCCATGAGACGCTCCTAGCGCGTGACGGGCAGGCCGAGGGCGGTCGCGGCGATCATGTCCCGCTGGATCTCGTTGGTGCCGCCGCCGAAGGTGAGGATCAGCGCGGATCGATGCAGCCGCTCGATCCGCCCGGCCAGCAGCGCGCCCGGCGAGCCGTCGCGGACGACGGCCCCCGCGCCCAGCACCTCCATCAGCAGGCGGTAGGCCTCGATCGCGAACTCCGTGCCGTACACCTTCGTCGCCGACGCCTCCGCCGGGCCGAGCTCGCTCGCCGCGGCCGCCCAGGCGATCCGCCAGTTCCGCAGCTTCAGGTACTCCGCGCCGGCGTGCACCCGCGCGAGGTGCAGCCGCACCCATTCCTGGTCGATGGCGCCGGTCTCCTTCGCCCAGGCCACGACGTCAGCGAGGGCCTTACGCACCGGCGCCGACGAGGTCAGCGCGACGCGTTCGTGGTTGAGCTGGTTGGTGATCAGCGGCCAGCCCGCGTTCTCGTCGGCGACGCGCGCGGACACCGGCACGCGCACCTCGTCGTAGTACGTCGCGCTGGTGCCCGCACCCGCCACGGTGCGCACCTTGGTCCAGGAGAACCCGGGCGCGGACGTCGGCACGATCAGGATCGACAGGCCGCGGTGCTTCTTGGCGTCGGGGTCGGTCCGGACGGCGAGCCAGACGTAGTCGGCGTACTCGATCAGGCTGGTCCACATCTTCTGCCCGGTGACGACGTACTCGTCGCCGTCGCGCACCGCGCGCGTCCGCAGCGACGCCAGGTCGGTGCCGGCCTCCGGCTCGGAGTAGCCGATCGAGAAGTGCAGCTCGCCGGCGGCGATCTTCGGCAGGTAGAACGCCTTCTGCTCTTCGGTGCCGTAGCGCATGATGGTCGGCCCGACGGTGTTCACCGTCAGGAACGGGACCGGGACCCCGGCGACGGCCGCTTCGTCGGTGAAGATGAGCTGGTCGAGCATCGGCCGGCCCTGCCCGCCGTACTCCTTCGGCCAGCCGAGCGCCAGCCAGCCGTCCTTGCCCAGCTGCCGGACGATCTCCTTGTACGCCAACCCGTCGCCGTACTCGTCGCCCGCGCGGAGGCTTTCCCGCCGTTCGGGCGTCATCAGCTCGGCGAAGTACTCACGGAGCTCCGCGGCCAGCGCGCGCTGCTCCGGTGTGTAGTCGATCCGCACCCGTCACCTCGATCCGGCGTTATAGTAGAACCTGTTCTAGTTGTACCAGGACTCACGCGGCGGAGGAAGCATGGAGATCGGCGTCGATCGTTCGCTCTGCGAGGCGAACGCGGTGTGCGTGGGGTTCGCGCCGGACGTCTTCGACCTGGACGACGACGAAGAACTCGTCATCGCGCCGGGCGCGGTGCCGGCCGACCAGGTAGAACGTGTTTCTGATGCGGTCAAGGGGTGCCCGAAGAACGCCCTGTTCATCGCCGGTTAGCGCCGTTTACTGAAAAGCTTGCTCTGAACGAGAACAGATTCTAGTGTAGGCCCGATCACAGGACTCGACGAGGAGGCCGCGCGTGAGCCTGACCGGCAGGACAGCGATCGTCACGGGCGCCGCCGCGGGCTTGGGGCGGGCCGAAGCGCTCGCCTTGGCCACCCGGGGCGCGACGGTCGTCGTCAACGACATCGGTGAGCCGAAGGACGTCGTCGAAGAGATCGAAGCCGCCGGTGGCAAGGCCGTCGCGGTCGCCGGCGACGTGGGGGAGCGGGCCACCGCGGACGCCCTCGTGGCGGCCGCGCTCGACCTCGGCGGGCTCGACATCGTCGTGAACAACGCCGGCGTGCTGCGCGACAAGATGCTCTTCTCGATGTCCGACGACGACTGGGACACCGTGCTCCGCGTCCACCTGCGCGGCCACTTCCTGTTGTCCCGCAACGCGACGAAGTACTGGCGGGATCAGTCCAAAGCGGACGGGAGGCCGGTCTACGGGCGACTGGTCAACACCGCGTCCGAAGCGTTCCTCATCGGCTCGCCCGGCCAGCCCAACTACGCCGCCGCCAAAGCCGGCATCACCGCGCTCACCATGTCGGCCGCCCGCGGCCTGGCCAAGTACGGCGTCCGCGCGAACGCGATCTGCCCTCGCGCGCGGACGGCGATGACCGAGGGCGTGTTCGGCGTGGCTCCCGCCGAGGGCGCCGACCCGCTCTCGGTCGAACACGTCGCACCTTTTGTCGCCTATCTCGCCTCACCTGCGGCCGAGCACGTCAACGGCCAGGTGTTCATCGTCCACGGCGGCACGGTGTCGCTGGTCGAAGCGCCGCGGATCGAGCGGCGCTGGTCCCTCGACGAGCTCGAGACGTCGGTCAGCTCCTTCTTCGCCGACCGCGACCCCGGCCGGATGTTCGCCACCACCGAAATCCTGGGAGAGTCATGAGGCTGGACGGGAAGATCGCCCTCATCACCGGCGCCGCGCGCGGCCAGGGCGAGGCCGCCGCACGCGCGTTCGTCGCCGAAGGCGCGAAGGTGCTGATCGCCGACATCCTCGACGACGAGGGCAAGCAGCTCGCCGCCGAACTCGGGGAGCGGGCCGTCTACCAGCACCTCGACGTCGGCGACGAGGACGGCTGGGTCACCGCCCTCGACCGGGTCACCACCGAGTTCGGCGCGCCGAACGTGCTGGTCAACAACGCGGGGATCCTCCATTTCTCCGAACTCGGCAAGACGAAACTGGCCGATTACGAACGCGTCATCCGGGTGAACCAGATCGGGGCGTTTCTCGGGATGCGCTCGGTCGTTGAACCGATGACCGCCGCCGGCGGTGGCTCCATCGTCAACGTGTCCTCTGTGGAGGGACTGGCCGGGATGCCCTACCTCGTCGCCTACACCGCGAGCAAGTTCGCCATCCGCGGGATGACCAAGGTCGCCGCGATGGAGCTCGGGAAGAAGCACATCCGCGTCAACTCGGTCCACCCCGGCGCGATCGACACGCAGATGGTCGAGACCGCCGCCGGCGGGCAGAAAGTCGACATGTCGTACGTCGGGAAGAAGGTCGCGCTCGGCCGCGTCGGGCAGCCCGAGGACGTCGCGAAACTGGTGTTGTTCCTCGCCAGCGACGAAAGCGCCTACTGCACGGGCGCGGAGTTCGTCGCGGACGGCGGTGCCACGGCCTCGCACGCCCTCAACCTGAGTTTCTGACGAGATCAGTTAACACCGCTAACGAAAATCGGGCACCGGGTATGGAGAACACTCGGAGGTCAGCGACGACCTACTGGGAGGTGTGGTGAGCGAGAGCACGGGCACGCTCCCGGGAACCGCGGCCCTGACCCAGGTCGGCCGCCTCGCGACGCTGTCGTGGGAGGTCCTGCGCGCGATCTTCAAGCGCCCCTTCCAGACCCGCGAGTGGATCCAGCAGTGCTGGTTCTTCGCGAGCGTCACGATCCTGCCGACCGCGCTCGTCGCCATCCCGTTCGGCGCGGTGATCGCGTTGCAGCTCGGCTCGCTGACCGCGCAGATCGGCGCGCAGTCGTTCACCGGCGCGGCCAGCGCGCTGGCCATCGTGCAGCAGGCCAGCCCGCTGATCACCGCCCTGCTCGTCGCGGGTGCCGGCGGCAGCGCCGTCTGCGCGGACATCGGCGCGCGCAAGATCCGCGAAGAGATCGACGCCATGGAGGTCCTCGGCGTCAACCCGATCCAGCGCCTCATCGTGCCGCGGGTGCTCGCCGCGATGGTCGTTTCGGTGCTGCTCAACGGCTTGGTCAGCGTTGTCGGTGTCCTCGGTGGCTACTTCTTCAACGTCGTCCTGCAGGGCGGCACGCCCGGCGCGTACCTGGCCAGCTTCAACGCACTGGCCCAGGTGCCGGACCTCTGGGTCAGCGAGATCAAGGCGCTGCTGTACGGCTTCGTCGCCGGGGTGGTCGCCGCGTTCCGCGGGCTGAACCCGCCGCCCGGGCCGAAGGGCGTCGGCGATGCGGTCAACCAGGCCGTCGTCATCACGTTCCTGCTGCTGTTCCTCATCAACGTCGTGCTCACCGCGATCTACCTGCGGATCGTCCCGCCGAAGGCCATGTGATGACGGCGGAACCCCTTGACCACGACCGGACGCTCGAGTACATCGCGCGCCCGGGCCAGAGCTTGGAAGGTCTCGGCAAGCAGCTCGCGTTCGCCGCGAAGGCGCTCGCCTGGTCGCCGCGCACGATCCGCCGCTACAGCCGGGAAACGCTGCGGCTGCTCACCGAGGTCTGCTTCGGCACCGGCGGCCTCGCCGTCATCGGCGGCACGCTCGGCGTGATGATCGGGATGACGCTGTTCACCGGTCTCATCGTCGGCCTCCAGGGCTACTCCGCGCTGAACCAGCTGGGCACGGCCGCGCTCACCGGGTTCATCTCCGCCTACTTCAACACGCGCGAGGTCGCGCCGCTCTCGGCCGGGCTCGCGCTGAGCGCGACCGTCGGCTGCGGCTTCACCGCGCAGCTGGGCGCGATGCGGATCTCCGAGGAGATCGACGCGCTGGAAGTCATGGGCGTGCCGAGCATGCCTTACCTGGTGACGACGCGGGTGCTCGCCGGCGTCGCCGCGGTGATCCCGCTGTACGCGGTCGGTCTGCTCTCGAGTTACCTCGCATCCCGGCAGATCACCATCTGGCTCTACGG
Organism: Amycolatopsis sp. NPDC051371; assembly: GCF_040682155.1. Taxonomy (NCBI): domain Bacteria; kingdom Bacillati; phylum Actinomycetota; class Actinomycetes; order Pseudonocardiales; family Pseudonocardiaceae; genus Amycolatopsis; species Amycolatopsis sp. NPDC051371. The sequence goes on from NZ_JBFBAG010000039.1 coordinate 58,379, forward strand.
CCAGTCCGCCGGCACCTACGACCACTACTTCACGCTCTTCTTGCCACCCGGCGACGTCCTGTGGTCGTTCGGGAAGGTGATCGTGTTCAGCGTGCTCGTGATCCTCTCCCACTGTTATTACGGCTTCAACGCCAGCGGCGGCCCGGCCGGCGTCGGCGTGGCGGTCGGCCGCGCGGTGCGGACGTCGATCGTGCTGATCTCGGTGCTGGACTTCTTCTTGTCCCTCGCGATCTGGGGCGCGAACACCACGGTGAGGATCTCCGGATGAGGCGCGAGCTCTGGCAGCGGCTCCGGTACCAGGTGCTGGGGCTCGCCTTCCTGCTCGTGGCCGCGTTGTTCATCGCGTTCACGCTCGCCGTCTACAACAAGGCTTTCACGCCGGTGACGCTCGTGAAGCTGGAAACCGACCGCGTCGGCAGCCAGCTGCGCACCGGCGGCGACGTCAAGGTCCGCGGGATGCTCGTCGGCGAGGTTCGGTCGGTGCTGGCGAAGGGCGACCACGCCGAGCTGGAGCTGGCGCTCGACCCGGACAAGACGCACGTCATCCCGGCGAACGTGTCCGCGCGGCTGCTGCCGAAGACGCTCTTCGGCGAGCGGTACGTCTCGCTGCAGCTCCCCGAGACTTCGCAAGGCCCGATCAAAGCGGGCGACGTCATCCCGCAGGACCGCAGCAGCACCGCGATCGAGCTGCAGAAGGTGCTCGACGACGTGATGCCGCTGCTGCAGGCCGTCCAGCCGGAGAAGCTGTCGAGCACGCTGACCGCGGTGTCGACCGCGCTCGAGGGCCGCGGCAAGCAGCTCGGCCAGACCCTCGTGCAGCTGAGCGACTACCTCGGCAAGCTCAACCCGTCGCTGCCGGACGTCAAGGCCGACATCACCGGACTCGCGAACGTCGCCAACACCTACAACAAGGCGGCGCCGGACCTGCTGCAGGCGCTGTCGGACCTGACGACGACCAGCCGGACGATCGTCGACCAGCGCGCCCAGCTGACCGACCTCTACGCCACCGTCACCGCGGCTTCGGTGGACCTGACGAGCTTCCTGCAGGTCAACAAGGACAACCTGATCCGGCTCACCACGGCGGTCCAGCCCACGCTGGACGTGCTCGCCAAGTACGCGCCCGAGTACCCGTGCCTGCTCGAACAGCTCGCCGGCGAGGTCGCGCCGGCCGAGCTGGCGTTCGGCAAGGGCACCGCGCACCCCGAGGTCAGCAGGGTCACCATCGAGTTCGCCGCCAGCCGCGGCAAGTACCTGCCCGGCGTCGACGAGCCGAAGTACGAGGACAAGCGCGGGCCGCGCTGCTACCCGCAGGTCCCGAAGCCCGGAGTGTGGCCGCAGTACCCGCCCGACGGCGCGATCAAGGACGGCTCCAGCAAGCCCGCGCCGCCGAAGTCGCCGTCCGGTGAGCTGCCCGCCGGTGGCGGGGCCATCGGCGGCGACGGCTCGATCGTCGGCTCGTCCTACGAAAAGGACCTGATCGACCTGCTCGCCTCGCCCGCGCTCGGGACGTCGCCCGGTGACGTGCCCGGCTGGGCGGGTCTGCTCGTCGGGCCGCTCTACCGCGGGGCGGAGGTGGAGCTGAAGTGAGGAGTTTCGTCCCGTCCCTGGTGAAGCTCGCGGTGTTCGCCGTCGTCACCGTGCTGTTCACCGGCGTCCTCGCGGCCACCATCGCGAACACGAACTTCGGCGAGACGTCCGGCTACCTGGCTAAGTTCACCGACGCCTCCGGCCTCAAGGAAGGCGACGACGTCCGCATCGCCGGGGTCAAGGTCGGCCAGGTCGACACCATCGGGGTGGTCGAAGGCGAGCAGAACCTCGCCGAGGTGCGGTTCGACGTCGAGCACGCCTACCGGCTGCCGGAGACGGTGACCGCGACGATCAAGTACCGCAACCTCGTCGGCCAGCGCTACCTCGCGCTCGGCACCGACGTGCCGGGGGAGAAGGCACTGCCGGACGGCGGCACGATCCCGCCCGAGCGCACCAAGCCCGCGCTGAACCTGACCGTGCTGTTCAACGGGTTCAAGCCGCTGTTCAAGGCGTTGAGCCCCAAGGACGTCAACCAGCTCTCGGCCGAGATCATCAGCGTCTTCCAGGGCGAGGGCGGCACGATCACCAGCCTGCTGCAGCACACCGCGTCGCTCACCACGGCGATCGCGAGCAAGGACCAGGTGATCGGGCAGGTCATCGCGAACCTCAACACCGTGCTCGGCGTGGTCAACCAGCACGGCCCGCAGCTCGGCGACCTCATCGAGCAGACCCAGAAGCTCGTCAGCGGGCTCGCCGAGCAGCGCAAGCCGATCGGCGACGCGGTCAGCGCGCTGGGCGACCTCGCGGTGTCCACGACGGGCCTGCTCGCCGACGCGCGCCCGGCGCTGAAGGACGACGTCGCGCAGCTCGGTGTGCTTTCGCAGAACCTCGGCGACTCAGGCGTGCTGCTCAACCACCTGCTCGAGGTGCTGCCGGGCAACCTGCAGAAGTTCACCCGGACCCTGAGCTACGGCAGCTGGTTCAACTACTACCTGTGCGGGATCACCGGCACCATCGGCATTTCCTCGCTCGACATCACCCTGCCGATCATCCCGATCCCGGGCACCCAGCGCGCGGAGAGGTGTGGTCCGTGAAACGGCTGAAGGATCGCAACCAGGCCGCGGTCGGCGCGGTCGCGCTCGTGCTGATCGTGCTCGTCACGGCCACGACGTACTTCTCCGACCAGCTCCCGTTCTTCGGCAACGGCACGACGTACTCGGCGTACTTCGGCGAGTCCGCCGGCCTGGCGCCGGACAACGAGGTCGAGGTCGCCGGCGTCAAGGTCGGCACGGTGTCCTCGGTGGCGCTGGCCGGCAAGCAGGTGCTCGTGCGCTTCCGCGTCAAGGACGTCCGGGTCGGCGACGCGACGACGGCGTCCATCGAGATCAAGACGCTGCTGGGGGAGAAGTACCTCGCGCTCGACCCGAAGGGTGGCGGCGCGCAGGAGCCGGACGCGACGATCCCGCAGGCCCGCACGCGCACGCCGTTCCAGCTGCAGGACGCCTTCGAGCAGCTGTCGACGACCGTCGGCGACATCGACACGAAACAGCTCGCGGACAGCTTCAACGCGTTGTCCGACAGCCTCAAGGACAGCCCGCAGTACCTCAAGGACACGCTGACGGGCTTGTCGTCTTTGGCTCGCACGGTCTCTTCCCGCGACAACGACCTCCACACGCTGCTGGCGAACACGAGCCAGGTGTCGAAGACGCTGTCCGACCGCAACGCCCAGCTGCAACGCGTGATCAGCGACGGCAACCTGCTGCTCACCGAGCTGCAGAACCGCAAGACCGCGATCCACGCGCTGCTCACCGGCACCCAGCAGCTTTCGCAGCAGCTGTCCGGGCTCGTCGCGGACAACCGCGCGCAGCTCAAGCCGACGCTGGACAAGCTCGGGAAGGTGACCGACATCCTGCAGCGCAACCAGGGCAACCTCGACCAGAGCCTCAAGCTGATGGCGCCGTTCGCCCGCGTCGGCGCGAACGCCACCGGCAACGGCCGCTGGTTCGAGGGCTACCTGTGCGGGCTGCTGCCGCCGACGATCACCGCGGGCGGCCTGCACATCAACCCCGAGGGCTGCACCCCGCCGATCGCGGCGCCGAACCAGGGGGTGGGCGGCCGATGACCATCCGGACCTACCGCGGGCGCAGCCTGGTGACCTGGCTGGCGTTCGCTTGCGTGCTGGCGCTGGTCGTCACCGCCGGGCTGTGGCTGGTGTTCCGCGCGTCCACCGGCACGACGCTGTCGGCGTACTTCGGCAAGACCGTCGGGCTCTACGCGGGTTCGTCGGTGCGGGTGCTCGGCGTGCCGGTCGGGCAGGTCACCGACGTCACGCCGCAGGGCGACGCGGTGCGCGTGGACATGCGCGTCGACGCGGTGCAGCTGCCGGCCGACGTCGGCGCGGTCGTCGTCGCGCCCAGCCTGGTCAGCGACCGGTACGTCCAGTTGACCCCGGCCTACGACAGCGGGCCGACCCTGGCCACCGGCACGGTGCTCGCGAAGGACCGCACGGCGACGCCGGTGGAACTGGACGACCTCTACTCCAGTCTCGACAAGCTGTCGACGGCGTTGGGTCCGAACGGCGCCAACAAGGACGGCGCGCTGTCCGGCGTTCTGGACACCGCGGCGAACACGTTGAAGGGCAACGGTGCTTCGCTGAACTCGACGGTCGGGCAGCTCGCCGACCTCGCCAAGACGTTGGACGGCTCGAAGGACGACCTGTTCTCGACCGTGCAGAACCTGAACTCCTTCACCGGTGCGCTGGCCCAGAGCGATCAGCAGCTCAACGAGTTCTACGGCCGCGTCGCCGACGTCAGCCAGTTCCTCGCCGCGGACTCCTCCGACGTCGGCGCGGCACTGCAGTCCCTCGGCGGGGCGCTCGGTGACGTCCAGCAGTTCGTCAACGACAACAAGGGCGCGCTTGAGTCCAATGTGGACAAGCTGGCGTCGCTGTCGAAGGTCCTGGTCGACCAGCGCGCGTCGCTCGCCGAGGTGCTCGACATCGCCCCGACCGGCGCGACCAACTTCATCAACTCCTACGACGCCGCGTCGGGCACGATCGCCGTCCGCGACAACCTGAACGAGCTGACCAACCCGCCGATCCTCACCGTGTGCCGGCTGATCAGCGCGGGCACGCCCAAGGAGGTCCCGGACACGCTGGGGAACATCTGCAAGCAGCTCGCGCCGGTCCTCGACGGCGCGTTGAAGCTGCCGACGATCCCGCAGGTGCTCAACTCCCTGCAGAACGGCACCCTCCCGCCGTTGCCGCTCCCGCTCGTCGACGTGATGGAGCAGCTCGCGGGGGGTGCGAAGTGAAGCGGCTCGCGGGAGTGCTCGCCGGCGTGCTCGTGCTGGCGGCGTGCAGTGACGGCGGGTTCAACGGCCTCTACGGCACACCGCTGCCGGGCGGCGCCGACGTCGGTGACCACCCGTACCACGTAACCGCGCTGTTCACCGACGTCCTCGACCTCGTTCCGCAGTCCAGCGTCAAGGTCAACGACGTCGCGGTCGGGCGGGTCGACAAGATCTCCCTGACGCCGGACACGCGGTCCGCGCTGGTCGCGATGACGGTCAACGGCGACATCGCGCTGCCCGCGAACGCCCGTGCCGAGCTGAAGCAGTCTTCACTTCTGGGAGAGAAGTTCGTCGAGCTGAGCGTGCCTACCGCGGAGCCGGCGTCCGGTCGCCTGGGCGACGGTGCGCAGATCCCGCTCGGGCGCACCAACCGCAACCCCGAGGTCGAGGAGGTGCTCGGCGCGCTATCACTGCTGCTCAACGGCGGCGGCGTCGAGCAGATCCAGAAGATCAGCCACGAGCTGAACGACGCGCTGTCGGGCAACGAGCCGGAGATCCGCGCGCTGCTGTCGCGAGTGGACGAACTGGCGACCCAGCTCGACGGGCACCGGACCGAGATCCTCCGCGCGATCGACGGGCTCGGGAAGCTGTCCCACACGTTGGCGGGCCAGACGCAGAACCTGTCGAACGCGCTCGACAACCTCGCGCCGGGCCTGAAGATCGTCACCGACCAGCGTGACCAGCTCGTCGGCATGCTCAACGCGCTGAACACACTCTCCGGGGTCGCGGTGGACACGGTCACGAAGAGCCGTGACCAGCTGGTCGCGAACCTCAAAGCGTTGCAGCCGACGCTGACCAAGCTCGGCGAGGCCGGTTCGAACCTGCCCAACGCACTGCAGATCCTGCTCACGTACCCGTTCCCGGACTACGCGGGCAACGTGATCAAGGGCGACTACGCGAACGTCGAGGCGAACGTCAACCTCGACCTGGACACGCTGATCCAGAACTTCACGAACTCGTCGCAGCCGCCGATCGCGCTACCGTCCGGGCAGACTCCCGCCGTCGCGCCGCCGTTGCCGCTGCCCGACCTCGGATCGGGTCCGCAGGCCGCGGGCCCGAACCTGCTGGGCGGCCTGCTCGGGCTGATCGGGGGCGGCAAGTGACCACGCGCAAGATCCGCGTCCAGCTGTTCGCGTTCGTCGTCATCGCGGTGGTGTCGGTCGTCTACGCCGGCGGCCACTACGCCGGGCTCGACCGGCTCTTCGGCAACCGCGGTTACGTCGTCACCGCGCAGCTGTCCGACTCCGGCGGGATCTTCGTCAACTCCGAGGTCGCCTACCGGGGTGTCACGGTCGGCCGGGTCACCGGGATGACGCTGACCGAACACGGCGTCGACGTCGCCCTCGACATCGACGCGGGCGCCCCCGACATCCCGGCCGACGCGCACGCCCAGGTGGCGAACCGGTCGGCGGTGGGCGAGCAGTTCGTCGACCTGCTCCCGCAGCACGACGGCGGCCCGTTCCTGAAGGACGGCTCGGTGATCACGGTCGACAAGACGTCCCTGCCGCCGTCCCCGGACACGGTGCTGTCCCACCTCGACGACCTCGTCGCGAGCATCCACCCGGACTCCCTGCGGACGGTCGTCGACGAGACGTACAACGCCTTCGCCGGCGCGGGCCCGGAACTGCAGCAGCTGCTGGACAGCACCGGGTCGCTGACCGCGGTGGCCGCGCAGTACGTCCCGCAGACGCAGGGCCTCCTCGCGAATTCGAGGATCGTGCTGGACACGCAGGAGCGTCAGGCCGCGAACATCACCGACTTCGCTTCCGGGTTGAAGACGATCGCCGGCCAGCTGAAGGCGTCCGACCCGGACCTGCGGCGGGTGATCGCGGAGGCGCCGAAGCTGAGCCGGCAGATCAGCGACGTGCTCGCGGCGTCCGGCACGGATCTGGGCGTGCTGTTCGCCAACCTGCTGACCACCGCGCAGATCACGACGTCCCGGAAGGACTCGATCGAGGAACTGCTGGTGGCCTACCCGATCATCTCGGCGTTCTCGCCGTCGACGTCCCCGGACGGCACCGGGCACCTGGGCGTGGTGCTGAACTTCTTCGACCCGGCTTCGTGCACGAAGGGCTACGAAGGGACGAAGCAGCGTCCGGCGAACGACGAGTCCGAGGCGCCGGTGAACATGAACGCATACTGCGCCGAGCCGCCGGGCAGCCCGACCGGGGTGCGCGGGTCGCAGAACGCGCCCTACGCGGGCAAACCGCCGGCGATTCCGGCCGCGCCTGCGCAAACCGCATCGACGCCTTCGCAGGCCCAGCTCCCGGGAATGCTGAGCCTGCTGACCGGACCGTCGGCGGGTGGGCTGGGCAAGCTGCTGGGCGCGTCGTGAAGGTTCTGGTCGTGGCCGCGGTACTTTCGGTGCTGGCGGCGGGTTTCACGGGCTGGTCGTGGTGGCGTGCCGCTGCCGACGATTCTTATGCCCGAGGCCGCGAGCGCGACGCGGTGCTGGCGGCAGCGGGCCCGGAGCTGGTCACGCTGAACACGATCGACTACCGCTCGGCGGGCGCGGACGTGGACCGCTGGATCGCGGCGACGACGGGGCAGTACGGGAAGGATCTTTCGGGCGATCGGCAGGTGCAGATCGACCGGGCTACCACGGCTAAGACGGTGTCGACGGCGTCGCTGGTCCAGGCTGCGGTGACGGAGATCGACGTCTCCCACGGGACGGCGCGTCTCCTGGCCGTGCTGGACGTCCGGGTCTCGACTGGTGGAGCGGCGGTTTCGCCTCGCCTTAACCGGTTGACTGTGGACGTTTCACGTTCTTCGGCCGGCTGGAAGATCGCCGGCGTCCAAGCGGCGGGCTCATGAGGCGCGTGCTGGCGGCGGTTGTGGTGGTGGCTCTGGGGTGCGCCGTGTGGTTTGGCATCGAGACGGCATCGCTTTCTCCGGGTGACAATCTTGCTCTGGTCGATACCTCGGCTACTGCTTCGGTTTCCGCTCAGGTGAGTGACGCCGTGAAGGCGGTTTTCTCTTATGACTACGCGAATCTGTCTCGTACCGAGCGGGCGGCTTCCGAGGTCCTGACTGGGGATGCCGTTAAGCAGTACCGGGATCAGTTCGCTTCGGCGCGGACTCGGGCTACGGCGGAGAAGTTGGTGCGTACTACGACTGTTCGGGCTGTGGGGGTGCGGACCTTGGTGGGCGATGATGCTTCGCTGTTGTTGTTTCTGGACCAGCAGACGGTGACGCAGGGTGGGGGAGCGCCGTCGTCTTCGGTGGCTCAGCTGGCTGTTACTGCTAAGCGGATCGATGGGCGCTGGAAGCTTGCGACGCTGACGGCTCTGTAACGGGGCATTCCCGGGGTTTTCAAGATGCGGCTTCGCCGGGGCGTAGGAAATCGGCGCTATCTGTTGTTGCCTTCCGCTCGGTGCGAGAGCGCCGATTCCCCACGCAACGATGCGCCTGCCGCGTCTGCCGCTTCTACCTGATCGAGTGATGACCAGGCGTTCGACAGCCGGTAATCTTGGTGTGTGGACAGCGAAACGGTGTGGAAAGCAGATGCGGTGGCCCTGGCCGACCGCATCTCCACCCTGCTCACCGTCGCGCGGTCCGCTGAGGCCGAAATCGGTTCACTGCTGGCGGAAATCGAGTCCCGCGGTGTCATGGAACTCTTCGGATACCGCTCTGTCGCGCGGCTTTTCGAGCACCTCGCCGATGTTCCCAAAGCTGCCGCCGAGACCGTAGTCAAACGAGCCCGAGCCCTCACCCCCGGTCACACCCTCGACGGCACCCCGATTCCCGCCGTTGCTCCCGCCACCGCCGCCGCCGCGCTGGACGGACGGTTGAGCACCCCGATGATCGACACCATCGTCGGCGTGATGACCCAAGTCCCGCCCGAACACCGCGACGAGGCCGAGCAGCACCTGCTGACCTTCGCCTCCGAGGCCGGACACAAGCAGGTCGCCGCCCTCGGGACGCGTATCCTGGCCCACCTCGACCCCGACGGCGCCGCACCCGACAGCGCCGAACCGGCCACCCCCAGCCGTGAACTGTCGTTGCGCCGCAAAAGAACCGGGATCTGGGAACTGAACGGGCGTTTCGACGACGAAACCGGCACCCGAGCCAGCGCCCTGCTGGACTCTCTCGCGCAACGCCGCACCACCGACGAAGGTCCAGACCTCCGTTCCCCGCAGGAACGTTACGGCGATGCCTTCTCCGACGCGATCGACCTGGCCCTCAACTCCCCAGACCTCCCGCTGCAGGCCGGTGAACGAGCCCACATCATGGTCGCAGTATCGCTGGAGGACCTGAAGTCTGGCGTCGGCCGGGCCATCCTCGGCGACCTCGGCACGATGTCCGCGGCCGAGGCCCGCATCCACGCGTGTGACTGCAAGCTCATCCCCGCGGTGTTGGGCACGAAGAGCGAGCCTCTCGACCTGGGTCACCAGCGACGCTTGATCTCCACCCCGCTGCGCCACGCGCTGTACCTCCGCGACCGTGGCTGCGCCTTTCCCGGCTGCCATCGCCCGCCGCGGCACTGTCAGGGTCACCACATCCGGCATTGGGCTGATGGCGGCCCCACGGAATTGGGCAACCTGGTCCTGATGTGCGCGCATCACCACCGACTGTTGCACCGTTCCGGCTGGCAAGTCCGCATCGCGGCAGACGGCCTCCCCGAGTTCCTGCCACCGGTGTTCCTGGACAAACGCCGAAAACCCAGGCGCAACAACCTCCACCAACCGCTGCCGTTCGCGGCGTGAGCAACCGAACATGGGATAGACCCGCAGCCACCGGCTCCGGGCCTACACCCGCGCCCGACCTTCGGCCCGCGGCAGACGATCCGAACCCAACATCGCCGGACGGCCACATCACGCCACCGCAGTCCACCGTCCCACCGACCACAACGGCCGACCGTCGCCGGCGGCGGCCCGAACGCTCCGATGGTCCAGCTCCTGATGGAGTCGTCTCGGTGCGCGGAGCCCGCCGACCGGAGCCCGGCACCGTCGCCGAACGCCGACTCACTCTGCTCGGCTGGCCTAGCGACTCGTTGCGATAGAACTCGCCGTAGACCACTGCACCCTCTGACTCAGCCGTCCCAGACGGCGGTGCCCCACCTCAGGACCTTGGCGCCCGAGCCCGACGTAACCGGCCCCCCGCCGACTTTCGGCCCAATGGGCGACCCCGGCGTAGCCGGATCACGCCATCGGCCACTACCCACTACGTGGCCCACCGCACCGAAGCCCGCTCAGACCGACCTATCCATCCCAGACCGCTGCACCCTGCCGGACTACTTCCACCCCCGATGGAGACGTCACCGGCCACATCTCCACCACGTACCGGTAATGCTCCCCGTACTCGTGGTCGTTCCAGTCCACCGACGGCGGCCCGGCCGGCACGTACGACACCCGCGCCCGGTAAAGCCCCGGCAGCACCGAAAAGAACTTTTCCTGCGATGGGTAATCAGCAGGACCGGAAATCACGAGTTTCCCGCTCGGAACCGGAAGATCCGCTTCCACGACGTGCTCGGCGTCGGCCGCCAACGCAGGCGGTGCGGGGAGGAGCGTGATCGACGACTCCACCAGGTCCGAGCGCGCCGTGGCGATTGCGAGGCCGCCTGGCTCCGCGCCGATCCGGTGGGATTCCACCGCGAGCGCCGTCCAGCCGCTGCCGTCCAGCCGGGAACCGGAGTCGCGTAACGAGAACTGCCGCTGGTCGGCGTGGACTACCAAGTGCACACCAACCACCCTAGCCAGGACCCGCCCCGAAATGGTATCGACGCCGGGTTTAGCGTTGACGCCATGACCACTGCTTCCGTCGACGTCGACACTGCCCGCCGAGACTACGCGGCCCTGGTCGACCGGGGCCTCTCCCTCGACATCACCCGCGGCAAGCCCTCGCCGGCGCAGCTCGACCTCGCGAACGGCCTGCTCGACCTCCCCGGCGACGGCACCTTCAAGGCCGAGGACGGCACCGACGTCCGCAACTACGGCGGCCTCAAGGGCCTGCCCGAGCTGCGCCGCATCTTCGCGGGCGCGCTGCAGGTCCCGGTCGAGCAGCTGCTCGCCGCGGGCAACTCCAGCCTCGAGCTGATGCACGACGCCGTCGTCCAGGCGCTGCTGTCGAAGCTGCCCGGCGCCGAGCGCCGCTGGGCCGACGAGCCCACCCTGAAGTTCCTCGCCCCCGTCCCGGGCTACGACCGGCACTTCGCGCTCACCGAGCGCTTCGGCATCGAGCTCGTCCCGGTGCCGATGACCGACCAGGGCCCCGACATGGACGTCGTCGAGCACCTCGTCGCCGAGGACTCCGCCGTCAAGGGCATCTGGTGCGTGCCGAAGTACAGCAACCCCACCGGCGTCACGTTCAGTGACGACGTCGTCAAGCGGCTCGCCACCATGACCACCGCGGCGCCCGACTTCCGGATCTTCTGGGACAACGCCTACGCCGTGCACCACCTGACCGACGACGAGCCGGCCCTGGCCGACGTCCTCGCGCTGGCCACCGAGGCCGGGAACGCCGACCGCGTGTTCGTCTTCGGCTCGACCTCCAAGATCACCTACGCCGGGGCCGGCGTCGGCTTCTTCGGCGCGTCCGAGGCCAACCTCGCCTGGTGGGTCGGCAACATCGGCAAGCGCACGATCGGCCCGGACAAGGTCAACCAGCTGCGTCACGCCCACTTCCTGAAGGACGAGGACGGCGTCCGCGCGCACATGCGCAAGCACGCCGAGGTCATCGGCCCGAAGTTCGCGGCCGTCGACCGCATCCTCACCGAGGAACTCTCGGACCTGGCGACCTGGACCAAGCCGACCGGCGGGTACTTCGTGTCGCTGACCGTGCCCGAGGGCACCGCGAAGGAGGTCGTGCGGCTGGCGAAGGAGGCCGGCGTCGCGCTGACCCCCGCCGGGGCGACCCACCCGCACGGCGACGACCCGGCCGACGCGGTCATCCGGATCGCGCCGACGTTCCCGGTGCTCGCCGACGTCGAGGAGGCCGTCCGCGCGCTCGCCGTGTGCGTCCGGCTCGCCGCGGCCGAACGCGCCTGACCTGGGCAAACGAAATCGGGAAGAACTTTTTTCCGATTTGACCGAGCCGGGGGCCGTCCAGGTACGTATCACCGTTGGGTGAGGTGGACGAACTCGTCACGAGAGGACGTCCCCCGGTGTTCGGAAAACGCTACACACAGCAGCTCGTCGAGCGCAGCGCGGAGAACGCGACCGACCGCCGCCGCTTCCTCAAGGCTGCGGGAGCGGCGGGGCTCGGCGTCGCGGGCGCCGGTGCGCTCGGAACCGCGCTGTCGCTGGGCCTCGGCTCGGCGGGCGCGACTTCGCAGTACCCGGAGCAGAACGCGCAGGACGCCGCCGCCAGCGACGCCGCGGTGCTGAACTTCGCGCTCAACCTGGAGTACCTCGAGGCGAACCTGTACTCGTTCGCCGTCTACGGCTACGGGCTGAACGAGAAGTACGTCAACGGCGTCGGCAACCTCGGCAAGGTCTCCGGCGGGCACGCCGTGAAGTTCAAGAGCGAGCACACCAAGCAGATCGTCCAGGAGATCGCCGGCGACGAGGTCGCCCACGTGACGTTCCTGCGCAAGGCGCTCGACAAAGCCGCCGTCGCGCAGCCCGAAATCGACTTCCAGAACAGCTTCACCGCCGCCATGCAGGCCGCGGGAGTGATCAAGGAAGGCCAGACCTTCGACCCGTTCGCGAGCGAGAACAACTTCCTGCTCGCCGCGTTCCTGTTCGAGGACGTCGGCGTGTCCGCCTACAAGGGCGCGGCGCCGCTGGTGAACAACAAGACCTTCCTCGACGCGGCGGCGGGCATCCTCGCGGTCGAGGCCTACCACGCGGGCATCGTGCGCGGACAGCTGTTCGAACGCGGCCTCGGCGACGTCACGAACAAGATCTCCGACGCCCGCGACAGCCTCGACGGCAAGGCCGACGACGACGAAGGCGTGCTCAAGGACGGCAAGGCGAACCTCGTCCCCGCGGACGCCAACGGCATCGCGTTCGGCCGCTCCGCCGACCGCGTGCTCAACATCGCCTACCTCAACCCGGACAAGGTCTCCTCGGGCGGCTTCTACCCACGCGGCCTCAACGGCGACATCGCCACCAGTGGCGCCAAGGAGTGAGCGCCGCGTGCCGCCGTCACGGTAACGTCGTGGTCGGCGGCACGCGGAGTCCACGAGGGGGAGCACGGTGCGAGTTCTGGTCGCGGGTGGCGGGATCGCCGGCACGGTCACGGCGATGGCGGCGAAGCTGGCCGGGCACGATCCGGTGGTCTTCGAGGCCTATCCGGCCGGCGGGGACGACGTCGGCGCGTTCCTCACGATCATGCACAACGGCATGGACGCCCTGCGCGCGATCGGCGCCGACCGGCCGGTGATCGACGCGTCCTTCGCGGCGTACGGCGTCGAGCTGGTCGCCCCGAACGGGGAAACCCTGGGGCGGCGCGAGTTCGACACCGACGGCGTCGACAGTCCGCGCACGCTGACCCGCGCGACGCTCTACCGTGTCTTGCAGGACGAAGCCGCGCGCCGCGGTGTGCCGCTGGAGCGCGGAAAACGCTTGGTGAGCGCGAAGCCGGGGCCGGACGGCCTCACGGCCGAGTTCGCCGACGGCACCACCGAGACCGGGGACGTCCTGGTCGGCGCCGACGGCCTGCGCTCGGTCGTCCGGCGGCTGATCGACCCGGCCGCGGACGAGCCGCGCTACACCGGGCTCACCGTCGTCTACGGCTACACGCGCGCGCCCGATTTGCCGTCGGCGCCCGGAATCTACCGGATGGTCCGCGGCACCAAGGCGGCCTTCGGGTTCACGACCGACCCGAACGGCGCCACGTTCTGGTTCGCCCGCATCCCGGACCCCGAGCGGTCCCGCGAGGAGATCGCGGCCGTCACCCCGGCCGGCTGGCGCGAGTTCGCGCACGCGGCGTTCGCCGGGGAACCGTTGCCCTGCGCCGAAATCATCGCCGCCACCGGCGACGAGGTGTTCGGCGGCCATTCCTACGACGTCCCCGAGACGCGCGTCTGGTCGACGCGGGAGATGGTCCTGACCGGCGACGCCGCGCACGCTGCTTCGCCGGCCGCGGCGCAGGGCGCGTCGATGGCCATGGAGGACGGCGTGATCCTGGCGCAGTGCCTGCGCGACCTGCCGGATTCGAAGGCGGCCTTCGCCGCGTACGAGGAGTTGCGGCGCGAGCGCGTCGAAAAGCTGGTGAAGTCGAGCGCGGGCGGTGACGTCGGCGAAAAGCCGGGCTGGCTCTACTCGCACCACATCGACTGGGACGCGAAGATCCGGTGAGCACGCTCGGGCCGCCGCCCCAGCGCATCGCCGTCGAAGCGGACCAGGTCCGCAGGCTCGTCGCCGAGCAATTCCCGCAGTGGGCCGGTCTCGAAGTCCGTCCTGTGGCGAACGGCGGCTGGGACAACCGCACTTTCCACCTCGGCGACACGATGTCGGCGCGGCTGCCCAGCGCGGCCGAGTACGCCTTGGCGGTCGCGAAGGAACAACGCTGGCTGCCGGCACTCGCGCCTCAGTTGCCGCTGCCCATCCCCGTTCCGCTGGCGGAAGGCCGGCCCGGCGCGGACTTTCCGTTCGCGTGGTCGGTCCACCCGTGGCTCGACGGCGAGCCCGCGAGCGCGGACCGCATCGCCGACCCTGTCCGGTTCGCGGCCGACCTGGCCGGGTTCTTGGTGGCTTTGCAGAGCGTCGACACCACCGGTGCGCCGCGGCCGGGCAAGCACAACTGGTTCCGCGGCGGCACTTTGGGCACCTACGACGAGCTGGTTCAGCGCGCACTCGACGGCCAAGGCTTGGCTCGCGAGATCTGGACGACCGCGCTGGCCGCACCCTGGGACGGTGTGGAGCGCTGGTTCCACGGTGACGTCGCCGCGGGGAACCTCTTGCTCCGCGAAGGGAAGCTGGCCGCGGTCATCGACTTCGGCACCTGCGGCGCCGGCGATCCGGCCTGCGACCTGGCGATCGCCTGGACGCTGCTGACCGCCGACGGCCGCCGGGCGTTCCGTGCGCGGCTGGCCGTCGACGACGCGACCTGGGCGCGCGGCCGCGGCTGGGCGCTCTGGAAGACGCTCGGCACCTGCGCCCGCACCCGGGGCCGCGCCGACCGCGAGGCGGTGGAGGCCCGGCGCGTCCTCGACGAGATCTGCGCCGAGTATCTGACCGGCCGCTGATCTCAGGCGCCGCAGGAGTCGCGGATCACCAGTTTCGTCGGCAGGCGCACGGGTTCCGGTGCCTCCTGGTTGTCGATCATCGCCAGCAGAGCCCCGGCCGCCGCGGTGCCGAAGCCCGGTTTGTCCTGGGCCACCGTCGTCAGCGCCGGGTCGACCAGGGACGCCACCTCGATGTCGTCGAAGCCGACGACAGCCAGGTCGGCCGGTACCCGCAGCCCCGCCGCGCGGGCGGCCAGCAGGGCGCCGACCGCCATCTCGTCGCTGGCCGCGAACACCGCCGTCGGCGGGTCCTTGCGGGCCAGCAGCCGCCGCATCCCGACGAACCCGCTCTCGCGGTAGAAGTCCCCGGTGACCACGAAGTCCTCGCGCGCCGGCAGCCCGGCTTCGGCCAGCCCGCGCAGGTAGCCCTCGGTGCGGGCGGCGGCGGGGGCGTTGCCGCGGGGGCCGGTGATCGTCGCGATCCGGTCGTGCCCGAGAGCGGCCAGGTGCCGGACGGCTTCCGCCGCGCCCGCCGCGTTGTCCGAGGTCACGTAGGTCGCCCGTGGCCCTGACAGCGCCACGTCGACCGCGACGCACGGCAGCCCGGACTGGGCGAACGCGGTGAAGGCCTCGGCGTCGGTCCCGCTGTCGATCAGCACCAGCCCGGCCAGGTGGTGGCGCCGGGTCATGCTCACGTACGCGATCGGGTCGGCCAGCGACACGCCCGGGTTGCGGTCGCGGGCGTCGTCGCTCGTCGCGAGCATCAGCAGGTGGTAGCCGTGCGAGCTGAGCGCGGACTTGAGGCCCAGCAACAGGTCCTGCAGGAACGGGTGCCGCCAGCCGGGCCGCCGGTGGTCGGTGTCCCAGACCAGCCCGACCATCGCCGAGCGCTGCCGTGACAGGGCCCGCGCCGACTCGTTCGGCGAGAAGTCGAGCTCCCGGGCGACGCGCTCGACGTTTTCGCGCGTCGTCGCGCTCACCGTGGCGGGGCGGTTGAACACCCGCGACACGGTCGCGACCGAAACCCCGCAGAGCTGGGCGATCTCGCGCGCCGTGACCATGGCGACCTCCTGTACTGTAACCGGTTACATTCCTAGCACATGATCTCTGACTGGGTAAATGCCGAGGCACGTTACTATTTCGTTACTTGACGAACGACCACTGGGAGCGCTCTCATGGGTCCCGCGTTTTCCGATCGGCCCGCAGAACAACGGAGATCTCATGCGCCCGAAAACGACAACCCGCCGGTTCCGCCTGATCGCCGGCGCGGTGTGCGCCGGCCTGGCCGCGGTCACCGCGTTGAGCGCCTGCGGCAGCAGTGACGCCGGCGGCGGCGGGAAGGTCAAGCTCAGCCTCGGCCTCTTCGGCAACTTCGGCTACACCGACCTGATCAAGGAGTACCAGGCCGCGCACCCGGACATCGAGATCACCGAGCGGACCGCGGCCTACTCCGACCACCACAAGAACCTCGCCGCGCACCTGGCCACCGGCGGTGGCGCCGCGGACATCGAAGCGATCGACACCGGGTACGTCGCCCAGTTCAAGGCGACGCCGGACAAGTTCGTCGACCTCAACACCGTCGGCGGCGACAAGCTCAAGGACCGCTGGCTGGGCTGGAAGTGGTCGGCGTCGCTGGCCAAGGGCGGGCAGCAGATCGGCTACGGCACCGACGTCGGCGGCCTGGCCATCTGCTACCGCCGCGACCTGTTCGAGCAGGCCCAGCTGCCCGCCGACCGCGACGCCGTCTCCGCGCTCTGGCCCACCTGGCAGGCGTTCTTCGACGCGGGCAAGCGCTTCCAGGCCAAGGCGCCGAACGGTGTCAAGTGGATGGACGGCGGCCCGACCGTGCTCAACGCGATCTTCGGCCAGGCCCCGGTCGGCTACTACGACCAGAGCGACCAGCTCGTCGTCGGCAGCAACCCGGCGCTGCGCACCGGCTGGGACCAGGTCGTCGACGCCGTCAAGGCGAACCTCTCCGCCGGCCTGCTCTACAGCACGCCGACCTGGAACACCGGCTTCACCCAGGGCCAGTTCGCCACCGTCACCTGCCCCGCCTGGATGATGACCAAGATCAAGGACCAGGCGCCGGACACCGCGGGCAAGTGGGACGTCGCGGCCGTGCCTGGCGGGGGCGGCAACTGGGGCGGCTCGTACCTGACCGTGCCCAAGCAGGGCAAGCACACCAAGGAAGCCGCCGACCTCGCCGCGTGGCTGACCGCGCCCGAGCAGCAGGCGAAGGTCTTCACCAGCCAGGGCCTGCTGCCCTCGACGCCGTCGCTCTACGACGACCCGAAGATCACCGGCTACACCAACCCGTTCTTCAACAACGCGCCGGTCGGCAAGCTCTTCACCGACGCCGCGAAGAAGCTGAACCCGCAGTACCAGGGCCCGAAGGCGGGCGACGTCCAGACGGAGTTCGGCAACGCGATGCAGCGCGTCGAGCAGGGCAAGCAGGACGGCGCGGCGGCCTGGCAGCAGCTGGTCGGTGACGTCGCGAAGATCAAGTGATGGGTTCGGCAAAAACGCTGAGCTTCGCCGATCGGCGGCACAAGTGGGACGTCAAGCTGTCGCCGTTCGGCTTCATCAGCCCGTACTTCCTGATCTTCGGCGTCTTCGGGCTGTTCCCGCTGCTCTACACGGCTTTCGTGTCCTTGCAGAAGCGCAACCTGCTCGACGCCGAGGGCGCGACGTTCATCGGGTTCGGCAACTACGAGCAGCTGCTGTTCCACGACCCGTACTTCTGGAACTCGATGGGGAACACGGTCAGCCTGTGGCTGCTGACCACGATCCCGCAGATCCTGTTCGCGCTGGGCATCGCGCACCTGCTCAACCGCAGGCTGCGCGGGCGGACGATGTTCCGGATGGGCATGATCCTGCCGAACATCACCTCGGTGGCGGCGGTGACGATCATCTTCGCGCAGCTCTTCGGCCGCGACTTCGGGCTGGTGAACTGGGTGCTGAGCTGGTTCGGCGGCGGGCACGTCGACTGGCAGGCCGGCACGGCCAGCTCGCACACCGCCATCGCGGCGATGGTGGTGTGGCGCTGGACCGGCTACCACGCGCTGATCTTCCTGGCGTCGATGCAGGCGATCCCCTCGACCATGTACGAGGCGGCCACCCTCGACGGCGCGAAGGGGTGGCAGCAGTTCTGGCGGATCACGGTGCCATTGCTGCGGCCGCAGATCATCTTCTCGACGGTCATCGCGACGACCGGGAACATGCGGCTGCTCGCCGAGCCGCTGCTGTTCAACCCCGGCACGGCGGCGGCCACCGGCGGCTCGGACCGGCAGTTCCAGACCGCCGCGCTCTACCTCTACGAGCAGGGTTTCACCAAGTACGACTTCGGCTACAGCTCGGCGATCGCGCTGATCCTGGCCGTGGCCACGATGCTCGTCGCGGGCGTGTCGTACCTGGTGACCCGGCGCATCCAAACGGACTGAGGAGCCGACATGACCACCGTGCTGACCCCGGCCGCGCCCGCGCCGCCGGCGGCCCCCGGGCGGGCCCGGCGCCTCGTGCGCCGGGTCGCGAGCCCGTGGACCTACGCCGCGCTGATCGCGATCCTGGCCGGCTCGGCGTTCCCCGTGTACTGGTCGTTCGTCGTCTCCTCGCAGACGTCGGAAGCGGTCGGCAGCGTGCCGCCGGTCCTCGTGCCCGGCGGGCACCTGTTCGAGAACATCGCCCGTGTCTTCGACGAGACGGACTTCGCGCTGGCGCTCGGGAACTCGATGATCGTCGCGGGCACGATCACCGTGTCCGTGGTGCTGTTCTCGACGCTGGCCGGGTTCGCCTTCGCCAAGCTGAAGTTCCGCGGCCGGACCCTGCTGCTGCTCCTCGTGGTCGCCACCCAGGCGATCCCGACCGAGCTGGGCGTCGTGCCGCTCTACATGATGATGGCCGACTTCGGCTGGGCCGGGCAGCTGCAGGCGGTGATCGTGCCCGGCCTGGTCACCGCGTTCGGCGTCTTCTTCATGCGCCAGTACTTCGAACGGGCGCTGCCGCTGGAGCTGCTCGAAGCCGGGCGGATGGACGGCTGCAACTCGCTGCGGCTGTTCTGGCACGTCGCGCTGCCGGCCGCCCGCCCGGCCGCGGCGGTGCTCGGGCTGTTCACGTTCATGCAGGCGTGGAACGACTTCTTCTGGCCGCTGGTCGTGCTGGTGCCGGAGAACCCGACCGTCCAGACCGCACTGTCCACCCTGGCCAGTGGCTACACCACCGACTACACCCTCGTGCTCACCGCCGCCACCATCGGCACCGTCCCCGTCCTCCTCGTGTTCCTGCTGTTCGGCCGCCAGATCGTCGGCGGCATCATGCAGGGCGCGCTCAAGGGCTGACCTCCCGGAGATCACCGTGACCACCAGTTTCCCGCCCGGCTTCCGCTGGGGCGTCGCCACCTCGGCGTTCCAGATCGAGGGGGCCACCACCGCGGACGGCCGCGGACCGTCCATCTGGGACACCTTCGCGGCGGTCCCCGGCGCGGTGGCCGGGGGTGACACCGGCGAGCCGGCGGCGGACCACTACCACCGCTGGCACGCCGACCTCGGCCTGCTGAGCGACCTCGGCGTCGACTCCTACCGCTTTTCGGTGTCCTGGCCGCGGATCCAGCCGGACGGCCGGCGCGCCGAACGCCGGGGCCTCGACTTCTACCGGCGGCTGGTGGAAGCACTGCGGGAGCGGGAGATCGAGCCGTTCCTGACGCTGTACCACTGGGACCTGCCGCAGGCACTGGAAGACGACGGCGGCTGGCGGTCGCGCGACACCGCCTTGCGCTTCGCCGAGTACGCGGCGCTGGTGCACGAGGAGCTCGGCGACGTCGTCGACCACTGGACGACGCTGAACGAGCCGTACCCGTGCGCGGTCGCGGGGTACGGCGAAGGACGGCACGCGCCGGGCGTGCGGGAGGGCCACGGCGCGCTGGCCGCCGCCCACCACCTGCTGCTCGGCCACGGCCTGGCGGTGCGGGCGATGCGCGCGCAGGCGCCGCCGCAGCACCAGTTCGGGATCGTGCTCAACCAGTCGCCCGCGGTGCCGGTGACGGACTCGGCCGCGGACGCCGCGGCGGCGGCCCGCCAGGACACGCTGCTGCGGCGCCAGTTCACCGACCCGTTGTTCGGCGGCCGGTACGCGCCGGGCCTGGCGGCGATGTTCGACGGCGTCTCGGACTTCTCGTTCCGGCACGACGGCGACCTGGAGACGATCGGCGTCCCCCTCGACTACCTGGGCGTCAACTACTACTACCGGATGCACGTCGCGGACGCGCCGCACCGCGAGCCGGACCCGGCCCGGCGGACCGTGGCCGACATCGGCGTGGACACGACGCGCCTGCCGGACGTCCCGCGCACGGGCATGGGCTGGCCGGTCGAGCCGGAAGGCCTCACCGAAGCGCTGGTCGGCCTGCACAACCGCTACCCGGGCCTGCCGCCGATGTACGTCACCGAAAACGGCTGCGTGTACGCCGACCGGAGCGATCTCGCCGACTACGAGCGCATCTCGTTCTTGAGCGAGCACATCGAGGCGGCGCGCACGGCCGCGGCGGCGGGTGTCGAC
Source organism: Amycolatopsis sp. NPDC051371 (assembly GCF_040682155.1). Taxonomy (NCBI): domain Bacteria; kingdom Bacillati; phylum Actinomycetota; class Actinomycetes; order Pseudonocardiales; family Pseudonocardiaceae; genus Amycolatopsis; species Amycolatopsis sp. NPDC051371. The sequence continues at coordinate 78,915 of NZ_JBFBAG010000039.1, forward strand.
CTGCGGGGGTACTTCTGCTGGTCGCTGCTGGACAACTTCGAGTGGGCGCACGGCTACAAGCACCGTTTCGGCCTGGTGCACGTGGACTACGCGACGCAGGAGCGCACCCCCCGGGCGAGCTACCGCTGGTACCGCGACCACATCGCGGCGCTGCGCACCCCGTGAGAAACCGGTGGCCCGCCGGGGCGGCCCTCTCTACGGTGGCGCCATGAGCGATCACCCGGAAGCGCCCGTCGGGGCCTTCGAACCGCCGTACTACCTGGCGGTCTTCACCACGGTGCGAACCCCGGAGCAGAGCGGCTACCGCGAGACGAACGCCCGCATGGAAGAGCTGGTGAAGGAGGTCCCCGGGTACCTGGGGATGGACCACGCGCAGACCCCCGGCGGGCTGGGCATCACCGTCGGGTACTTCCGCGACGGCGACGCGCTGAGGGAGTGGCGGACCAACGCAGAACACCGCGCGGCACAGCAGCGCGGGCGGGCCGAGTGGTACGAGAGCTACACGTTGCACGTGGCGAAGGTCGAGCGCAGCCACGGGTTCACGCGCGCGTGAGGCGAAGGGGCCGCCGTGGCCCCTTCGCCCCGTCGCTACTTCTTGTAGAGGCTTTCGATGTCGTTCGCGTAGTTCTTCGTCACCACGTTGCGCTTCAGCTTCAGGCTCGGCGTGATCTCGCCGCCCTGCTCGGTGAAGTCGTTGGCCAGCACCGTGAACTTCTTGATCGCCTCGGCCTTCGACACCTGCTTGTTCGCCTCGTCGACCGCGGCCTGGATCTCCGCGAGCAGGTCGGCGTCGGTGGCCAGGTCCGCGACCGTGGCCGCGGAAGGCTTGTTGTGCTGGGACTTCCAGGACGGGAAGTACTCCTCGTCCACGGTGACCAGCGCGGCGATGAACGGGCGCTGGTCGCCGACCACCATGGCCTGGCTCACCAGGGGGGCCGCCTTGATGGTGTCCTCGAGGCCGGACGGGGCGACGTTCTTGCCGCCCGCCGTGACGATGATCTCCTTCTTGCGGCCGGTGATCTTGAGGAAGCCCTCGGAGTCCAGCTCGCCCAGGTCACCGGTGTGGAACCAGCCGTCGGTGAGGGACTCGGCCGTCGCCTGCGGGTTGTTGTAGTACGCCTGGAACACGACGTCGCCCTTGAGCATGACCTCGCCGTCGTCGGCGATGCGGACCGACGTGCCGTTGACCGGCTTGCCGACCGTGCCGACGCGGAACGCCGTCTGCGTGTTGACGTTCGCCGCCGCGGACGTCTCGGTCAGGCCGTAGCCCTCGAACACCGGGACGCCGATGCCGCGGAAGAAGTGCGCCAGCCGCGCGCCGAGCGGGGCACCGCCCGACACCGCCGCGACGCAGCGGCCGCCGAGGGCCGCGCGCAGCTTGCCGTAGACGAGCTTGTCGAAGACCAGGTGCTTGAGCTTGAGCCCGACCCCGGCACCGCCCTTGTCCTGCGCCTCGCTGTAGGCGACCGCGGTGGCCTCGGCGGCGTCGAAGATCTTGCCCTTGCCGTCGCCGTGGGCCTTCTGCTTCGCCGAGTTGTAGACCTTCTCGAACACACGCGGCACCGCGACGACGAACGTCGGCCGGAACGTGCCCAGGTCGGCGACCAGGTTCTTGACGTCCGGGGTGTGCCCGAGGGTGACGCGGGCGGACAGCGCGGTCACGGCGATCGCGCGGGCCAGCACGTGCGCCAACGGCAGGAACACCAGCAGCGAGTTGCCCTGCTCCATGAGCTGCGGGAACGCCTCGATGTCGGCGCGGATCTCGGCCAGCAGGTTGCGGTGGGTCAGTTCGACGCCCTTGGGGCGGCCGGTGGTGCCCGAGGTGTAGACGATCGTGGCGAGCTCGCCCGCGCTCACCTCGCGGCGGCGCTCGTGCAGCTCGTCGTCCGAAAGCTCGGCGCCCATCGCGGCCAGCGTCTCGACGGCGGGGGTGTCGCCGTCGAACTGCCACGTGTGGTCGAGGTCGGTGAGCCGGTCGCGGATCTCTTCGACCGCACCGGCGTGGCCGGCCGTCTCGACGAACACGGCCTTCGCGGCCGAGTCGGAGAGGATCCAGTACACCTGCTCGGGGGAGGAGGTGTCGTAGATCGGGACCGTGACCGCGCCCGCGGCCCAGATCGCGAAGTCGACCAGCGTCCACTCGTAGCGGGTCTTGGACATGATGGCGACGCGGTCGCCGCGGCCGATCCCGGCCTTGGCCATGCCCTTGGCCACCGCCAGCACCTGACCGGCGAACTCCTTGGCCGTGACGTCCAGCCAGGTTCCGTCGACCTGGCGGCGGAAGCTCACCACGTCCGAGAACCGCTCGGCGTTCGCCCAGACGACATCGGACATGTTCTCGTCGTCGGCCACCGGCTTGCCGGCGGGAGCGCTGTATTCGCGCACGTGGACCTCCGTGTTCAACGCGTGCGGCAGGCGACACCGCTGTTACCCGCCAGTCAACTTAGCGTGGTGAGCACCTTAAGACCATGCTGATCGGCGTCGCACGGCGAGGGCGTGACATTCTTCGCACGTGAACGCGCCACCCTCACTCGACATCGTCGACGAGACGTTCCTCGCCGTTCCGCCGGCCACCGTGGCCGCGGTCTTCGCCGAACCGGCGTCCTGGCGGCGCTACTGGCCCGACCTGGTCCTCGAGGTCTACACCGACCGGGGAGACAAGGGTCTGCGCTGGACCGTGCGGGGCGCGCTCGTCGGTACGATGGAGGTCTGGCTCGAGCCGGTGCTCGACGGCACCCTGCTGCACTACTTCCTGCGGGCGACCCCCGCCGACGCGGCCGGGACGCCCCGGGAGCTGGGGCCACGCGACCTGCGCCGGGAGTTCGACCGGCGGGCGCGCGCGGCGAAGGTGATCGCGCTCGGGCTCAAGGAGATCCTGGAGGACGGGCGCGAGCCCGGCGTTCCTCCGCGCGGCGAAAGCTAGAGGGGGCCAGGGGTGCGGGTACACGTCGTCTCGGACGTGCACGGCAACGCGGACGCGCTGAAGCGGGCGGGGGACGGGGCCGACGCGCTGGTCGTGCTCGGCGACCTGCTGGACTTCGTCGACTACCGGGAGCACGAAAAGGGCATCATGGGTGCCCTGTTCGGTGCGGAAAAGGTGGGCGAGTTCGCCCGCCTGCGCCGCGAGGGCACCCGTGACGAAACCGTTGCCTTCTCGCGCACGCTGTGGGCGAGCCTCGACGACCCTGCCGGCGCCGTCGACGAGGCCATCCGCACCCAGTACGCGGCGCTCTTCGCGGCGATGACCGCGCCCACCTACGCCACCCCCGGCAACGTCGACACCCCGGCGCTGTGGCCCGAGTTCGCCGGCGAGGGCATCCGGGTGCTCGACGGCGAGGTCGCCGAGATCGGCGGCCTGCGGTTCGGGTTCGTCGGCGGCGCGCTGCTTCCCGACGGCGTCGTCCCGCGCCGCCGCAAGGGTGCCGCCTGGCGCCCCTACCTGCGGGATCGCGAGGACTACGACCGCAGCGTGGCCGCGCTGACCGAGGTCGACGTCCTCTGCACGCACGGCCCCCCTGCCCTGCCGGAGCTGACCTACGACGTCGTCGCGCGCCGCAGCGAGATCGGCTCGACGGCGCTGCTGGAGCTGATCCACGCCCAGCGGCCGCGCTGGTCGGTGTTCGGGCACGTGCACCAGCCGCTGGCGCCCCGCGCCCGGGTCGGCCTGACCGAGTGCCGTAACGTCGGTCACTTCAAGGAGACCGGGCAGCCGTACGTGCTGCGCTGGTGACCGACCGCGGCGGCTACGCTTCGTCCCATGGCCGAGCAGTCCACACAGTCCATCGAGGTCGACGCCGAGCCCAGCCGGGTGATGGCCGTGATCGCCGACTTCCCCGCGTACCCGGAATGGGCCAAGGCCGTCCGGCAGACCGAGGTCCTCGACACCGACGGTGACGGGCGGGCCAAGCAGGTCAAGCTCACCCTCGACGCGGGCCCGATCAAGGACGTCTACACCCTCGAGTACGACTGGGACGGCGACGGCCTCGGCGTCAGCTGGCACCTGGTCAAGGGCCAGATGCAGAAGGCGCAGAACGGCCGGTACGCGCTGGAGGACCTCGGCGGCCGGACCCGGGTCACCTACACGCTTTCGGTGGAACTGGCGCTGCCGATGATCGGCCTGCTGCGCCGCAAGGCCGAGAAGATGGTCATGGACACCGCGCTGAAGGAGCTCAAGAAGCGGGCCGAGGGGTAGCCGCGTGCGGATCCTGCTGTTCACCGGCAAGGGGGGTGTCGGGAAGACCACGCTGGCCGCGGCCACCGGCGCCGCCCTGGCCGGTCGCGGCAGGAAGACGCTCGTCGTGTCCACCGACCCGGCGCACTCGCTCGGCGACGCCTTCGGGCACACGCTCGGCGCCGAACCGTCCGAAGTGGACGCGCTGCTCTCGGCCGTCCAGATCGACTCGCGGACGCTGGTGGACACCACCTGGCACCTGCTGCGGGCCGAGCTGCAGACGGCCCTGTCCGGCGCGGGGCTCGACACCTTGGACGCCGAAGAGCTGACGGTCCTGCCCGGCGTCGACGAGCTGCTCGCCCTCACCGAGGTCCGCCGGCTCGCCGAAGACGGGCCGTGGGAGACCATCGTCGTCGACTGCGGGCCGACGGCCGAGACGTTGCGGCTGCTCGCCCTGCCCGAAGCCGTCTCCGGTTATCTGACCCGTGCGTTCGGCCGCCGTGGCCGGGTCACCGAGTCGGTGCGCCGCCTCGGCACCCACCTCGACGGCCTGCGCGCGCTGCTGACCGAGCCGTCGGTGACCACGGTCCGGCTGGTGCTGACGCCGGAGCGGGTCGTCGTCGCCGAAGCGCGGCGCACGCTCAGCTCCCTCGCCCTGCGCGGGATCGCCGTCGACGGCCTGATCGCCAACCGGCTGATGCCCGCGCCCGGGTTCTGGCGCGGCGGCGCCGCGTCGTGGCTGCGCACCCGCCGGACGCAGCAGGACGCCGTGCTGGCCGAACTCTCCGGCGCCGGGTTCACGGCGGTGTCCCGCGTCGAGCACCGGGCCGTCGAACCGGTCGGGCTGCCCGCGCTGCTGGAGATCGCCGCCGAGCTCTACCGCGACGGCGACCCGCTGGACGGCGACGGCACCCCGGTCACCCCGCTGCTGCGGGTCCGCCCGGCGCCGGACGGGTACACGCTGCGCATCGCGATCCCGCTCACCCGGGACGCCGAGGTCGACCTCGCCCGCGTCGACGACGACCTGGCGATCACCGTGGACGGCTTCCGCAGGCTCATCGCCCTGCCGGAGTCGCTGCGGCCGTGCCGGATCACCGGCGCGGAATCCGACGCCGACGGCCTGCTCGTGAGCCTGGCCGGGAACCGGGGACGCGGGTGAGCGAAGAGGACGAGGCGGCCGGACCGCGGCTCGCGGAGGAGCTCCGCCTGCTCGTGGAGATGGTCGTGGAGAAGGCCGCGCCGTGGCTGGAGGACGTCGTCGCCGCCGGGCACGGGGACCCTGACCAGGCGAAACCCGACGGTTCGACGTGCGGCTGGTGTCCGCTGTGTGCGATCGTCGCCGTTGTGCGTGGGGAACGTCCCGAGTTCGCGGCCCGCCTGCTGGAACAGCTGGCGCAGCTCGTGGCGTTGCTCCGAGCGGTGCTCGCGGATCGCTGGGAACCGGAGGAGGGCGTGCACATGCCCGGGTTCCGGCCCGCGCCGCGGCCAACGGCGGATGCCTCCGCGTCGGTGCGGGTGCAGCACATCGCCGTCCGCCGGCGCGACGAGTGGGAGAGCTGAGTGCGGACGATAGGGGTGGACGTCGGCGGGACGAGCGTCCGGGCCGGCGTGGTGGACGAGCGCGGCTCCCTGCTCGACACGGCACGCGTCGCGACGCCGAGCGAGGAGGGCGCCCTCGAGGACGCCATCTCCGGGGTGATCGAGGACCTGCGCAACCGGCACGAGGTGGCGGGCGTCGGCCTGGCCGTGGCCGGGTTCGTGGCGCGCGACCGCCGGTCGGTGATGTTCGCGCCGCACCTGGCGTGGCGCGGCGCGCCGGTCGCGGACCGGATCGAGAAACGCGTCGGCCTGCCGGTGCTGCTGGAGCACGACGTCAACGCGGCGATGGTGGGCGAGCACCGCTTCGGCGCGGCCCGCGGCGCCCACGTGGCGGCGCTGGTGGCGCTGGGCACGGGCATCGGCGCGGGCCTGCTGCTGGACGGCAAGCTGTTCCGCGGCGCGTACGGCGTGGCGCCGGAGCTGGGCCACCTGACGGTGGTCCGCGGCGGGCGGCCGTGCCCGTGCGGCAAGTACGGCTGCTGGGAGCGCTACTGCAGCGGAACGGCCCTGGCGGCGACGGCGGTGGAGCTGCTGGCCCGCCACCCGGGCCGCTCGACGGTGCTGGCCCCGCAGGTCGCGGGCGACCCGGGCTCGGTGACGGGCCGCCGGGTGGCCGGCGCGGCCCGCGACGGCGACCCGATCGCGCAGCTGGCGATGGCCGAGCTGGCGAAGTGGCTGGGCGAGGGTCTGGCGCTGGTGGCGGACGTGTTCGACCCGGAGATCATCGTGATCGGCGGGGGAGTGTCGGAGTCGGCACCCCTGTTCCTGGACGAGGCCCGCGAGCACTACGCGGGCGCGATCACCGGGGCCCGGCACCGCCCGTTGGCGAGGATCCGCACGGCCCACCTGGGCGACGACACGGCGATCGTCGGCGCGGCGGCGTTGGCGTTGGAAGCGGCCAAGACCCCGGTCTGACTCACTCCTCCGGGAAGCTCGCGGCCGGACAGCGCCTCGGTCAAGAATCTGGGCTTGAGCTGATCGAACCGGGTCATGGCCGGGAGTGTGACAGGCTGGCCGGGTGAGTGCCCCGTCCGCGAGCGTCTTCGTCAAGTGTTCCTGCGGGCACCTGCACTGGGGCCGCTACGGCGCCGCCGGCCTGCTGCTCGTCGACCCCGCGCGCGGCGTCCTCCTGCAGCGCCGGGCCTGGTGGGTGCACCACGGCCGCACCTGGGCATTACCCGGCGGTGCCATCGAAGCCGGCGAAACCGCGGTAACCGCCGCCGCCCGCGAAGCGTTCGAAGAGGCCTCCATCCCCGCCGAGGCCTTCCGCGCGGTGTCGGCCTCCGTGGTGGACCATGGGGAGTGGAGCTACACGACCGTCCTCGCGCTGGCCGACGGCGCCGAGGCGCGGGTCGCCAACACCGAAAGTGCGGAGGTGCGCTGGGTGAACCCCGACGACGTCCCCGAGTACCGGCTGCACCGCGACTTCGCCGCTGCCTGGCCGGACCTGCGCGACCGCGTCGGGCGGGAGCTGGTGCTCGTCGTCGACGCCGCCAACGTCGTCGGCTCGCGGCCGGACGGCTGGTGGCGCGACCGGCACGGCGCCGCCGAGCGCCTGCGCGACCAGCTCGTGAAGCTCGCCGAAGCCGGCGTGCCGGACCCGGACGACGCGGCGGTCACCTGGTGGCCGCGCATCATCCTGGTCGTCGAAGGCAAGGCGAAGCACGTCACGGGAACGGAAAGCGTCGAGGTCGTCGCCGCCGACACCGACGGCGACTCGAAGATCGTCGAGGTCGTCGGGCAGCAGAAGGCGAAGGTCCTGGTGGCGACGGCCGACCGTGAGCTGAAAAGGCGCGTCGAAGCCCTCGGTGCGTCGATCCTCGGCCCGGGCACGCTCCGCACCCAGCTCGACAAGCTTTAGCCCTTCACGATGCCGTCGCGCATTTCGGCGACCAGCGACGCCATCACGGCCTTGAGGCTGCCCTTGTGCGCCTCCGCCACCGCGCGCTGCCGCCGGTAGCTCGGCCCGTGGCGCAGGGTCGTCTCGACGTCGCGCAGCTCGGCGACGCAGTCCAGGCGCCGCGCCACCGGCTCCAGCCGGTCCAGCAGGTCGGCGATGTCGTCGGTGACCAGCCGTTCGCGCCCGGCCGCGTCCAGGATGACGATCGCGTCCGTGCCGTAGCGGGCCGCGCGCCACTTGTTCTCCTGGACGTGCCACGGCGGCAGCGTCGGCAGGATTTCGCCGTCGTCGAGGCGCTCGCTGAAGTCGTCGACCAGGCACTGCGTCAGCGCCGAGATCGCGCCGACCTCCTCCAGCGTCGGGAGACCGTCGCAGACGCGCATCTCGATCGTGCCCAGGTGCGGCGCCGGCCGGATGTCCCAGCGGATCTCCGAGAAGTGGTCGATCACGCCGGTGGTGAACATGTCCTCGACGTAGCTCTCCAGCTCGGCCCACTTCCGGAACTGGAACGGCAGCCCGGCCGTCGGCAGCTGCTGGAACATCAGCGCCCGGTTCGACGCGTACCCGGTGTCCTCGGCGCCCCAGTACGGCGACGACGCCGAGAGCGCCTGCAGGTGCGGCGCGTAGTTCAGCAGCGCGTCGAGGATCGGCAGCACCTTGTCGCGGTGGTCGACCCCGACGTGGACGTGCACGCCGTAGATCAGCATCTGCCGGCCCCACCACTGGGTCCGGTCGATCAGCTTGGCGTACCGCTCCTTGTCGGTGACCTTCTGCTGGTACCAGTTCGAGAACGGGTGCGTCCCGGCCGAGAACATCTCGACGCCGAGCGGGTCGGCGACGCCGTGCAGGACGTCGAGCGACCCGGCCAGGTCCGCCTTGACCTCGGCGATCGTCTCGCAGACGCCGGTGATGACCTCGATGGTGTTGAGCAGCAGCTCCTGCTTGATCTTCGGGTGCTCGGCCCGCCCGTCGGGGCGGACCGCCTCGAGGATCCGCTCGGCCACCGAGGACAGCTCGCCGCTGCGCCGGTCGACCAGGCCGAGCTCCCACTCCGCGCCGACGGTCGATCGCCGCGAAGGGCTGAACTCGATGGTCATCGCGCCTGGGTCAGACCTGGGCGCCGGTGCTGGGGTCGGCGCCGGGCGGCGGGCCCTGCCGGACGCGCAGCAGCAGCAACGCGATCGACGTCGCGAGCGCGAGGATGCCCAGCGGCGTCGCCACCGTCGGGCCCACGCCGATCGCACCGGGCAGGATCAGCAGGAACAGCCCGGCCAGGAACAGCAGCAGGATGAGGAACGCGCCCATCTTCGGCCGCGGCAGCGGCGGCGGCTCCGGCGGGACGTAGTGCTCGTCGTCGCCGGCCGGGTCGTCGGAGAACATCGTCGCGTCCCACGACGTGCCCCCGGACCGCCAGCCCGGCTCCGGCGGGGTGTCCACGGCCGGCGGATCGGCGGGCCGGTCCGGCGCCCGGCGCGACTCGGTCTCCGCGCCGGCCCCGGACCCCGCGGTGCCGGCGCTCCCGGCCTTGTCGGCGGTGTCGGCGGCGTCGGCGGTGTCTTCCTCGGGGAGCCCGAACCCGTCGGCCCGCAGGTCGGCGACGATCTCGGCGAACGTCGCGTCGACGTCCTCCGGCCCGTCCTTCCCCCGGCTCATGCGGTCTCCTCAGGCTGTGCGGCGTGCGCCTTCGCGAACTCGACGCTACGCGTGAAGATGACTTCGGCGTCGTTGTCCTGCGTCGCGACGTGGTAGCTGTTCTCCAGTACGACCTCGGTGACGTCGGTGCTCGAGACCCCCCGCAGCACCAGCTGCGAGTTCACCGGCTCGACGACGTGGTCGACCGACGAGTGCAGCAGCAGCACCGGCTGCGTGACCTTGCCCAGGTCCGCGCGCACGATCGCCCACAGCTTCGCCAGGCTCGCCGCGGCCCGCACCGGCGTGCGCGGGTAGGCCAGCTCCGTCTCGCCCGGCTTCTTGATGTCGTTCGCGATCGCCGGCACCGACGGCATGATCCGGCCCAGCACCGGCAGCAGCTTCGTGTCCCACTTCAGCCGCGTCACCGACGGGTTGACCAGCACGATCCCGGCGATCCGGTCGCCGAACTCCTCGGCCAGGCGCAGGGTGAGCGTGCCGCCCATCGAGAGGCCGCCGACGAACACGGTCTTGCACGTCGACAGCAGCGCGAGCAGGGCTTCACGGACGGCGCCGTACCAGTCCTCCCACGTCGTGCGGTTGAGGTCCGGCCAGCGGGTGCCGTGCCCCGGCAGCAGCGGGCAGCGCACGGTGAACCCGGCCCCGGCCAGGTGGTCACCCCAGGCCCGCATGCTCGCCGGGGTACCGGTGAACCCGTGGCAGAGCAGGAACCCGGTCTCGGCCGAACCGGTGTGGCCGAACGGTTCCGCGCCGGCGAGCACGCCCATGCGATCGCCTTCCGTGTGAGCGGTGGATTCGTCCATGCTCTCACGGCTCGCGGACGTTGTGGGGCTCCGCCCGGGCCCGGAATTCCCTGTGAGATCGATCGCTGCCGAGTGGTAACCGGGTGGTCTCCGTTGTGCGGCGGCCACCGGGCTTCGTAGTCTGGTCGGCGCGGGTGACAGGGGTTGAGCTGCGATGGAGGACTGAGGCACCGGTGCTGTACTGGCTCATGAAGTGGGTATTCATCGGACCGCTGCTCAAGACGCTGTGGCCGACCAAGGTCGTCGGCGCGGAGAACATCCCCGAGACCGGCGGCGCGATCCTGGCCGGCAACCACCTGGCCGTCGCGGACTCGTTCTTCATGCCGCTGCGCGTCAAGCGCAAGGTGACGTTCCCGGCCAAGTCCGAGTACTTCACCGAGCCCGGCTTGAAGGGCCTGCTCAAGAAGTGGTTCTTCACCGGCGTCGGCCAGTTCCCGATCGACCGCTCCGGCGGCAACGCCGCCCAGGCCGCGCTCGACACGGCGACCCGCCTGGTCAAGGCCGGCCACCTGCTCGGCATCTACCCCGAGGGCACCCGCTCCCCGGACGGCCGGCTGTACAAGGGCAAGACCGGCGTCGCCCGGATCGCCCTGGAGTCCGGCGGCGTCGTCGTTCCGGTGGCGATGATCGGCACGGACAAGGTCAACCCGATCGGCTCCAAGATGTGGTGGCCGCGCCGCCTCGAAGTCCGGTTCGGCAAGCCGCTGGACTTTTCCCGGTACGAGGGTCTCGCCGGTGACCGCTTCATCGAGCGGTCCATCACCGACGAGATCATGTACGCGCTGATGGAGCTGTCCGGCCAGGAGTACGTCGACATCTACGCGGCGAAGGCGAAGGAACTGCTGGCCGCCGAGGCCGCCGGCGTGAAGCCGAAGGTGCCCGCCCAGCCGTCCGCCCAGGACGCCGCCCGGGTGCCCGAGAGCAAGGTCGGCTGACCCACTACTGTTCACCAGTGCGTTTTTTCTACGACACCGAATTCATCGAAGACGGCGTGACCATCGATCTGGTGTCCATCGGTGTCGTTGACGAACGGGGCCGCGAGTTCTACGCGGTTTCGACCGAGTTCGACCCTGCGAAGGCGGGCCAGTGGGTCCGGGACAACGTCCTGGACAAGCTGCCGTCGCCGGCCGACCGGGCGTGGCGCAGCCGCGAGAAGATCCGCGCCGACCTGCTGGAATTCTTCGGCAAGCCGCCGGGCGGGATCGAGCTGTGGGCGTGGTTCGCCGCGTACGACCACGTCGCGCTCGCCCAGCTGTGGGGCCCCATGCCGGCGTTGCCGCGGCAGCTGCCGCGCTTCACGCGCGACCTGCGTCAGCGGTGGGAGGACGCGGGCAAGCCGAAGCTCCCGTCGGCGCCCACCGACCAGCACGACGCCTTGGCGGACGCGAAGCACAACCTCGCGCGCTGGGAGATCATCGAGGAGTACTTCGGGCGCCGCTGACGCTCACGCGTCGGGCGCCACCGGCGTTAGCACGGTGCGGCGGAAGTGGTTGAAGATCACCGATGTCCGGACGTCGACGATCTCCTTGCGCTGGGTCAGCCGGTCGAGGACGAACCCGCTCAGGTGGTCGTTGTCGGCGACCGCGATGTGCAGCAGGAAGTCGTCGCTGCCGGACATCACGAACACCGACAGCACCTCGGGCAGCCCAGCCACGAAGGCGCGGAACGACTCGATCACCGCGCGGTCGGGCGGACGCAGCCGCACCGCCACCATCGCCTGCACCGGCCGGCCGATCTTCTTCAGGTCGACGTCGACGTGGTGCCCGCGCACGATCCCGCGCCGGGTCAGCTCCCGCACCCGTTCGAGGCACGTCGACTGCGCGATGTGCAGCTTGCGGGCGAGCTCCTTGTTGGTCTGCTTGGCGTCCTCCTGCAGCAGGGTCAGCAACGCCGAATCCAGTTCGTCCATCGAGGCTCCGATCCTCCCGCCGGTGAGCGTAATTCGGTGTTCTTCTCAGCCGGCCGAATCTAACACGACGTTCGTCGGGATCTCTCCGCTCGCTGTCTAGTCTCGCCGCATGATCACAGAAACGCGTGGCCACGCCCTTTCCGTGGCCGCCGTCCTGGCGGCCGCGCTGATCTGGAGCAGCTCGTTCGCGGTCACCAAGGTGGTGCTGGCGGAGATCCCGCCGATGACGCTCGGCGCGCTGCGGTTCGTCCTCGCCGCGGCCGTCCTCGGTTCGGTGGTGCACGCGGGTCGCCTTCCGCTGCCGTCCCCTCGGCACCGGCTGGGCATCGGGTTCGCCGGCCTGCTCGGGATCACGGCGTACTTCGCGCTGGAAAACGCGGGCGTCGACCTGGCCACGGCGTCCGACGCGACGCTGATCGTCGCCGCCTACCCGCTCATCACCCTGCTGCTGTCCGGCCGCGCCGCGTTCTCCCCGGTCCGGCTGATCGGCATGCTGGTGGCCATCGCCGGCGTCTGGCTGGTGGTGCGGGGGCAGACCGGCGGTGCCGGCGACCACCGGCTGTGGGGCGACCTGCTCATCCTCGCCGGCGGCTTCGCCTGGGCGGTCTTCAACCTCGTGGTGCGGCGGGACCGTTCCGGCGCATCGCCGATCGTGGTCACCTACTACCAGACGCTGGCGGGCGCGGGCGGTTTCGTCCTGCTCTCCCTGTCGGAGGCGGACCGCTGGAGCGTCCCTTCCGGCGGAACCCTGCTGCGGATCGGCTTCCTCGCGGGGTGCTGTTCGGTGGCGGCTTTCCTGCTGTACAACCACGGGCTGCGCGGCCTCGAACCGAGCGTCGCGGTCAACCTGCTCACCATCGTCCCCGTGGCGGGCCTCGGGTGGGCGGTGCTGCTGGCCGGCGAGACGGTGACTCTCTCGCAGCTGCTGGGCGGGGCGGTCGTCATCGCCGGTGTTTCTCTCGGCAGCAGGCGGAAGGACGCGTGATGGCGGGCAAGTGCGCGGTCGTGGTCGGCGCGGAACTGCCCGCGGGCTTGGCGGCCAACGCCGCGGGCGTCCTCGCGGTGACCCTCGGCCACCGGGTCGACGGCCTGGTCGGAGTCGACGTCGAGGACGCCGACGGCGTCGCCCATCCCGGGATCATCCACGTGCCGCTGCCGATCTTGACGGCCCCGCGCGAGGCGGTCGCCGCCATCGTCCGGGCGGCCGCCGAAGACGACGAGCTCTTCTTCGTCGCCTTCAGCGCGCTCGCCCAGAGCTGCCGGACCTACGAGGAGTACACGGCCAGGATGGCGGCCACGGCCACCGCCGACCTCGACAGCATCGGCGTCGCCCTGCACGGCCCGCGCAAGCGCGTCGACCGGCTGGTCGGGTCACTGCCGCTGCTGCGCTGAGCCCCGAAACTGTCGGGGGTCCCCGGTAATGTGAAAACCGGGGGACCCCCAGGCCGGGGACCTCTCAGCGGCGCGCGCGGACCGCGGAGGCCAGCTCGTCCAGCAGCGGGGCCGTGTCGTCCCACGCCATGCACGCGTCAGTGATCGACTGGCCGTACGTCAGCTTCTCCGAATGCCCCAGGTCGAGGTCCTGCCGGCCGGCCGCCAGGAAGCTCTCCATCATCAGCCCGGCGATCCCGCGCTCACCGTCGCCGATCCGGGTCGCCAGCTCGCGCACCACCCCGGCCTGCCGCACGTGGTCCTTGCCGCTGTTGCCGTGGCTCGCGTCGATGATGACGCGCTCCGGCAGCCCCGACTTCGCCAGCCGGGCCAGGGTGTCGGTCACCGTCGCGGCGTCGTAGTTCGAGCCGCCGTTGTGGCCGCGCAGGATCACGTGGCAGTCCGGGTTGCCCGACGTCGTCAGCAGCGCCGCCAGGCCGTCGGTGTTGATGCCCGGGAACACGTGGCTCGCCGCGGCCGCACGGGTCGCGTCGACCGCCACCTGGACGTCGCCCTCGGTCGAGTTCTTGATGCCCACCGGCATCGACAGCGCGCTGCACAGCTGGCGGTGCACCTGGCTCGCCGCGGTCCGCGCGCCGATCGACCCCCACGTCACGATGTCGGCGATGAACTGCGGCGTGATCGGGTCGAGGAACTCGCACCCGACCGGCAGGCCGAGCCCGGAGACGTCGAGCAGCAGCTTCCGCGCCATCCGCAGGCCCTTGTTGACGGCGAACGTGCCGTCGAGGTCCGGGTCGTTGATCAGGCCCTTCCAGCCCAGCGTGGTGCGCGGCTTCTCGAAGTACACGCGCATCACGATGTGCAGCTCGCCGCGCAGTTCTTCGGCCTTCGCGGCCAGCCGGCGGCCGTAGTCGAGGGCGGCTTCCGGGTCGTGCACCGAACACGGGCCGACGACCACGATCAGCCGGTCGTCCCGGCCTTCGAGGATGTCGACCGTCTCGGCGCGGCCCTGCCGCACGACTTTGGCGACGGCGGCGTCGACGGGATGGTCTTCGCGGAGCATCGCGGGCGAAATGAGCGGACTGATCGACGTGGTGCGCGCGGCGTCGAGGTCACCGATGGTGGCGGGTCCGGCGGAGAGCGTCATCGCGGGGGTGTTCCTTCCTGGTGGACACCGACCCGCGCGGGGGACCCTCGCCGAGCCGGTTCGAAATCCGGCTCGGGGGTGGAAGTCAGCGCAGGTTCACGCCGCCGTGCCCACCCGGGGCCGGCTTCGTAAACCAGTAATAGCGCTGCACGTGGTCAAGCTAGCACACACCGGAGCCGGACCGATCCGGCAGGTGGTACGGGCTGCACCGATCAAGATGTGAGCCGCTACTCTGGCGAGCGACGAAATGTGACTGTCATCTCCAGAGAACAGACGGAGGCTTCTCATGCGTGTCGGTGTGCTGACCGGCGGCGGCGACTGCCCGGGGCTCAACGCGGTGATCCGCGCGGTGGTGCGTAAGGGCATCGAGGTCCACGGCTGGGACTTCGTCGGCTTCCGCAACGGCTGGAACGGCCCGCTGACCGGGGACAGCCGTCCGCTCGGCCTCAACGACGTCGAGGACATCCTCACCCGCGGCGGCACCATCCTGCGGTCCTCGCGCACCAACCCGTACAAGGTCGAGGGTGGCGTCGAGAAGATCAAGCAGGTCCTGGCCGACCAGGGCGTCGACGCGCTGGTCGCGATCGGCGGCGAGGACACCCTCGGCGTCGCGAAGCGCCTGACCGACGACGGCATCGGCGTCGTGGGCGTGCCCAAGACGATCGACAACGACCTGGGCGCCACCGACTACACCTTCGGCTTCGACACCGCGGTCTCCATCGCGACCGAAGCGATCGACCGGCTGCACACCACCGCCGAGTCGCACCACCGCGCGCTGGTCGTCGAGGTCATGGGCCGCCACGCCGGCTGGATCGCGCTGCACTCCGGCCTCGCCGGCGGCGCGAGCGTGATCCTGGTGCCGGAGCGGCACTTCAACGTCGACCAGGTCGTCTCCTGGGTCGAGCGCCGCTTCGAGAAGGAGTTCGCGCCGATCATCGTCGTCGCCGAGGGCGCGCTGCCCGAGGGCGGCGAGGAGCGGCTGCTCACCGGCGAGAAGGACGCCTTCGGGCACGTCCGCCTCGGCGGCATCGGCACCTGGCTGGCCGACGAGATCGCCCACCGCACCGGCAAGGAGTCCCGCGCGGTGGTCCTGGGCCACGTCCAGCGCGGCGGCACCCCGACGGCCTACGACCGCGTGCTCGCGACGCGCTTCGGCCTGCACGCGGTGGACGCGGTGGCCGACGGCGACTTCGGCGTGATGGTGGCGCTGAAGGGCACGGACATCGTCCGCGTGAAGCTGTCCGAGGCGACGGCCGAGCTGAAGACGGTCCCGGTCGAGCGCTACCAGGAAGCCGAAGTCTTCTTCGGCTGAGTCTTTGCCCATGAGGGGCACCTTCATGGCTTTGGCGGCCATGAAGGTGCCCCTCATGGCTTTTCGGCCGCGGGTGGCTGCCAGGGCGGCATCGGCCAGTCCCAGTGCGGCACCGGTTCGTGGAGGTTCGGCTCGGCACCGGGCGCCGAAAACACGACGGCCAGCCGGCTGCCCCACTCGAGGTAGCCGGCGAAGGCGGCGCGGAACTCGGGGTCGGCGGGCAGGCCGGCTTCGTCGGCGGCGTCCAGCAGCAGGTTCACCCACCGGCGGCGCTGCGGTTCGGTGATGCCGCGGCCGAGGTGGCGGCCGACCATGTGGGCGTGGCCGCCGTGGCTCGCGGAGTAGGCGGCCGGCCCGCCGAAGACCTCGCCGAGCCAGACCGCGACGTGCTTAGGGTGGTCCGGGTCCATGCCGCGGAAGACGGGTTCGAGCAGCGGATCTTCCAGGACGTGGCCGTAGAAGATCGTCAGCAGCTTCACGAGGGCTTCGTGGCCGCCGGCCCAGTCGTAGAGGGTCGGGGTGGCGGGTGGGGTTTCTGGCACGATCACCCGGTCAGGCAACCAGTGGTGCTCCGGCCGGGCAACCACGTACTTTCCGGTGCGTAGGGAGAGCGGGATGAAGCGGTACCACTGCGCGGTGGAGCTGGCGGTCGACCTGATCGGCGGCAAGTGGAAGCCGGTGATCCTGGCGCACCTCAAGGAGGGCGCGCACCGCTACGGCGAGCTGCGGCGCCGGATGCCGGGGGTGAGCGAGAAGATGCTGACCCAGCAGCTGCGCGAGCTGGCCGCGGACGGGATCGTCCGGCGGATCGAGTTCGACGGCCGGGTGCCGCACGTGGAGTACCACCTGACGGAGGTGGGGGAGGAGCTCCGCCCGGCGCTGCAGGCGCTGTACGAGTGGGGCGAGCGCCGCGCGGCGGCCGCCGGAATCGAGTTCGAGCCGACTCCGGAGACCCAGACGTAAGCGCCCCAATGTGGCCTTGGTTGCGTTCAACGCACCGAAGGGGCCCTTGGGTGCGTTGAGCGCACCGAAGGCCACCTTGGGGCGCTCCGGTCACGCCGTCAGTGCGGGTCGGTTTCGTCCAGGCGCCGCTCCAGCGCGTCGAGCCGGTCCGACCAGAAGGCGCGATAAGGCGCCAGCCAGGCGTCCACTTCGGCCAACGGCTCCGGCCGCAGCGCGTAGCACCTTCGCTGGGCCGCCACCCGGACCGTCACGAGCCCGGCCTCCCGCAGCACCCGCAGGTGCTTGGACACCGCGGGCTGGCTGAGGGAAAGCTCGTCGACCAGCTCGCCCACCGACCGCTCGCCGTCGCGCAGCAGGTCCAGGATCGTGCGGCGGCGGGGCTCGGCCAGCACCTCGAACGTCTGCATCACCCGTGAAATGTGCTCCGCACGGCATATTCCTGTCAAGGCATGCGCGACCGGCCCACTGGGCCTCTTGGTCTGAACCATTGACCTAATGGTCTAGTCCACTTACGGTGGTGTGGTCCCCACCACTCCGGCACCGTCGCCGTGAGTAATTCTCCGGAGGGAGAAGGCATGTCCCGTTTCCGCAGGAAGAGCTTCTCGGCGCTGCTGACCGTGGCGGCCGCCGCGGGTCTCGTGGCCGGCGGGTTCACCGCCCCCGCCGCGACCGCGTCGACCGAAGCCTCCGTCGGCAAGGTCGTCGGCTACTTCACCGAATGGGGGGTCTACGACCGCAACTACCACGTCAAGAACGTCGAGACGTCGGGTTCGGCGAGCAAGCTGACCCACATCAACTACGCGTTCGGGAACGTGACGAACGGCGGCTGCGCGATCGGCGACGCCTACGCCGACTACCAGAAGACCTACGACTCCGCGGGCAGCGTCGACGGCGTCGCCGACACCTGGGACCAGCCCCTCGCCGGCAGCTTCAACCAGCTCAAGAAGCTCAAGGCCAAGCACCCGGGCCTGAAGGTCCTCTGGTCGTTCGGCGGCTGGACCTGGTCGGGCGGCTTCGGGCAGGCCGCGCAGAACCCCGCGGCGTTCGCGGACTCCTGCTACAACCTCGTCAACGACCCGCGCTGGGCCGGTGTTTTCGACGGCATCGACATCGACTGGGAGTACCCCAACTCCTGCGGCCTGAGCTGCGACACCAGCGGCGCGGCGGCGTACAAGAACCTGATGGGCGCCCTGCGCGCCAAGTTCGGCTCGAAGCTCGTCACCTCGGCGATCACCGCCGACGGCACCAGTGGCGGCAAGATCGACGCGGCCGACTACGGCGGCGCCGCCCAGTACGTCGACTGGTACAACGTGATGACCTACGACTACTTCGGCGCCTGGGCCGCGCAGGGCCCGACCGCCCCGCACTCGCCGCTGAACAGCTACTCGGGCATCCCGACCGCCGGCTTCTACTCGGACGCGGCCATCCAGAAGCTCAAGAGCAAGGGCGTCCCGTCGAGCAAGCTGTTGCTGGGCATCGGTTTCTACGGCCGCGGCTGGACCGGCGTCACGCAGGACGCCCCGGGCGGCACGGCGACCGGCCCGGCGCCCGGCAAGTACGAGCAGGGCATCGAGGACTACAAGGTGCTCAAGACGTCGTGCCCGTCGACCGGCACGGTGGCCGGCACCGCGTACGCCAAGTGCGGCGGCAACTGGTGGAGCTACGACACCCCGTCGACCATCGCCGGCAAGGTCTCCTACGCCAAGCAGCAGGGCCTCGGCGGCGCGATGTTCTGGGAACTGTCCGGTGACACCACCAACGGCGAGCTGATCACGGCCGTCGCGAAGTAGGACTCCCGGTGCGGCCGGTCGTGCGCGGAACGCCGGCCGCACCGGGTTTCACACCGCTCCCGCGGGTGGCGTCTCCGCCGCGGCGCGCAGCAACTCGGCGAGCACCCCGGTGTCGACGTCCGACAGGCGTTCGAACCGGACGCAGCTCTTGCCGACCGACGCCCCGGTGAGCCGGTCGGCGAACAGCTCCGGCAGGTAGCGGTCGCCGGCCACGCACGAAACGTAGAGCGAGATGTACTTCTTGCGGCTCGCCAGCGACACGGTCGCCGCATCGCCCTCCCGGCCCGACGCGTACCGGTAGTGGTAGCGGCCGTAGCCGGGCATGCCGAACTCCATCGTCGGCGCCAGGTCCGGCGCCGACTCGCGGATCAGCGCGTGCAGCGCCCGCAGCTCGCGCTGCCGCGGTTCGGCGAGCGCCGCGAAGTACTCCTCGTGCGTCATGCCCGGGGACGCTACGCCGGGGGACCGACAATTCCGTCGGTGTGCGTGATTAGGGTCCTGTCCGTGAAGTTCAGCGGATTCGGCGAGTACGCCGTCGACTTCTACGACGGCCTCGTGGAAGACAACTCGAAGCCCTACTGGGACGACCACGTCGAGACGTACAAGACCGACGTCCGGGCCCCGATGGAGGCGCTGCTCGCCGAGCTGGCGCCGGAGTTCTCGGACGGTTTCGGCGAGCCCAAGGTGTTCCGCCCCTACCGCGACGTCCGCTTCGCCAAGGACAAGACGCCGTACAAGACCCACTGCGGCGCGGTGATCGAGCAGGGCCGCGGCGGCGGCGCGTACTACGTCGAGGTCGGCCCGGAGGGGCTGCGCGCCGGCGGTGGCTGCTTCTACCTGGCGTCCGACCAGATCGCGCGCTTCCGCACGGCCGTCGACACCGAGCTGCACGGCGAAGCGCTGCAGAAGATCCTGACCAAGCTCGAGCGCGCCGGCTGGGAAATCCGGGGCGACCGGCTGAAGTCGAAGCCGCGGGGCTTCGACGCCGAGCACCCCCGCCTCGACCTGCTGCGCTACCGCTCGGTGTACGCCGTCCGCGTCTGGGAGCCGGACGACGTCCTGCACGAGCGGGGCGCCCTCGAGCGGGTCCGGAAGGCCTGGCGGCAGCTGCGCGAGTTCAACGAATGGGCCCGTGACCGGGTCGGGCCCAGCGAGCAGCCGCGCCGCTAGCGCGCCTCGCAACGTCGCCCATGACTCATTCGCGGCGCCGGATGTCCCGAATGACTCATTCGCGACAGTCAGGCCCCCTACCAGACCCCTGCCGCGCAGACACTCGCGCTCGGCACCCGTTCGCCGGCGCGTCGATCGCCGACTTTGGCGCCGACCAGGGAAGCCCGCGTGATCGGCCGGGCCGCCCGCGTGACCTGACCCCGCAGGTTTCTGAACAGTTTCTCTGAACTTTTCGGGATCGGTACAGACGAACGGGCGGAGAGGGACTACGCTGTGCGAACGTGAGCCGACGCGCGAAGATCGTTTGTACCCTGGGCCCTGCCACCGCTACGCCGGAGAAGATGCGGGCCCTCGTCGACGCTGGCATGGACGTGGCCAGGATGAACTTCAGCCACGGCAGCCACGGCGACCACAAGGAGGTCTACGACCTCATCCGGAACGCGGCCGCCGAGAGCGGCCGGGCGGTCGGCATCCTCGCCGACCTGCAGGGCCCGAAGATCCGTCTCGGCACCTTCGCCGGTGGCCCGGTCGAGTGGCACAACGGCGACATCGTCCGGATCACCGTCGAGGACGTCGCCGGCACCCACGACCGCGTCTCGACCACCTACAAGGGCCTGGCGAAGGACGCCAAGCCCGGTGACCGCCTGCTCGTCGACGACGGCAAGGTCGGCCTGGTGGTCAAGGAGGTCGACGGCCAGGACGTGGTGTGCGAGGTCACCGAAGGCGGCCCGGTCAGCAACAACAAGGGCGTCTCGCTGCCCGGCATGGACGTCTCCGTGCCGGCGATGTCCGAGAAGGACATCGAAGACCTCGAGTTCGCCCTTGAGCTGGGCGTCGACTTCATCGCCCTGTCCTTCGTCCGCTCGCCGGCCGACATCGACCTGGTCCACCAGGTGATGGACCGCGTCGGCAAGGGCCGGCTGCCGGTCGTGGCGAAGATCGAGAAGCCCGAGGCGGTCTACAACCTCGAGGCCATCGTGCTGGCCTTCGACGCGGTGATGGTCGCCCGCGGCGACCTGGGCGTCGAGCTGCCGCTGGAGCAGGTCCCGCTGGTGCAGAAGCGCGCCATCCAGATCTGCCGCGAGAACGCGAAGCCGGTCATCGTCGCGACGCAGATGCTCGAGTCGATGATCAACAGCTCCCGGCCGACCCGCGCCGAGGCCTCCGACGTCGCGAACGCCGTCCTCGACGGCGCCGACGCGCTGATGCTGTCCGGCGAGACCAGTGTCGGCCGGTACGCGATCGAGGTCGTCCAGACGATGGGCCGGATCATCGAGGCGGTCGAGACCGACTCGCCGATCGTGCCGCCGCTGACGCACGTCCCGCGCACCAAGCGCGGCGTGATCTCCTACGCCGCCCGCGACATCGGCGAGCGGCTCAACGCGAAGGCGCTGGTCGCGTTCACCCAGTCCGGCGACACCGTGCGCCGCCTGGCCCGGCTGCACACGCGGCTGCCGCTGCTGGCGTTCACGCCGGAGGACTGCGTCCGCAGCCAGCTGTCGATGACCTGGGGCACCAACACCCACATCGTGCCGCGGGTGGACTCCACCGACCAGATGATCCAGCAGGTCGACCACTCGATGCTGGAGATGGGCAAGTACCAGAAGGGCGACCTGGTCGTCATCGTGGCCGGGTCCCCGCCGGGCACCGTCGGCTCGACGAACCTGATCCACGTGCACCGCCTCGGTGAAGACGACCACGCATAAGGGACGTCCTGCCCCCGCAGCACATAGGGTCTGGCCATGACTGAAATGGCCAGGACGGCCGCCACCGAACTGGAGATCCCGGGTGGCGGCCAGCCCGTGCTGGACCGCCTGATCGCGCTGCTGGACCTCGAAAAGATCGAAGAGAACATCTTCCGCGGCGTCTCGCCCGCCCACTCGCCGGTGCGGGTGTTCGGCGGGCAGGTCGCCGGCCAGGCACTGGTCGCGGCCGGGCGCACGGTCCCCGAGGCGCGCCGGGTCCACTCGCTGCACGCGTACTTCATCCGCGGCGGCGACCCCAGCGTGCCGATCATCTACGAGGTCGACCGGATCCGCGACGGGCGGTCGTTCACCACCCGCCGGGTCATCGCGATCCAGCACGGCAAGGCGATCTTCTCGCTCTCGGCGTCGTTCCAGAAGGACGAGCCGGGCATCGAGCACGCCGAAGAGATGCCCGAGGGCGTGCCGGCCCCCGAGACGCTGCCGACGCTGATGGAACGCGCCGAGGGCTATGCGATCGGAGCGCACAGCCGGCCGCGGCCGATCGACGTGCGGTACGTCAACGAGCCGCCGTGGGTCACCCGCGACACGGGGGAGCGGCCCGCGCGCAACCAGGTGTGGATGCGTGCCGACGGGAAGCTGCCCGACCAGCAGCTGCTGCACGTCTGCGTGCTGACCTACGCCTCGGACATGACGCTGCTGGACTCGGTGCTCGCGCGGCACGGCGTCTACTGGGACACCGACAAGGTGCTCGGCGCGAGCCTCGACCACGCGCTCTGGTTCCACCGGCCGTTCCGCGCCGACGAGTGGTTCCTCTACGACAGCGCGTCGCCGACCGCCTCCGGCGCGCGGGGCCTGGCCACGGGCCGGTTCTTCGGCGAGGACGGCACCCTCATCGCGACGGTCGTCCAAGAAGGACTCTTGCGCGTCCTCTGAAGCTTGTCGGGAAATCACCCTTACGGGCGACGAATAGGCGGAATAAACGTTCTGCCAATAAGGCGCCGAGGTGACGGAAGAGGGCCGGGGCCGATCGGGGGGCGGCCCCGGACCTCTTCTCCCGATGATCACGCGGCGAGCCGTGGATCGATCGTCTACGCTGCTCACAGGCCCTCGGTGGGGCT
Organism: Amycolatopsis sp. NPDC051371; assembly: GCF_040682155.1. Lineage (NCBI taxonomy): Bacteria > Bacillati > Actinomycetota > Actinomycetes > Pseudonocardiales > Pseudonocardiaceae > Amycolatopsis > Amycolatopsis sp. NPDC051371. The sequence continues at coordinate 101,545 of NZ_JBFBAG010000039.1, forward strand.
GGGGAAGCAAACCCGCCGCGTCCTGTCGCAGCGCAGGGTGCGAGCATACAGAAGCATTCTGCAAATTGCAGATACGACACCGGTAATAGGTACCGTGCGATTACTCGAACGTCCCTGTTAGATACTGGGAGCAAGCGAACGGCTACGACGCCGTCGACATCCGGAGGTGCCGCGATGGCAAGGGGACAGAGCCCCACAGTGCGCCGCCGGCGGCTCGCGGGAGAGCTGCGCCGGCTGCGCGAAGCCGCGGACCTCACGATCGACGAGGTGGGCGAGAAGCTCGAGTGCTCCGCGTCGAAGGTCAGCCGCATCGAGACCGGCCACGTGGGGGTCACCCCGCGTGACGCGCGGGACATGCTGGCCCTCTACGGCATCACGGGCGACGAGCAGGAAGCGCTCGTCCAGCTGGCGAGGGAGGCCCGCAAGCGCGGCTGGTGGCACGCCTACAACGAGGTCTTCACCGGCACTTTCGTCGGGCTCGAGGCCGACGCCAGCTCGCTGCGCGCGTTCCAGGCGCTGCTCGTGCCCGGCCTGCTGCAGACCGAGCGGTACGCCCGCGCGGTGATCCGGGCACTGCGGCCGGACGCCGACGAGGCCGAGATCCGCCGCCGCGTCGCCGCCCGGATGGCGCGTCAGGAGCTGCTGTCCGACACCCCGCCGCCGGAGTACTGGGCGGTGATGGACGAAGCCGTCCTGCGCCGCGTCGTCGACGGCCCCGAGGTGATGGCCGAGCAGCTCTACCGCATGGTCGCGCTCGCCGAGAAGCCGAACGTGACCGTCCAGGTCGTGCCGTTCGGCGCCGGCGCGCACCCGGGCATGGAGGGCCCCTTCCTGATCATGGGCTTCCCCGAGCAGGCCGACCCGGACGTCGTCTACGTCGACGACAGCACGTCCAGCGGCCTCTACCTGGAGGAACCCACAGACGTCCGGCGCTACGGGCTGATGTTCGACCATCTGCGCGCGGCCGCACTGAAGCCGGACGACTCGGTGGCGCTGATCGCCGAGGCCGCCGGACGGTTCGCCGAACAGGCTGCCGTTCCGGCTCCGGTGCACCATCTGGAACCGAGGACACAGTAAGGAGTGGGGACCATGGAAGCTGAATTCTCCGGGGCGCGGTGGTTCAAGAGCAGCCACAGCGGTGGCGGCAACGATTGCGTCGAGGTCGCGTTCGTCGCCGGTGGTGCCGCGCTGCGCGACTCGAAGGACCCCGAAGGTGGTGCTTTCCGCCTGCCCGCATCGGGCTGGCGGGGGCTGCTGGCCGCGGTGCGGCCCGGCGGCCCGGCGCACGACTGAGGCGGTTTTCGAAGACCCCTTACCCTCGCCGAGCTGGGCTCGGCCGGGAGTAAGGGGTCTTTTCGCGACCAGGGCTGCGTGATCACCCGATGCCTGAGGCTCCCCCTCAGGACGAACCTGAGTCCTACCAACCGGAGAACTCGGGAACAAGGGGAACACGATGCACAGCGATCTGATGCTCGACGCGGTCCGGGCCGAAGCGGCTTACCGGGCCGAGGAACTGCGGAAGGCCGGGCGCAGCGTCTGGGCCGCCCGCGCGCGCCGCGCCGTCCGCCACCTGCGGGCCGCGCGGACCGACGTCGACGTGCCGGCGCAGGAGCGCCGCGAGGCCGCGCGGGAAACCGCCGGTGTCGGCGAGACCGCCCGGTAGGGGCGGGGGTGATGGTGTCCAAGGCGATAAGCGTGCGGAACTTGTCGGTGGGGTAGGCGACAATGCTGATCGTGCCCCGACTCGGCTCCGGAATCCCGCTCGTCGCCCGTACCCACGAGATGCGGCGGCTCCGCGCCGCCTTCGCCCGGGCTGAACGTGGCGAAGCCGGCGCGGTGCTGCTCTCGGGGGACGCCGGGGTCGGCAAGACCCGGCTGCTGACCGCGCTGGGCGAGCACGTCGAGGCGTGCGGTGGGCTGCTGCTCACCGGCCGCTGCATCGACGTCCGCGAAGGCGGTCTTCCTTATCTTCCGTTCGCCGAAGCGCTCGCCCCGCTGGGCAGCGCGGCGGACCAGGCGGTGGCCGCGGCGGTGCGGCTCCGGCCCGCGCTCGGGCGGCTGCTGCCGCAGGGCCAGGGCGTCGAGGAGCCCCGGGCGGCCGAATACCCGCCGATGACCTCGAACGACCGGGAGACGATGGTGCGTCCCCGGCCCGAGCAGGATCTTGGTCAGCTGCAGTTGTTCGACGCGGTACTGGGGGTGCTGACCGAGATCGCGGAGTCGCGCCCGGTGGTGATCCTCCTCGAGGATCTCCACTGGGCCGACGCCTCGACCCGCAACCTGCTGTCCTTCCTGCTCAGCAGGCTGCGGGCGCAGCGGTTGCTGGTCGTGGGCAGCTACCGCGAGGAGGACGTGCACCGGCGCCACCCGCTCCGCGGTCTCCTTTCGGAGCTGGTCCGGCTCGCCACCGTCGAGCGCGTCGACCTGCACCCCTTCGGTACCGCCGACGCCCGGACGTTCGTCGAGGCGCTGGCCGACGAGCCGATGCCGGCGGACGTCGTGGCCGACATCGTCGCCCGGTCCGAGGGCAACCCGTTCTTCGCCGAGGAGCTGCTCGCCACCCAGTCCGAGTGCAACGACCTGCCCGCCGGGCTCGCCGAGGTGCTGCTGTCCCGGCTCGAGCGGCTCTCGCCGGACACCCGCAGGGTCGCGCGGGTGATCTCGGTGGCCAACGAGCCGGTGATGCACGGCGCGCTCGCCGAGGTCTCCGGGCTGGGGGAGCTGGAGCTCGACGAGGCACTGCGCGAAGCCGTCCAGCACCACGTCCTGGTGGTGCTGTCCGACGGCTCTTACACGTTCCGGCACGCGTTGCTGCAGGAAGCGGTGTACGGCGACCTGCTGCCGGGGGAGCGGTCGCGCACGCACGCGGCGTACGCGGCCCGGATCCGGGCGCGGCCGCAGGGCCGCGGCCACGACGCGAAGCTGGCCTACCACTCGATGCAGAGCAGCGACCTGGTCACCGCGCTGCCGGCGTTGCTGCGCGCGATGGACGAGGCCGAGAAGCTCGGCGCGCCCGGGTCGGCGCTGCAGCACGTCGAGCAGGCACTGTCCATCTGGGACGCCGTCCCCGCGGCCGAGCGGCCCGAGGGGTTCGACGAGCTGCGGCTGCTGCACGAGGCGTCCTACTACGCGGGCACGTCCGGTGAGCCCGAGCGCGCGGCGGCCTTCGCGCGGTCGGCCACGCAGGCGTTGAAACCGGACACTGCGGTCGACCGCGCGGCGAAGACGTGGCGGCGGCTGGCGGAGGCGCTGCTCGCCCTGGAGGGCACGCTCGACGAGGCGACCGCGGCCATCGACCGCGCCTGGGACCTGGTGAAGGACGCCGAACCGAGCGGCACGCGGGCCTGGATACTGGCCAGCCGGGCCGGGTTCCTGCGGATTCTCGAACAGCCCGAGGCGGCGCTCGACAGCGCGCGCACCGCGGTCGCCGACGCGCAGGCGGTCGGGGCGGCCGGCGCGGAGGCGTCGGCGCTGACCACGCTGGGGACGCTGGCCGACTCGGCGGGCGATCCCGCCGAGGCGCGCGAATGGCTGCGCAAGGCCCAGCGCAAGGCGCGGGACGCCGAAGCCCCGAACACCGAGATCCGCGCGACCTACTTCCTCGCCTTGAGCTACGACGACCAAGCCGAGTTCGCCGAAGCGCTCGACGAGGCCGGGCGCGGCGTCGCCCGGGCCGAGGAGGCCGGGCTGAGCTGGAGCGTCTACGGGCTGGAGCTGCGGGCGCGGCAGCTGATGCTGCGCTACCTGATGGGCGACTGGCCGGACGAGAGCGCCGGACGTGCCGGGCGCGGGGTGTCCAGCGCGGTCGCCGCGCGGATCCTGGCGATCTGGTCGCTGTTCGTCGTCGCGCGCGGCCGGTTCGACGAAGCCACGAAGCTCGTCGCCGGGCTGCGGCAGCACTGGACGGCGGACATGCAGATCCCGCTGTCGGTCGGGGACGCGGGCATCCAGCTGGCGTACTGGCGGGGCGACCACGCCGAGGCCGTGCGCCGCGCCGAAGACCTCATCGGCTGGCTGGAGCGGATCGAACCCGGGCTGCTGGCCGGTATCCGGGTGGCCGCGGTCGGCGTCACCGCCGCGGCCGCGCTGGCCACCGACGCCCGGGTCCGCGGTGACCAGGCCGCCGCCGACGCCGCGGTGGCGGCGGGCGAGCGGATGCTGGCGCACGGCCGGATGTGCTCGGTCGTCGGGCAGCCCCGCTCGGGGACGCTCGGACCGGAGGGCCGGGCGTGGCTGGCCCGGCTGGAGGCGGCGGCGTCGTGCCTGACCGGCCGGGGTGACGCGGAGAAGTGGGCGGCGGCGGCGGAGGCGTTCGGCTACGGCGCCGTGTACGAGCAGGCGGTCTGCCGCTGGCACGAGGCCGAAGCACGCCTGGCCACGGACGACGGCGACGCGCGGGAAGCGCTGGAGTCGGCCCACGCGGTGGCGATGCGCCTCGGCGCGATCCCGCTGCGCGACGCCGTCCGCGACCTCGCGCACCGCGCCCGCGTCGAGCTGGCGGGCGCGGAACCGGCGGCCCCGGTCCGCACGGTCGCGAACCCGCTGACCGACCGCGAGCGCGACGTCCTCGAGCGCGTGGCGCTGGGCCGCACGAACCGCCAGGTCGGCGAAGAGCTGTACATCAGCGAAAAAACGGTCAGCGTCCACCTGTCCCGCGTGATGGCGAAACTCGGCGCGAGCCGCCGCGCGGAAGCGGTAGCGATCGCCTACGACCGGGGCCTGCTCACGGCCCCGACCGCCGAACACGCGTGATCAGACCCGTAACTCGCGTGATCGAAGCCGGAACTCGCGTGATCAGAGCCGGTACGGCTTCAATCACGCGAGTTCCGTCGCTGATCACGCGAGTTACGGGTTGCGTCACCGGGGGAGGCGGCGGAGGGCCTTGAGGCCCAGCGTCATGCCGCGGGACCACAGCGAACCCGGGACCCGCTTCGGCGGGCGGAGCGCCAGCCCGCGCTGCAGCGCGATCGACTGGGACTCCGTGTACTTCAGCAGGCCCTCGGCGCCGTTGCGGCGGCCGACGCCGGAGTCCTTCATGCCGCCCATCGGGACGCCGACGCTGCCGAACGTCGCCGCGTAGCCCTCGTTGACGTTGACCGTCCCGGCCTTGAGGCGCGCCGCGACCTCCCAGCCCGCGCGGCCGTTGCGCGACCAGACGCTGGCGTTGAGCCCGAACGGCGTGTCGTTGGCCCGGTCGATGGCGTCGGTGACGTCGGTGTAGCCGTAGATCGAGACGACCGGCCCGAACGTCTCCTCCGCGAACGGCACCATGTCCGGCGTGACGCCGGAAAGGATCGTCGGCTCGTAGAACAGCGGCCCGAGGTCGGGCCGGGCGCGGCCGCCGGTGAGCACCGAAGCGCCCTTCGCGCGGGCGTCCTCGACGTGCGCCGACACCGTCGCGAGCTGGTCTTCCGACGTCAGCGACCCCATCTGGGCCTGGTAGTCGAGCGCGCCGCCGAGCTTCACCGCCGCGGTCCGCGCGACGAACGCCCGGGTGAACTCCTCACGGACGGACTCGTGGACGTAGATCCGCTCGACCGACACGCACAGCTGGCCGGCCGAGGAGAAGCACGCGGTCACCGCGCCCGTCGCCGCCTTCGCGATGTCGGCGTCGGGCAGCACGACCATCGGGTTCTTGCCGCCGAGCTCCAGCGAGTACGACGTCAGCCGCTTCGCCACCTGCCCCGCCAGCTCCTTGCCGGTCGGCGTGGACCCGGTGAAGCACAGGTAGTCCGACTCCTCGACCAGCGCGGTGCCGATCTTCGAGCCGCGGCCGAGCACGATCTGCCAGATCCCGGCCGGCAGCCCGGCCTCCTCGGCGAGCTCCTGCAGCCACAGCGCCGAAAGCGCGGTCTGGTTGTCCGGCTTCTGCACCACGGCGTTGCCGGCCGCGAGCGCGGGGAGGACGTCCATCGCGGTGAGCGCGAGGGGGTAGTTCCACGGCGAGATGACGCCGACGACGCCCTTGGGGTGCCGGATCTCGCCGGCGCGGGTCAGCCCCGGGATGACGCCCGCGACGCGGCGCGGGGCGAGCAGCTTGGCGGCGTGCTTGCCGTAGTAGGCCGCGACCAGCGCGGTCGCGCTGACCTCGTCGAACGCGTCGAGCCGGGCCTTGCCCGCCTCGACCTGGACCAGGTCGAGCACCTCGTCCTGGCGGGCGAGCACCAGGTCGTGCAGCCGGGTGAGGACGCGGGCGCGCTCGGCCGGGGAGCGTTCCGCCCAGGCCCGCTGGGCGGTCCGCGCGCCGGCGAACACCGCGCGGACGTCGGCGTCGGTGGCCTGGGGCAGCGTCGCGATCGGCTGCCCGGTGAAGGGGGCGTGCATGCGGATCGGCGCCGAGTCCGCGCCGCCCGCCACGCGGGCGACGAGCTGGGCCGCCCGCGCCGAGCCGGGCGCCCCGGCGACGCCGCCGACGGTCGGCGGCAAAGGGGTGTCTTCGACTGCGTTCGCGGGGGTCGTGCTGGTCATGACGTCTCCGTTCCGCGGCGTCCGGAGTCCGCACGACGCCGCGCAGGGGTTACCGACGAGTACACCATACCGTCGGTACGTCAGTTGTCCAGTCTGATGTGAATAAGTTTCACGTCTTGGGTGGGTTCAGCGGCGGGAGCTGGTAGTTCGGCTCGGTCGGCGACGGCGGCTCCTGACCGGGGTGCGCTTGGGCCTGCGTCGCGCCGCCGTAGGGGTCGTCGAGTCGCGGCGACAGTCCGCCCGACTGGGCGGGCAACGGCTGCGAAGGCGTCCCCACCTCCCCGGACTGGGCGGGGAACGGCTGCGAAACCGGCCCGCTCTGCGCCGGGAAGGGCTGGGAAACCGGTGCGCTCTGCGCCGGGAACGGTTGTGACGACGGCGCGCCCGGGTACGGCGGCGGCCCGCCCGGGTACTGCTGCGCGCCCGGATAGGGCTGCGCGAACTGCTGCGGCGGCACCGGGTACGGCCTCGACTGCTGCTGGTAGGGCTGGCCGTACGGCCCCGGCGGTGGTCCCGACGGCCCGGTGGCCGGACGTCGTCCGGCGAGCGTCGCGAGGACCAGCGTCACGACGCCGAGCGCGCCGCCGCCGAGCAGGATCCAGAACCCGAGGCCGGTCGAGTAGACCGAGTTGAGCGACCCGTCGTCGGACTCGTAGCTCAAGGTCGCCGAGACGTCCATGCCGAGCATCCACACCGCCGCGGCCACCCCCGCGCCACCGGCCACGAGAGCCGTCCGGGCGCCCGACCGCACGCCGAAGCCCGCCGAGCGGCGCGCGCCCGCGAACGCCAGCCCGGCTCCGGCCAGCAGCACCAGCGCGCCGGCGGAGAGCGGGATCCCGTAGTGCGCGACGTGGGTGTTCTCGTAGAACTTCTTCGCTTCGTCGCTGGGTTCGACGTCGAACGAGCGTGACCAGGCGCTGATCGTCTGGCTGCTCTCGGCCTTGCCGCCGACGACCTGCTCGAACTTCGTCTGCGGGAGGAACGACCCGGCCAGCACGACCACCGCGGCGACGGCGCCGACGATCCCGGCGATCAGCCGAAGGCGCGCGCCGGCGTCGGCGGGCGGCCGTGGTGGCTGTGGTTGTGGCGGGGGAGGGCCGTACGGGTTCTGGTACGGGCTGGCGGTCATCGGAGCTCCCCTCTTCCGGGGGGATTGGACCACGAATCCGCCTGCGGGATAAGGGGTATTCCAGCCCTTGCGGGTCCCGGCTGGTCAGCTTGGCGCAGTGGTTGCGTCCTGGTAGAGCAGCACCGCGATCCGCTTCCACTCTTCCAGGAGCTGTCGCCGCCGGTTCGGGTCGCCGCCGAGCTCGGCGTCCAGCGCCAGCCCGCGGGTCAGGTTCACGGTGAGCCAGAACAGCATCTCCGCACGTTCGGGCGGCAGCTCACCGGCGACCTGGGTGACGTGCTCGAGCGTGGCGCGGCCGAGCGCGCGGTCGACCGGGCGGATGGCGGCGCGCAGCTCGGGGTCGGTGCGGGCGGCGACCCACAGCTCGGTGACCGCGGTCGAGAGCGTGCCGGAATAGCCGGTCCAGAGCAGGTCGATCGCCGCGGCGACGCCGGTGCCGCCGCTGGGCAGCTCGTCCAGCGACGCGGCGAGCTGGTGACGCAGCTTCGTCGTCAGGTGTTCGACGGCGGCCGCCATCAGCTCGGCCTTCGCGGTGAAGTGGTGCTGCACCGCGCCCTTCGAGACGCCGGCGCGGGCGCAGATCTCCTGCACCGACGTGCGCGCGTACCCGACGTCCACCAGGCAGTCGATGGTCGCGTCGAGCAGCGCGGTACGGGTCTGTTCGCGCCGCTGCGCCTGGGTCCGGTGCGCCGTCGAGGTCACTTCGGCCTCCCTGCTTTACCTACAGGCCGGTACGGATGTACATTCCGAAGTGAACTTACATGCTGATCGTCATGTTTTCCAGCAGGAGGTCCCGTGCCGCTTCAACTCCCGAAGAGCTCCTGGAGCACGACCGAGCTCGACGACCTCCGCGAGCTCTCGCGGTCGTTCCTGCAGAAGGAGGCCGTGCCGCACCAGGAACGCTGGGCGGCCGAGAAGAAGGTCGACCGAGAGCTGTGGACCAAGGCCGGCGAGGTCGGCCTGCTCTGCCTGTCCATCCCCGAGGAGTACGGCGGGGGCGGCGGTACCTTCGCCCACGAGGCCGTGCTCTACGAGGAGCAGGCGCGCTCGGGTGACAGCGCGTGGGGCGTGACCGTCCACAACGGAATCGTCGCGCACTACCTGAGCGCGTACGCCTCCGAAGAGAAGAAGCGCGAGTGGCTGCCGAAGATGGCCAGCGGCGAGCTGGTCGGCGCGATCGCGATGACCGAGCCCGGCACCGGGTCGGACCTGCAGGGCATCAAGACCCGCGCGGTGCGCGACGGCGACCACTACGTCATCAACGGCGCCAAGACCTTCATCACCAACGGGTTGCACGCCGGCCTGGTGGTCGTCGCCTGCAAGACCGACCCGGACGCGGGCGCGCAGGGCGTCTCGCTGATCGTGGTCGAGACCGACACCCCGGGCTTCCGCCGCGGCCGCGTGCTCGACAAGGTCGGCCTCAAGGGCCAGGACACCGCCGAGCTGTTCTTCGACGACGTCCGCGTGCCCGCCGCCAACCTCCTCGGCGACGCCGAAGGCCAGGGCTTCTTCCAGCTGATGCTGCAGCTGCCGCAGGAGCGGCTGATCATCGCCGTCACCGCGGTGGCCGGGCTGGAGGCCGCGGTCGACCTCACGCTGGAGTACACGAAGGAGCGCACGGCGTTCGGCCGGCCCATCTTTTCCTTCCAGAACACCAAGTTCAAGCTCGCCGAGGCGGCGACCGAGGCGGCCGTCGCGCGGGCGTTCCTCGACCAGTGCATCGAACGCCACCTCAAGGGCGAACTCGACGTCCAGGGCGCGGCGATGGCGAAGCTGTGGACGACCGAGCGCGTCAACAAGGTGATCGACGACTGCGTGCAGCTCTTCGGCGGCTACGGCTACATGAGCGAGTACCCGATCGCGCGCGCGTGGGCCGACGTCCGGATCTCGCGGATCTTCGGTGGTACCAGCGAGATCATGAAGGAAATCATCTCCCGCTCGCTCTGAAAGACATCCCAGGAGGGTAGATGTCAAGCAGCGACGTTCTCGGCGTGATGCGACCAGGCGGTCTGTTCGTCGTAGACGGTGCCGGTTGTGAGGCAGCCGTGGAGAATGCCGACGAGCCGGTTGGCGAGCTGCCGCAGAGCGGCGTTGTGGCC